>NZ_JBYSZG010000017.1:46422-116593 GCF_058786935.1 Rugamonas sp. FW305-51
CTAATTCGCAAATCGGGGTACGTCCCCATTTTTTTTGCTGTTACAAATTTGTGCTTGAACTCTGCCGGAATACGTTTACGATATATCTTATTCCGATATATCTTAAGGAGTTTCCCCATGTTCCGATTCCTGCACGGCGCCCATCGCTTCCATTCCCTCATGCACGGCCACCATGGCGGCGGGCGGGGCCACGGGCGCGGGCCGAAGATGTTCGACGCCGGCGCGATGCGCTATGTCGTATTGCAACTGATCGCCGAAAAGCCCCGCCATGGCTACGAAATCATCAAGGAGCTCGAGCAGCGCTCCGGCGGCGGCTACACGCCCAGCCCCGGCGCCATCTATCCGTTGCTGTCCATGCTGCTCGATATGGGCCATGTGTCGGCTGTGGCCGATGGCAACAAGAAGCTGCACACCATCACGCCCGAAGGCGAAGCCTTCCTGGCCGAGCACCGCCAGTTCGTTGATGCTATCCTTGCCCGCATGGGCGAGCCGTGCGATGCGCGCGGCGATATCCGCAACCTGATGCACGAACTGCGCAACCTGGTGCATCTGCGCGCCCGTGACGGCCATCCGGAGCCGGCGCGGCTGGAGCAGGTGCGCGCCATCCTGCGCCGCGCCATTGCCGACATCGAGGCGCTGGACTGATTTGCCCGTCCATTTTTGCGCCCATCACTTTCCAAGGACAATAACAAGTGCCAACCACCTTGACTCCCGCGCGTGAGCGCATCGTGCTGTGGCTGCTCGCCCTCACGCAATTTACCGTCATCATGGACTACATGGTGATGATGCCGCTGGCGCCCCAGTTGATGCGGGCCTTTGCCATCTCGCCGGCGGCCGTGTCGGGCGCCGTGTCAGCCTATGCCTGGTGCGCCGGGCTGTCAGGCTTGCTGGCGGCCACCTATATCGATCGCTTCGACCGCAAGCGCCTGCTGTTGACGGTGTTCCTGCTGTTCACGCTGTCCAATCTGGCGTGCGCGCTGGCGCCGGACTTTGCCACCCTGGTGTGGTCGCGCGCCTTCGCCGGCCTCACGGGCGGCGTGCTGGGCGCGATCGGCCAGGCCATCATCGGCGACCTGATCCCGCCCCAGCGGCGTGGCGCGGCCATGGGCATCGTGATGACCTCGTTCAGCCTGGCGGCCGTGGCCGGCGTCCCCACCGGCATCATGCTGGCGGCCCATTTCGGCTGGGCTTCGCCGTTCTACCTGCTGGTGGTGCTGTCGCTGCTAGTGTGGCTGGCCGGCTGGGCCGTGCTGCCGGCGCTGCGGGGCCATCTTGGCCACAAGGTGCCGCTGGCCGACGTGCTGCCCAACCTCGTCGGCCTGTTCCGCGTGCCGCGCCATTTGCGGGCCTTCCTGCTGTCCGTGCTGAACATGATGGCGGGCATGCTGATCATTCCCTTCATCTCGCCCATGCTGGTGGGTAACCTTGGCATACAGCCGGCGCAGATCACCTACGTCTACCTGGCCGGCGGCTGCGCCACGCTGTTCAGCGCGCGCCTGATCGGCGTGTGGTCGGACCGGGCCGGCAAGCAGCAGGTGTACCGCTATGTGGCGCTGTTCTCCGTGCTGTGCTTCCTGTTCATGACGCACATGCCGCAGCTGCCGCTGCTGGCCGTGATGGCGTTCTTCCCGTTCTTCATGATGTCCGTTTCGGGCCGCAACATCCCCTTGCAGGCGCTGATGACGACGATACCGGAACCGGCCAGCCGCGGCGCCTTCCTCAGCGTCAACGCGGCCTTGCAGCAGCTGGGCAGCGGCCTGGGCGCGTTGCTGGGCGGGTTGACCTTGCAGACGGATAGTGCCGGCCACATCGCCGGCTACGGCATCAACGGCTGGATCGCGGCCGGCATCACGCTGCTGACGGTGACGTGGATAGGGCAGGTGAGTAGCGCCGGTCAGGCGAGCGCGCGCCCGGCCGTTTGACGGGACGGCCAGCGCGGATGCGGTCGTCCGCAATGTCGTAAGGTCGACAGGGTGCGCCATCAGCCACACTTGGCGGCTGGGCCGGCGCAGGCAAGCCGTTGGCGCTGCCTGGCGGCCGGGCTGGCGTGCGTCAGCCGTCGATGCTGCTGCGCTTGGCGGGCTGCTTTTGCTTGCGCCACTGCTCCAGGCTCAGCAGCTCGTCGCTGGCCAGGTCTTCGACCAGGATTTCATCGTCGCTGGTCGACAGCAGAAAGCTTTCCCAGCGCATGGCCGCCTCCGGGCTGTTTTCCACAAAGCTGAATTGCCAATAGGTCTTGCCGCGCACGGTGCGCAGCGTGGGATCGTATTCGATCAACGCGCCATGCGTCTTGCCGCCCGATTGCTTTGCCAATAAAGCCGACCAGGCTTGCAGTTCCGGCAGCGCCATCAGCGCGGCGGCGGCCTGTTCCTTGCTGCGGGCGTGTTGCGTGGCGGCGGATGATGCCGGCACAGTACTGGCACTGCTTGCCGCCGGCACAGCCGATGCTGCCGATGCCGATGCCGATGCCGATGCCGATGCCGATGCCGAAGTCGAAGTCGAAGTCGAAGCCGAAGCCGAAGCCGATGCCGCCTGCTCCGGCGGCGTGCCCGCCTCGGCCGGCAACAGCCAGTAAGCGCCCACGCCTGCGGCCAGCGCACCCGCGAGGGCGGCGACAACAGCGGAACGGCGGGAGGGCAGGGCGCGTAAGACCATGGGCAGGGAGCGGCGTGGCGTGGTGGTGGAAAGCGGCCATACTAATCCAAAGCCTGCCCTTGGGCAATGCGCCGCGCTCAGGCCGGTGGCTGTTTCACCAGCAGGCAGGAAATGTGCTTGGCCAGCAAGCCCGGCCCCACGCCCAGCGTGGCGGCCGTCCACAGCAGAGGGCCCAGCAGGCGTCGCGGCGTACCCATGCTGCGCCGCGAACGGGCGAAGTAGTTGGCCGGATCGGCCGTATCGAGGTTGCGGTAGTGGGGGCCGAAACCATGGCGCGCCGTCCACGGCCACACCCCGCGCTGCAACGGCTTGCCCCACAGCCGGTCCCACGCGCGTGGCAGGTAGTTGACCAGCCAGCGCCCCGTGTGCGCTTCGCGTGGCCACAGACGATTGCTGGTGCCCGTCAGCAGGATGGCGCCGCCGGGCGCCAGCACCCGGTCCAGCTCGCGCTGCACGGCGCCCTGCTGGCCGGCGGCCACATATTCGAGCACGCTGTTGCAGGCGATCAGCTGGAACTGCCCGTCCGCGAACGGCAGCCGGCAGGAATCGGGCACGTGCACGAAATCGATGCCGTCCATGCCGTAGCGCTGCGCGTTCAGCTGCGCCAGCGCCACCCAGTCGGCCGCGATATCGATGGCGCACACCCGCGCCCCCAGGTAGGCGAACAGGATGGCCGAGGCCCCCACATTGCAGCCGAACTCCAGCATGGGCAAGCCTTCCAGCCGCAGCGGCAGATGATCGAGCACCAGCCGCAAATGGTCCCATTCGTAATCGACATAGCCGCCCACCCACAGGTCGTGCGGCCGCAGGCCCATCTTGCGCGCCTGCGCATCGAACGCCAGCTGCTTGTGCTGGCAGGCGACGGCAGGCCGTTCCGCATCGAAGTTTCCCATGGTTCCTCCGTGCGGCGCCCATATGCCGCAGTGGTCCACTATACGGGCGCGTCGGCGCGGCGCCTTTGTGGCGACGCAAAGGGGAAGTGCCGCCGTCAGCCAAAAGTAAAGGCAAAGGCACCCACGCCCGCATCGAGAAAGCGGATTTCAAACCTACATTCCCTCACCTTGGCGGACTGGCGCACCAGCTGGTACAGGCGCGCTGCGGTGACGATGCCGTTGCCTTGCGCATCGGTATCGGAACCGTGATCCGCACCCGGTGCATGGCCGTCAATCCTGACTTGAAAACGCACCGGCCCGCCATCCGCGCGCGGCGCCAGGACCAGATGCAGATCGCGCGCATTGAAACGATAGGCAATACCGCCGCCCGCCAGATTCAGGCGCGCATGTTCCGCGCCGACGGTCCAGTTGCCCGCCAGCGCCCATTCGTTCACATGCGCCACATCGCTGGCGTAGTCAGATGCCACGTCCCGCTTCAAGCCGCCGCGCGAGGCGAAGTTGGACGCCTGTTCGTAGCCGACATAGGTTTCGCCGGAGCGCAGGTGGGCGATATCGGGAGCCGCCTGTTCGGCGCCGGCCTGGAGCGTCGCCGGCGCGCCCGTGGCAGCTGGCTTGCCGGCTTCGGCCAGCAGCGACTGGATGATCGTCTCCGCCTTGTCGTAGTTGCCTTCGCCCACCAGGCGCGCCCGCACCCGGCCCTGCGCATCGGCGAAGTAGAACACCGGCCAGCCATTGTTGCGGAAGGCGTTCCAGATCCGGTGTTCGCTGTCGACCGCGATCGGATAATCGAGCTTGAAACGGGCGATCGCCTTGCTGATATTCGCCGTGTCCTTTTCGAAGTCGAATTCCGGCGTGTGCACGCCGACCACGACCAGCCCCTGGTCGCGGTACTTCTCGGCCCAGGCGCGCACGTGGGGCAGGGTGCGGATGCAGTTAATGCAGGAATAGGTCCAGAAATCGACCAGCACCACCTTGCCGCGCAGCTGTGCGACATCGAGCGGCGGCGAATTCAGCCACGCCGACGCGCCGCCGAGCGAGGGCAGGTTGCCCAGCACCGGCAGCGCGCCGTCATGCGCTGTCCATGGCTTGTCGCCGGCCACGGCGGCCGACAGGTTAGTGGACACGGCAACGCCAAGGCCGAGCGAAACAAGCGCGCCCCAGGCGTACCAGCGACGCCAGTGCCCGCGCAACAGGCTGGTGACAAAACGCAGCATAACAATTCCCTTCCATTGAAACGGGTAACAACGATGGCTTGCGATAGCGGGGCCGTGACGGGACTGGCCTTTCAGCCTTTCCCGCTTTGCCTGGCCGCCCGCAACCGCAGCAGGCGCAGGCAAAAGGAGGCGTGGCGTGACGGACGAATTACCTGTTGCCGGCCGCTTCCTCGATGACACTGGCCACGGCGTCGGGCCGGGAGACCATGAGCACATGCGATGCGCCTTGCAATTCGACCACATCCTTTGCGTGGGCGCGCTTGGCCATGAAGCGCAAGGCTTCGACGGGGATGTTCCTGTCCGCCGTGCCGTACACGAAATAGGATGGCAGCTGCTTCCACGCAGTACCGTCCGACACTTCGTTGAGCGTGGCGACCGACACCGGACGCTGGCCTGCCGCCATCAGCGCAGCCTGTCGCGGCGCCACATCGGCCGCGAATTGCTGGGCGAATTTGTCCTGGCGGATGTACAGATCCTTGCCGCCATCGGCTAACACGACGGGATCGGCCAGCGCCTCGCCCAGCGTCCCGCCGGGGAATTTGCCTGCCAGGCCAGCCACCGTTTCCCCCTGTTCGGGCGCGAAGGCGGCCACGTAGACCAATGCCTTCACATCGGGGTTGCCCTCGGCAGCCTTGGAGATGACCATGCCGCCGTAGGAGTGACCGACCAGAACCAGCGGACCCTTGATGGCGCCGATGACGCTGGCGGCATATTGCGCGTCGTTTGCTATGCCGCGCAGTGGATTGGCAACGCTGAGCACCGGATAGCCCTTGGCCATGAGCGACTTCGCCACCCCGTCCCAGCTGCTCGAGTCGGCGAAGGCGCCATGGATCAGCACTATGGTCGGCTTGGCGGCCGTGCCCTGGAGCGCGGTGATGGGCACTGCTGCCAGCGCCGGCGGCAGGGCGGTGACAAACGACAGAGTGGCGGCGATGGCGGCCAGCAGTTTCTTGGCGTGCATGTTGGTTTCCTTTTCGGTTGGGTTGGCTGCCTCAGGCGAGGCTGGTACTTATTGCGATGTTGGTGCTCACAGGTGATCGACAGCGATCACGGCGTTGGCAAAGGCGCGCGGCGCTTCCTGCGGCAGGTTGTGGCCGGTCCCGCCGCTGATGAGTTCATGCCGGTACTTGCCCGTGAAACGCTGGGCATACGCGGCCGGCTCGGGGTGGGGCGCGCCGTTGGCGTCGCCTTCCATGGTGATGGTCGGCACGGTGATGGATGGGAAGCCGGCCAGCCGCGCTTCCAGCGCCGCGTATTGGGCTTCGCCATCGGCCAGGCCGAGGCGCCAGCGATAGTTGTGGATGGTGATGGCGACATGGTCCGGATTGTCCAGGGCCGCCGCGCTGCGCTCGAACGTGGCATCGTCGAAGCGCCACTGGGGCGACGCGGTTTTCCAGATCAGCTTGGCGAAATCGTGGTGGTACTTCTCGTAACCGGCGCGGCCCCGTTCGGTGGCGAAATAGAACTGATACCACCATTGCAGCTCGGCGCCCGGCGGCAAGGCTTGCTGGCCCGCTTGCTGGCTGCCGATCAGATAGCCGCTGACGGACACCAGGCCCTTGACCCGTTGCGGCCACAGGGCAGCCACGATGTCGGCGGTACGGGCGCCCCAGTCGTAACCGGCGAGGATGGCGCGGTCTATCTTCAGCGCATCCATCAGCGCCACCACGTCGGCGGCCAGCGCCGCCGGCTCGCCGTTGCGCACGGCCTTGGCGTCGAGGAAGCGGGTCGTGCCGTAGCCGCGCAGGTGCGGCACGATCACGCGGTAGCCGGCCTTGGTCAGCATGGGCACCACATCGATGTAGCTGTGGATGTCGTACGGCCAGCCGTGCAGCAGGATGACGGCCGGGCCCTCGGCCGGGCCTGCGTCCACATAGCCCACGTTGAGCACGCCGGCGTCGATCTGGCGGATGGCCCGGAAGCCGGCCGGTTCCGCGCTCGCCGTCGCGGTTGCCATCGGCGCGGTGCTTGCCGATTGGGCCAGCGCAGCTCCCGGCAGTGCCCACTGCGCCCCGGCCAGGGCGAAGGTGGCGGCGGCAAGGACGCGGCGGCGATGGTTGCTGAGGTATTGGTGCATGAACTTTCTCCAGTGGTGGTGGGGTGGTTGTCCGGCGGTTGCAAGCAAGTATTTACTTATTGCGATAATCATTATGAAGCGAAGTGTAGATGAGTTTTTGGTTGCGTTCAAGTACGATAATCATTATCGTGATAAATAAATTTGTAGGGGATGCCGAATGAGCAATAAAACTGAGGCCAGCAAGGAAATCGCCAGGCTCGGCGACTTCATGTGCTTTGCCGTCTATTCGACCAACCTGGCCTATTCGCGCGTCTACAAGCCTGTGCTGGAGCAGCTGGGCCTGACCTATCCGCAATACGTCACCATCGTCTGCCTGTGGGAAGAGGACAGCCAGACCGTCAAGGGCCTGAGCGAAAAGCTGTTTCTGGAACCGAGTACGATGACGCCCATGTTGAAGCGCCTGGAAGCGATGGGCTACGTGCGCCGCGAGCGCGACAGCGAGGACGAGCGCAGCGTGCGCGTCTCGCTCACCACCACGGGACGGGAACTGCGGGAAAGGGCCTTCGCATTCCGCGAAGTGACGGCCAAGGCGTCCGGCCTGGCGCCGGAGGAATTCCGCGTGCTGCAAAAAGCCATCGTCAACTTGCGCACCAACCTGATGAGCGCGGCCGGCCGGAACGATGATGCCGCGTGAGCGGCGTGCCGCGCTACGCCCGTAGTTCGTCCAGGATCGCGGACGCGGCCCGCTCCGCCTCCGCCTCGGCGGCGTGCTGGTCCGCCAGTTTCAGGTCGGCCGAGACGCGCCGCTTGGGATAGATGTTGTTCAAATGCATGGGGTTATTGGACGGGGCATAGATCGACACGTACGCGCCCCACAACCCTGTACCCTCCAGCAATTCGCCCGTGAACTCGACTTCATAGCCATCAACGTTTTTGGTAGGCATCGTCCTGCTCCAAGTGGGGAAATGGTGTACCGGTCCGTCGGCGGCCGGCAGCGGCGCCAGGACGACTCTACCCCATCTGGCCGTTGTTGTCAGTTCAACCCTGAACCGGCTCGGCCTATTCCGGCCGCACAAAAGAAAAGGCCAGCTTCCGGAGAAGCTGGCCTCTTGTGCAGCGGGCTGCGGCGCCCCCGGCAAGCCGGGGGCTAGCAATTACATCATGCCGTCCATGCCGCCCATGCCGCCCATACCACCCATGCCGCCCATGCCGCCGGCTGGCTTGTCTTCGGCAACTTCAGCGACCATGCAGTCGGTGGTCAACATCAGGCCGGCGATCGACGCTGCGTTCTGCAGTGCCGAGCGGGTGACCTTGGCTGGATCCAGCACGCCCATTTCGACCATGTCGCCATAGGTGCCGTTGGCAGCGTTGTAGCCGTAGTTGCCCTTGCCAGCCAGAACGGCTGCCACGACCACCGAAGCTTCTTCGCCGGCGTTCTGCACGATCATGCGCAGTGGCTCTTCCATGGCGCGCAGCACGATCTTGATGCCCGCTTCCTGGTCCGGGTTGTCGCCTTTGACGTTCAGGGCAGCGCGGGCACGCAGCAGGGCTACGCCGCCGCCTGGCACAATGCCTTCTTCCACGGCAGCGCGGGTAGCGTGCAGGGCGTCTTCCACGCGGGCTTTCTTCTCTTTCATCTCGACTTCGGTGGCAGCGCCAACCTTGATCACGGCAACACCGCCGGCCAGCTTGGCCACGCGCTCTTGCAGCTTCTCACGGTCGTAGTCCGAGGTCGCTTCTTCGATCTGCACGCGGATCTGCTTGACGCGGCCTTCGATGCCGGCAGCTTCGCCAGCGCCGTCGATGACGATGGTGTTTTCCTTGCCCACTTCGATGCGCTTGGCCTGGCCCAGTTCGGCCAGCGAGATTTTTTCCAGCGTCAGGCCGACTTCTTCAGCCACGACCTGGCCGCCGGTCAGGATGGCGATGTCTTCCAGCATGGCCTTGCGACGGTCGCCGAAGCCTGGGGCCTTGACGGCGCAGGTCTTCAGGATGCCGCGGATGTTGTTGACCACCAGGGTCGCCAGTGCTTCGCCTTCGATGTCTTCAGCGATGATCAGCAGTGGACGGCCGGCTTTAGCGACTTGTTCCAGTACCGGCAGCAGGTCACGGATGTTGGAGATCTTCTTGTCGCACAGCAGCACGAACGGGTTTTCCAGGATGGCGACTTGCTTTTCCTGGTTGTTGATGAAGTATGGCGACAGGTAGCCGCGGTCGAACTGCATACCTTCCACGATGTCCAGCTCGTCGTTCAGCGACTTGCCGTCTTCCACGGTGATGACGCCTTCCTTGCCCACTTTTTCCATCGCTTCAGCGATGCGCTCGCCGATCGAGTAGTCGGAGTTGGCCGAGATCGCGCCAACCTGGGCGATTTCCTTGGTGGTGGTGCATGGACGGGCGATGACGGCGATCTGCTCGACGGTGGCGGCAACGGCCTTGTCGATGCCGCGCTTCAGGTCCATCGGGTTCATGCCGGCGGCCACGAACTTCATGCCTTCGCGCACGATGGCCTGGGCCAGCACGGTCGCGGTGGTGGTGCCGTCGCCGGCGTTGTCGCTGGTGCGGGAAGCAACTTCCTTGACCATTTGCGCGCCCATGTTCTGCAGCTTGTCTTTCAGTTCGATTTCCTTGGCAACGGATACGCCGTCCTTGGTCACGGTAGGGGCGCCGAACGAGCGCTCCAGCACCACGTTGCGGCCTTTCGGGCCCAGGGTGACTTTGACTGCATTGGCGAGGATGTTGACGCCTTCAACCATTTTGGCGCGCGCTGCGTCGCCGAAGATTACTTCTTTAGCTGCCATGTTGTTTCTCCTGAATTTCGTGGATTAAGTAGGGACGCGGACCAATTACTTGGTGACGATCGCCATGATGTCTTCTTCGCGCATGACCATCAGTTCCTGGCCGTCGATCTTGACGGTCTGGCCGGCGTATTTGCCGAACAGGACGCGGTCGCCTACTTTGACGTCCAGCGGACGCACTTTGCCGTCTTCGAGAATCTTGCCGTTGCCGACGGCGAGCACTTCGCCTTGATCCGGCTTTTCTGCAGCCGCATCAGGGATGATCAGGCCGGACGCCGTTTTGGTTTCCTGGTCCAGGCGTTTGACGATGACGCGATCGTTCAAGGGGCGAAGGTTCATACAAAACTCCTATCAATGGATTGTTGCTAAATGAGTCACAAAGGCTGTTTTTATCGTTGCAACAGCGGGAAATCGTTGTTAGCACTCCTCGCTAACGAGTGCCAATTATAGGGACGGTGTTGGGCTATTTCAAGACAAACTTGTCAAACTATCGACGCGGGCCGGCTCAGGCGGCCGGCAGGGGGAGGCGCAAGCACACCTGGCCCGGGCCAGGCCCGATCAAGGCCAAGGTGCCGCCGTGGGCCTTGGCGATGTCGCGCGCCAGCGACAATGCCGGCCCCACGCCCGGCACGCGGCGCTGCCGGGCCTGGTCGGCCAGGTAAAAACGGTCGAACCGGCGGTGCCAGTGCTCGGGAGAAATACCGGCCGACGCGCCGGCCAGCGCGATGCACCTGTGCCGGCCTTGGCGGCGGGCCGCCGGCCCCGGGGCCGGCATCAAGCGCCCCGGCTTTCCCGTCCATCGGCGAAGTGATCGAAGATCAGGCCGCGCAGCCATTTGTTGGCAGGGTCCTTGTTGTACTTGGCGTGCCAGAACACGTTGATATTAATCTCGGGCAGTGACAACGGATGCGCCACATAGCGTAAGCCGAACGGCTCCACGCACGCCATCGCGTAGCGTTCCGGCACAGTGGCGATCATCGTGCTGTTGGACAGGATGTGGCCGACCGCGACAAAGTGGGGCACGGTCAGGCCGATGTTGCGCTTGATGCCGTGCCGTTCGATGGCCTGGTCGGCGATGGCGTGGCCGGTGCCGGTGGAGACCACCGTGACGTGGTCCGCGTCGCGGAAGTCCTCCACCGTCAGCACCTTGTTGTCGAGCGGGTGCCCCTTGCGGAACATGCACACATAGCGCTGGTGGAACAGGCGCCGTTGGAAATAGCCGGACTTCAGCTGCGGCAGCAAGCCGATCGCCAGGTCCACGTGGCCCGCTTCCATTTCATCCTGCAGGTTGACCGCCGTATTGCGCACCGTGCTGACCGTCACCCCGGGCGCATGCTGGCGCAGCACCTGCATCAGGCGCGGCAGGAAGTAGACCTCGCCGATATCGGTCATGCCAAGCGTGAACCTGCGCTTGCTGCTGGCCGGGTCGAAGTGCGAGACCTCATTCAGCGCATCGTGGATGGTCGACAGCGCATAGCCGACAGGCTCGGCCAACTGCAGCGCGTACGGCGTGGGCTCCATGCCGCGCGCGGTGCGCACGAACACCTCGTCCCCCAATAACAGGCGCAGGCGCTTGAGCGCGTTGCTGACGCCCGGTTGCGTCATGCCCAGCGCCTCTGCCACCTTCGAGACCCGCCGTTCGGCGAGTAATTGCTTAAACACGAGCAGCAGATTGAGATCGACGTCTTTCAGTTCCATGGCTTGAGTAGTATTGCTGGCAGTGATTTGATGCATTCGCGAGATGCTATTTATTTATATTACTCCGCTTTCTATACTTTGCCCATCAATCAATACAACAGATGGGGACGGGAGTCATGGAACTAGTCGTGCAACCGCTGGGGCGCACCCTGCACGTGGAGGCCGGTACCAATTTGCTGACGGCGCTGCGCGAGCACCAGATACCCATCTCCTACAGCTGCGCCGCCGGCCGTTGCGGCACCTGCCGCTGCAAGGTGCTGCAGGGCGAAGTGCTGGAAGCGGGCCGCGAAGCCAAGATCACCCACCCGGACGACGAGGGCTACGTGCTGGCCTGCATGAGCAGCGTGAGTAGCAATTGCGTGCTCGAAGTGCCGGAGCCCGATGAAGTGGTGATTCACCCGGCGCGCATCATCAAGGCCACCGTGCTGGCCATCGAACCGATGACCCACGACATCCGCCGTCTGCGCCTGAAGCCAGCCAAGCCGCTGGCGTTTTCGCCCGGCCAGTACGCCACGCTGCAGTTCGGTCCCGGTCTGGCGCGCCCGTATTCGATGGCCAACGCCCCCGGCGGCGAGGAGCTTGAATTCCACCTGCGCCTGGTGCCGGCCGGCCGCGTGACCGGCCACGTCGAGACCACGCTGGCGGTGGGCGACCCGGTGCGCGTCAGCGGCCCGCTGGGCACCGCCTACCTGCGCCGCAAGCACCAGGGGCCGATGCTGTGCGTGGCCGGCGGCACCGGGCTGGCGCCGGTGCTGTCCATCGTGCGCGCCGCGCTGGCCGATGGCATGAGCCAGCCCATACACCTGTACTTCGGCGTGCGCACCGAGCGCGATATCTACGGCCTGCGATGGCTGGAACAGCTGCGCGAGCGTCACGCCAACCTGCATCTGCACATCATCGTCAGCACCGGCGCGCACGAGCCGCAATGGCGCAGCGGCCTGGTGACCGACGCCTTCAACCACGACTGGGCCAGCCTGGCCGGCTGGCGCGCCTATCTGTGCGGCGCGCCGCCCATGGTGGAGGCGGCGGCCATGCTGGCCAAGAAAAAAGGGGTGCTGCCCGAGCACGTTTATGCGGACGCTTTCTACGCCAGCGGCATCTGAACACCATCAACCGGAGACAAGACATGACCGACACTGCCCGCCAGGATTTCTACCGGCGCATCGACCTGCACTGCATGACCCCTTTGTGGGAGGTGCTGGGCGCGCTGGTGCCCAGGCAACCCGCATCGCCGCTGCAGGCAGCACTGTGGCGCTACGCCGACGTGCGCCAGCACGTGATGGAAGCGGGCCGCCTGATCACCGCCGCCGAAGCGGAGCGCCGCGTGCTGATCCTGGAAAATCCAGCCTTGCGCGGTAACTCGTCGATCACGCAGTCGCTATACGCCGGCCTGCAGCTGATCATGCCGGGCGAGGTGGCGCCGGCCCACCGCCATAGCCAGTCCGCGCTGCGGCTGGTGCTCGACGGCGAGGGCGCCTACACCGCCGTCGACGGCGAACGCACCACCATGCGGCGCGGCGATTTCATCATCACCCCGTCCTGGACCTGGCACGACCACGGCAACCTGGGCGAGGAACCGGTGGTGTGGCTGGACGGGCTGGACATCCCGACCGTGCGTTTCTTCGACGCCGGCTTTGCCGAGCATGGCGCGCAAGCGGTGCAGCAAGCATCGCGGCCGGAAGGCGATGCGCTAGCCCGCTACGGCAACAACATGCTGCCGGTCGATTTTACGCAGACGGCGGCGCAGCCGACCAAGGTGTTCGTCTATCCGTTCGCGAAAACGCGCGAGTCCCTGCTTGGCATAGCGCGCGGCGCCATCGACGTCCACTTCGGCCACAAGCTGCGCTACGTGAACCCGGCCACCGGCGCCTCGCCGATGCCGACCATCGGCGCCTTCGCCCAGCGCCTGCCGGCCGGCTTCGAAACGCTGCCGTATCGCTGCACCGACAGCACGATCTACGTCTGCCTGGAAGGCGAAGGCAGCGCCGATATCGGCGGCGTGCCGTTCGACTTCGCGCTCAACGACGTCTTCGTGGTGCCGTCCTGGCAAACGCTGCGCCTGCGCGCCGGCGGCAACACCATCCTGTTCAGCTTCTCGGACCGCCCCATCCAGCAAGTGCTGGGCCTGTGGCGCGAAGAAAAGCTGGCGCGCTGATTCCACCTTCCCCACAAAATCTGGAGACCATGATGAAATACGCAGTCCCGCCCGCACCTGTCTACAGCCTGGCCATTTCCGGCAGCGAAGAGCGCTTTCCGGTCAACCGCATCTTCTGCGTTGGCCGCAACTACGCGGCCCATGCGCGCGAAATGGGCCGCGATCCGGATCGCGAAAAGCCGTTCTTCTTCATGAAGCCGGCCAACGCCGCCGTGCCGGCCGGCGCCGCCGAAGTGACGATTCCGTATCCGCCCAAGACCGGCAACTTCCACCACGAGATCGAGCTGGTGGCCGTGATCGGCAAGGGCGGCGCCAACATCGCGCTCGAGCAGGCGCAGGAGCATGTGTATGGCTACGCCGTCGGGCTGGACATGACCCGCCGCGACATCCAGCTCGATGCGCGCGACAAGGGCCGTCCCTGGGAGTTCGGCAAGTCCTTCGCGAGGTCGGCGCCGATCGGCACCATCTCCACGGTGGCGCAGGTGGGCCACCTGGAGCGGGGCCGCATTGCGGTCACCGTCAACGGCCAGCCGCGCCAGGACTCCGACATCTCCATGCTGATCTGGTCGGTGGCCGAATCGATCGCCTACCTGTCCGAGTACGAAGCGCTGGAGCCGGGCGACGTCATCATGACCGGCACTCCGGAAGGCGTGAACAGCGTGGTGGCCGGCGACGTGATGTTCGGCGAAGTGGCGGGCCTGGCGCCCATCACCGTGCGCGTCGAAGGAGCCTGATCATGGCCGCCGTGTTCCCCATCAAACCGGTATGGGACCAGCCGGGATCGAGCCGCATCCCGTTCTGGGCCTACACCGACGAATCGCTCTACAAGCGCGAACTGGAACGCCTGTTCTACCAGGGCCACTGGTGCTACGTCGGCCTGGAGGCCGAGATTCCCAACCCGGGCGATTTCAAGCGCTCGGTGATCGGCGAGCGTTCCGTGATCCTGACGCGCGCCTCCGACGGCAGCGTGAACGTGGTGGAGAACGTGTGCGCCCACCGCGGCATGCAGTTCTGCCGCGAGCGCCACGGCAACAAGAAGGAATTCGTGTGCCCCTACCACCAGTGGAGCTACACCCTCAAGGGCGAGCTGCAGGGCGTGCCGTTCCGGCGCGGCGTCAAGCAGGACGGCAAGGTCAATGGCGGCATGCCGAAGGAGTTCGACACCGCCGAACACGGCCTGACCCGGCTCAAGGTGGCGGTACGCGGCGGCGTGGTGTTCGCCTCGTTCGACCATGAAGTGGAATCGCTGGAGGACTTCCTCGGGCCCGACATGTGCGGTTACTTCGACCGCCTGTTCAACGGTCGCAAGCTGACCATCCTGGGCTACAACCGCCAGCGCATTCCGGGCAACTGGAAACTGATGCAGGAAAACATCAAGGACCCTTACCATCCGGGCCTGCTGCATACCTGGTTCGTCACCTATGGCCTGTGGCGCGCCGATAACAAGTCCGAATTGAAGATGGACGCGCACTACCGCCACGCCGCCATGATCTCGACCCGCAGCCAGCAGGCCGCGACCAGCGAGGTGACGGCCGGCGTCACCAGTTTCAAGGCCGGCATGGAAGTGAACGACAAGCGCCTGCTCGACATCGTGCCGGAGCCGTGGTGGAAGGGGCCGACCGCCGTGATGATGACCGTGTTCCCCAGCGTGATCTTCCAGCAGCAGGTGAACAGTGTCTCGACGCGCCACATCCAGCCCAACGGCAAGGGATCGTTCGATTTCGTCTGGACCCATTTCGGCTTCGAGGACGACACGCCGGAGATGACCCAGCGCCGCCTGATCCAGGCCAACCTGTTCGGCCCCGCCGGCTTCGTGTCGGCCGACGACGGCGAAGTGATCGAGCTGTCGCAGAACGGCTTCGAGCAAAAGCCGAATCACCGCACGGTGGCCGAACTGGGCGGCTACGGCGCCGGGAACACCGACCACATGGTCACCGAGACCCTGATACGCGGCATGTACAACTACTGGCGAAAGGTGATGGAGGTATGAATACGACAGCAAGCGCGATCGACATCGACACCTTCCTGGCGCTGAACCGCCTGTACGCAGAGTACGCGGCGGCGCTCGACAACGGCGAGTGGGACAAGTGGATCGACCTGTTCGTCGACGAGTGCGACTACCGCGTGCAGCCGCGCGAGAACCACGAACGCGGCTTCCCGCTGGCCACGCTGGCGCTGCTGAGCAAGGGCATGCTGCGCGACCGGGCCTACGGCATCAAGGAGACGCTGTTCCACGATCCCTATTACCAGCGCCACGTCACCGGCGCGCCGCTGGTGGAGCAGGTGGCGGACGGCGTGATCGTGGCGCAGGCCAATTACGCCGTGTTCCGCACCAAGCTGTCGCAGGAGAGCACGGTGTTCAATGTGGGCCGCTATCTGGACCGTATCCGCATCACGCCGCAGGGGCTGCGATTCGAGCAGCGCCACTGCATTTACGACACCGAGATGATCGCCAACTCGCTGATCTATCCAATCTGAGGAGAGCACCATGGCAAACAACTGGATCGACGCGGCCGCCGAGGCGGACGTGCCGGAGGACGACGTCACTTCGGTGGCGGCGGGTGGCACCGAGCTGGCCCTGTACAGCGTGAACGGCGAGGTCTATGCCACCGCCAACCTCTGCACCCACGGCAATGCGCGCCTGTGCGACGGCTTCCTTGACGGGCACGAGATCGAATGCCCTCTGCACCAGGGAAAGTTCGATATCCGCAACGGGCGCGCCAGCTGCGAGCCCGCCACCGAGGCGGTGCGCTGCTATCCCGTCAAGATCGAAAACGGCCGGGTCTACGTGGATCTGGGCTGACCAAATAAAAACCAGGAGACAGAAATGAACAACAAATTCATCGCCGCGGGGATCGCCATGTTGCTCGCCGGCGCCGCACAGGCCCAGATCAAGATCGGCTTCTCGGCGCCGTTGTCAGGCCCGGTGGCAGTGGTTGGCCAGGACCAGTACGACGGCTTCATGCTGGCGCTGGAGCAGGGCGGCGGCAAACTTGGCGGCCAGGCCGTCACGGTGCTGAAGGAAGACGATCAGCTCAAGCCGGAAGTGGGCAACCAGATCGTGCGCAAGTTCATCGACAAGGAACACGTCAACGCCATCGTCGGCCTGGGCTTCTCCAACGTCGTGATGGGCAGCCACAAGCTGATTGTCGATGCCGGCACGGTGGCCATCGCCACCAACGCCGGTCCGTCGCCGGTGGCCGGCGCCTCGTGCGCGGCGAACGTGTTTTCCATCGCCTGGCAGAACGACGGCTCGGCCGAAGGCATGGGCAAGTTCATGCAGGAGAAGGGCTACAAGCGGGTCTACCTGATGGCGCCCAACTACCAGGCCGGCAAGGACATGCTGCAGGGCTTCAAGCGCTACTTCAAGGGCGAGATTGTGGACGAGGTCTACACCCAGGTCGGCCAGACCGACTACTCGGCCGAGATCGCGCAGCTGCAGTCAGCCCGGCCGGACGCGGTATTCGCCTTCTACCCGGGCGGCATGGGAGTCAACTACATCCGCCAACTGAGCCAGGCCGGCATGCTGGCCAGGCTGCCCAACTATTCGGTCTTCACGGTGGACGGTACCACCATGCCGGCGTTGCGCGAGGCCGCCGTCGGCACCACGTTCGGCGCCATGTGGGACGCGGCGCTGGACACGACGGAAAACCGCGCCTTCGTCAGCGCCTTCAACGCCAAATACAAGCGCCTGCCGAGCGAATATGCGGCCACGGGTTACGACGCGGCCCGTCTGCTGGACGTGGCGCTGCGCAAAGCCGGCGCCCAGGCCGGCGACAAGCGCGCGCTGGCCGCCGCGGTGAAGGCGGCCGGTGCCGAGTTCAAGTCGGTGCGCGGCCCGTTCCGCTTCAACAAGAACAACATGCCGGTACAGAACTACTACGCCTTCCAGGTCGCCAGCGAAGCAGGCAAACCGACGGTCAAGCTGCTGGGGACGCCGCTGACGGCCCATGCCGACAGCTACCAGTCCAAATGCAGCCTGCCTTGAGGTAGCACGGCATGACTATCCAACTGCTATTGACGCAGCTGCTCAACGGGCTGCAATACGGCGTGCTGCTGTTCCTGCTGGCCGCCGGGCTCACGCTGGTGTTCGGCATTATGAGCTTCGTGAACCTGGCGCACGGCTCGCTGTACATGCTGGGCGCCTATTTCGCGGCCGCCGCCTGGCAGCACACCGGCTCCTTCGGGCTGGCGCTGCTGGCCGCCGTCGCGGGCTGCATGGCGCTGGGCTTCGCGCTGGAACGGGCCGCGATCGCGCGCCTGTACGGACGCGACCACTTGGACCATGTACTGGCCACCTTCGGCCTGGTGCTGTTCTTTAATGAAGCCACGCGCATGATCTGGGGACCGCAGCCGTATTTTCTGCCGCTGCCGGGTTTTTTGGAGAACACCGTCGACCTGCTCGGCATCAGCTACCCAAGCTACCGCTTCGCGATCATCGTGGTCGGGCTGGCGGTGGCGGTCGGCGCCCATCTGCTGATGCACAAGACGCGGCTGGGCATGCTGATCCGCGCCGGCGCGGTCAATCCTGCCATGGTGTCGGCGCTGGGTGTCGACATCAAGCTGCTCAACGCGGTGCTGTTCTCGCTGGGCGCGGCCCTGGCCGGACTGGCCGGCGTGATGGCCGGTCCCATCATGTCGATCCAGGCCGGCATGGGCGAGCCGGTGCTGATCACCGCGCTGGTGGTGATCGTCATCGGCGGCATCGGATCGGTCAGCGGGGCGCTGTATGCGGCGCTGATCGTTGGCATCACCGACACGTTGGGCCGTGCCTTCCTGCCAACGCTGCTGCGCGAGCTGGCCAGCCGCGACGTCGCCAATGCCGCCGGACCGGCATTGGCATCGATGCTGGTGTATCTGTTGATGGCGCTTGTGCTGGCACTGCGCCCGCAAGGCCTGTTTCCCACCGAGAGGACCCGATGAATCCATTTCACTCCATGCGCCAGCCGGCCGCCGTGGTACCCCTGCTGCTGCTGGGCGCCCTGGCATTGGTGCCCTGGGCCGCCGGCGTCGCAGACCAGCCTTTCTACGTGGTCTTCTTTGCCCGTATCCTGATCTACGCGATCGCCGCCTGCGCGCTGAACCTGGCGCTGGGCTTCGGCGGCCTGGTCAGCCTGGGCCATGCGCTGTTCCTCGGTATCGGCGCCTACAGCGTGGCGATCCCCGCCTACCACGGCATCGATAATGGCTGGGTGCATCTGGCACTCTGCGTGGTGTCCTGCGGCCTGGTTGGGCTGCTGACGGGTGCCATCAGCCTGCGCACCACCGGCATCGGCTTCATCATGATCACGCTGGCATTCGCGCAGATGGGGTATTTCGTTTTCGTCAGCCTGAAGCAGTACGGCGGCGACGACGGCACGCCGATCAGCGCCACCAGCCGCTTCTTCGGCCTGGACCTGGGCCAGCCGTTGGTCGCCTACACCGTGGCCTTCGTCCTGCTGTGCCTGGTGATCTGGTGGTCGGCGCGGCTGCGGGTGGCGCCGTTCGGCATGGTGCTGCGCGGGGCACGCCAGAATCCGCGCCGCGTCAACGCGATTGGGCTGCGCGGCAAGCGTTATCAGCTGGCGGCCTACGTGATGTCGGCGGTGCTGTGCGGCGTGGCCGGCATGCTGCTGGCTAACCTGACCGCGTTCGCCTCGCCCGCCACGCTGAGCTGGATGGTTTCCGGTGACCTGATCGTGATGATCGTGCTGGGCGGCCTGGGGACGGTGTTCGGCCCCTTGCTTGGTGCGGTGGTGTTCATGGGGGCCGAGGAGTTGCTGAAGATGGCCACCGAATCCTGGGCCGCGATCTTCGGCCTGGCGATCTTCCTGGTCGCGCTGCTGCGCAGTGCCGGCCTGGTGGGGTTGCTGGAGAGGCTGGCGCGGCGTAAAGCCACGCCGGTTTCCGTGCCGGCGCCGGTGCCCGTCCACGCCGTGGGGGAGCACGCATGAGCATCCTGAGAACCGAATCGCTGGTCAAGCGCTATGGCGGCATCCTGGTCACGGACTCGGTGTCGCTCGACATCCGCTGCGGCGAGCTGCACGCCATCATCGGCCCCAATGGCGCCGGCAAGACCACGCTGATCAACCAGCTGTCCGGCGAACTGGCCTGCAACGAGGGCAAGGTCTGGTACGACGGCGAGGACGTGACCGGCCTGCCGATCCACGCACGGGCGCGGCGCGGGCTGCTGCGCTCCTACCAGATCACCTCCATTTTCGAGGACTTCACGGTGCGCGAAAACGCCGTGCTGGCGGCTGTGGGCGCGCGCGAACACGGTTGGCGCTTCTGGCAGCCGATGATGTCGCGTACCGCCCAGGCGCGGGCGGCCGACGCGGCGCTGCGCGACTGCGGCCTGGCTGCGCTGGCGCAGATGCCGGCCGCCGAGCTGGGATACGGCGAGCGCCGCCAGCTGGAACTGGCGATGGCGCTGGCTGCCCAGCCCAAATTCCTGCTGCTCGACGAGCCCATGGCCGGCATGAGCGTGCAGGAGTCGGCGGCGGTGGTGGCCATGCTGGCCCGCCTCAAGGGGCGCTATTCGATCCTGCTGATCGAACACGACATGGACGCGGTGTTCGCGCTGGCCGACCGCATCACGGTCTTGGTCTACGGCAAGGTGCTGTTCAGCGGCACGCCGGACCAGATCCGCAACCACCCCGAGGTACGGGCCGTATACCTCGGCGAAGAGGAGGGTGAGGTATGACGAAGTTACTGGAAGTGCACGACGTGCACGCATCGTACGGCCACGCGCAGGCGCTGTTCGGCGTGAGCTTCGAGGTGCGCGCCGGCGAAGTAGTTACGCTGCTGGGCCGCAACGGCATGGGGCGTTCCACCACCATCAAATGCCTGTTCGGCATGCTGCCGTTGAAGTCCGGCGCGATCGCATTCGACGGCCAACCGCTGGCCAGCCTGGCGTCGCACCACATCGCGCGGCTGGGACTGGGGCTGGTGCCGGAAGGGCGGCAGGTGTTCGCCAATTTGTCGGTGGAAGAGAACCTGGTGGCCACCGCGCGCGCGCCGCGCCATGGGCGGCGCGGCCTGCAGCCTTGGGACCTGGAGCGGGTCTACCGTTTCTTCCCGCGCCTGGAGGAGCGGCGCGGCAACCACGGCTGGCAGCTGTCGGGCGGCGAGCAGCAGATGCTGGCCATTGGCAGGGCGCTGATGACCAACCCACAGCTGCTGGTGCTGGATGAGGCCACCGAAGGCCTGGCGCCCATCATCCGCGCCGAGATCTGGGCCGCGCTGGCGGCATTGAAGGCGGAGGGGCTGTCGCAGATCGTCATCGACAAGAACGTTGGCGCCCTGCTCAAGTTCGCCGACCGCCATTTCGTGCTGGAGAAAGGCAAGGTGGTCTGGCAGGGCAGTTCCGACGCGCTGCGTACCGAGCCGCACATCGTTCAACAATACATGGGAGTGTCGTGATGCAAAAAAGCGCAACGCAGCTGGTGCTGCACAATTATTTTCGCAGTTCCTCCGCCTATCGCGTGCGCATCGCGCTGGGTTTGAAAGGACTGCCGTACCAGTACCTGTCGGTGCACCTGAACCGCGACGGCGGCGAGCAGTTCCAGCCCGTGTTCAGCGCCCGCAATCCGCAGCAGCTGGTGCCGGTGCTGAGCGACGGTGCGTTGGACATCAGCCAGTCGCTCGCCATCATCGAATATCTGGACGACACCTGTCCGGCGGCGCCGCTGCTGCCGGCCGCGCCGGGCGAGCGCGCCCGCGTGCGCCAACTGTCGTTGTCGATGGCCTGCGACATCCATCCGCTCAACAACCTGCGCGTGCTGAAGTACATCACCGGGACCATGGGCCAGGACGAGGCGGCGAAGAACGCCTGGATCAGCCACTGGCACGGCATCGGCCTGGCCGCGCTGGAGGCGGACCTGGTACGCGACGGGCGGCGAGGCCGCTACTGCGTCGGCGACACGCCAACCATGGCCGACTGCTGCCTGGTGCCGCAATTGTTCGCGGCGCGCCGCTTCGGCATGGACCTGGCGCCGTTCCCGACCTTGCGGGCCATCGACGCGGCGTGCCAGCAGTTGCCGGCGTTCCAGCTGGCGCATCCGGGGCGTCAGCCCGACAGCGAATAAACCGTTTCACCCCGTAGTACCTCACTAAAAAAACCTGGAGACATAGTAATGAAGAAAACAGCACTCGGTGGCGCCATCGCAATGATCGGCTTCCTGGCGGCCCACGGCGCTACGGCGCAGAGCAACGTGACGATCTACGGTATCGTGGACAGCGGCGTGGTCTACACCAACAACACCAATGCGGCCGGCAATTCCGTCGTCAAGGTGCCCAGCCTGACCGGCAGCTTCCCCTCGCGTATTGGCTTCCGTGGCACGGAAGACCTGGGCGATGGCTTGCAGGCGCTGTTTGTGCTGGAAAGCGGCATCGGCATGGACACCGGCACCATGGGGCAGGGCAATCGCCTGTTCGGCCGCCAGGCCAACGTCGGCCTGAAAGGCAGCTACGGCACGCTGACGCTGGGCCGCCAGAACAACATGACCTTCCTGGCCACGCTCAAGTCGGACGTGATGGGACCCAACCTGTTCAGCATCTCCAGCATCGACCCGTACATCCCGAATGCCCGCAGCGACAACGCTCTCGGTTACCTCGGCACGTTCTCGGATTTCACCCTGGGCGCGACCTACAGCTTCGGGCGCGACGCCGCCAGCGCTGGCGGGCCGGCCGCCACCAACTGCGCGGGCGAGGTGGCCGGCAACGCCAAGGCCTGCCGCCAGGTGACGGCCTTGCTGGGGTATGACAACAAGCGCTTTGGCGTCACCGCCAGCTACGACATCATGTACGGCAATACCGGCGCGGCCGCGGGGCTGAGCACCATCGACAGCAATGACCGGCGCACCACGCTGAACGGCTACGCCATGGCCGGCGACGTGCGCATAGGCGCCGGCATCATGGCGCGCAAGAAGGCGGCGGCCACGCAGGCCAATAACCTGGAGTCCAAGCTGATCTACGTGGGCGCCAGTTACCCG
Source organism: Rugamonas sp. FW305-51 (assembly GCF_058786935.1). Taxonomy (NCBI): domain Bacteria; kingdom Pseudomonadati; phylum Pseudomonadota; class Betaproteobacteria; order Burkholderiales; family Oxalobacteraceae; genus Rugamonas; species Rugamonas sp. FW305-51. Next base: position 68,825 of record NZ_JBYSZG010000017.1, read on the forward strand.
TTGCTGCCTTTGATGACGCTGGACGGCCAGGTGGCGCGTCACGACGTCAAGGACAGCGGCAACGACTCCACGCTGGTGGTACTGCGCCTGACGTATTATCTGTCCAAGCGCACGGCGGTCTATAGTTCGATCGGCCACATGAAGAACGCCGGCCAGGCCGCGATTGCGCTCGATGCGGGCGGCACGGTGGGCACGGGCTTGAACCAGTCCGGCGTTTCGGCCGGCATCCGCCACTCGTTCTGATCGGGAGGCCAGATGCGTGCATACACGTATAAATTCATCCTCGCGCTCTTGTTCATGTCCTCCTGCCTGGTCGCGCTTGCGGCCGATCAGCAGGCCGCGTCGAAAGAGGAGGCGGTGGCCATGGTCAAGAAGGCCGTCAGGTACATCAGGCAGAACGGCAAGGACGCGGCGCTGGCCGAATTCAGCCGGCCGCAGGGCCAGTTCGTCGACCGCGAACTGTACATCGCCGCGCTGGACTTGAATGGCGTGATGCTGGCACACGGCGCCAATCCCAAACTGATAGGCAAGATGCTGCTCGACATCAAGGATGTCAACGGCAAAGCCTTCGTGCGCGAGCAGATCGAACTGGCCAGGACCAAGGGCGGCGGCTGGGTCGAATTCGAATGGGTCAATCCGGTCAGCCAGAAGATGGAGCGGCGCTCCACCTATCTGGAACGGGTCGACGACTATTTCGTCCTGAGCGGCGTGTACAGGAAATAGGCTTTGAACCCCGAAAGCTTATCGACGCGTCTATGGAGTACGGATGCAGTCGAATCCGGGCGCCGCCTCGACTATTGGACGGACGCGATCTGTGCCGCCTTCCTGGAAATGCATTGCAGCTCAAGCCAGGCGGCGACATTCGAAGGCCGGCTAACCAGCGTGGCAGTCGATGTCCTGTCGTTCAACCAGGTGGTCGCGTGCACGCAAGACGTGTATCGCACTTCCGCGAATATCGCGCGCGGTAACAAGCAGCCGTTCTATCTGATTGCGCAACGCGACAGCGCATGGCATATCCGCCAGCACGGGCACCGGATATGCATGCGTCCCGGCGACGCCGTGTTGGTCGATTCGGCCCAGCCCTACGAACTGCATTTCCCGGCATCCCTGGAGCTCATCTCCATCGAGCTGCCCAGGCCATGGGTCGGAGGCTGGCTGGCCCAATGGGACAGCGGCGTGCCCAGGGTGGCGACGCGTGACCGCGGTTGGGGACAAGCCTTGTCAGGCTTGTGCCTTCAATTTGCACAAGATCCGGCGCTGGCGGCGAGCTATCCCCCGGCGCTGTTGTCGGACCAGCTCGGCGCTATGCTGGCGGCCGCGCTGGAACCGCAGCCGCGAGGCAGCGATCCGCCCCGTCGCGACCTGGTTGCGCGCGCGCGGCAGGTGCTGCGTGAGCGGCTCGCGCAAACCGGGCTTACCGCCGAGACCGTGGCCCAGGCACTCGGCATCTCGGTACGTACGCTGCATCGTGGTTTTGCCGCGGAACAGGCCAGTTTTGCCGGGACGCTGCGCAGGCTCAGGCTGGAACAGGCGCGGCAAATGCTGGCCCAGCCCCGGCTGGAAAATCTGACGGTCGCCGAAGTGGGGCGGCGCTGTGGCTTTGCGGACGCCTCCCACTTTGGCCGCGAGTTCTATCAGGTCTTCGGCGTAACGCCGGCACGCTGGCGTAAGAGCGCCAATGCCGACTGAAGCCGGGAATGTGCCGTAGCAATGGCGCTTCCAGCCTATGTCACTGGCACGGACAAGCCAGCAGGCCCTTCGTTTCGCCCCTATTCTGGCGATCGAGCCCTGGAGAACCGGGGCCGAATTCCTACGAAGGGGACAGCAATGAAGCGCAGAAATTTTATCAATCAATTGTCGGCCGCCGTGGCCGGCGCCAGTGTGGCGGCATGCGGCGGTAGTCTTGCCGGCGGTACCGGCACCAAGCCGACTTTTGTGTTCGTTCACGGCGCCTGGCATGGCAGCTGGTGCTGGTCCGAGGTGGTCCGGCTCCTGGCCGAGCGGGGCTATCCCGCGATCGTCCTGGATTTGCCCGGGCACGGCATCACGGCACAGTTTCCGGCATCGTATCTCGCACAGCCGCAAGATCGTGTGGCCTTGTCCACCGAGGCCTCGCCACTGGCCGCGCTCACGCTCAACGATTATCGCGACCATACGTTGAAGGTGATCCGCGGCTTGATGAATGACGGGAGCGGCCCGGTGATCCTGGTTGGGCACAGCTTGGGGGGCGCCACCCTCAGCGCGGTGGCCGAGGCGGCGCCGGCGGTGGTCCGCCGCCTCGTCTATTTGACGGCGTTCGTGCCGGTCGCATTTCAAACGGTGCTGGAGTATTTGCAGCAGCCTGACTTCGCCACTTCCGAGGTTCCTCCCCTGTTTGTGGCCGATCCCGGCGTCGTTGGCGCTGCGCGCATCAACCATAATTCGGCCGATGGCGCTTATGCCGCTAAATTGAAAAGCGCGTTTTACGGCGACGTGAGCAGCGCGGTCTTTCCCGCCGTCGCGAACCTGCTCACGCCCGATGAACCGATCCAGGCATTTACCACCAAGGTCGGCGCGACGGTGTCGAACTGGGGGAGTGTTCCGCGTTCCTTCATCCGCTGTGCCGACGACCACGCGATTCCCATTGCTGTCCAGGACAAGATGATCGCCGACGCCGACGCTTTCACTCCGAGTAATAAATTCGTGCAGAAGACCTTGAGTACGAGCCATTCGGCGTTTATCTCGAATCCCGCGGCAGTGGTGGAGACGCTCATTTCCATGCTCTGATCGGGTGCGCGATGGCCCATGCCGGCCAGGGCGGCAGCCCGTACGACATGGCGGCCACCTGGACGGCCGATCGCATACGCGCCTTCGCGACCGGTTGACGGCTTCCATCACGGGCGGCAGCGCCGGTGTGCAACTGGTGGGGGTGAGCAGCGCCGCCTGATGCTGCGCACTGGTTGAAACTGCAACTTTCCGGGCCGGGCCGGCGCGCGCCAGCGACGCCGCGCCCGGCCCGTCCGCCTGGCCGGCCCCCATTGTGGGCTTGCCACAAAAATATGCGCATTCCGTACCGTGTAGCGGTTGACGCGCCTTTGCAAGCCATTTATTGTGACGGGATGATTTCCGAATTCCAAGAACTTTCCGACAAAATCGACCAGCTGGCCGAGATGACCCAGGCCCTGCGCCGCGAGAATGCCCAGTTGCGTCAAGCCAACGCCGCGCTGGTGGTGGAGAACATCGGCTACCAGAGACGCCTGAGCGAAGCGCACAGCCGCGTCTCGGCCCTGCTGGAACAGATTCCCGCGCTCGACGGCGAAGCCGGCGGCGCCACGCCCGACCAGGAGCAGACGCAATGAAGCAGCTGGACGTTACCATCATGGGCCAGCCCTATCGCCTGATGTGCAAGATGGACGAGGAGCGCGCGCTGCGCGAGGCGGCCGCCTTCCTGGACAAGAAGATGTGCGCGATCCGCGACGCGGGCAAGGTCAAGGGCAACGACCGCATCGCCGTGATGGCGGCGCTGGGCGTGGCGGCCGAATTCCTGTCCGTGAAAGCGCCACAGGGACCGCTGTCCGACTTGTCTATACTGGAAGTGCAGCAGAAGATCGCCGCCATGAACCAGGTGCTCGACAATGCGCTGACACCGCAAGAAACTCTGTTTTAGTCGATAAAACGCCTTCCCCAAAACGGGGCAAGAGAGTAAACTCCGTGTCACCCTGCAGTGTTCGCGATTGCCATATATTCCTTGAACCATTTATGCGCATCGGTCGCGGGATTTTGTTTGATGGGCGTGAGCGTCGCTAGTCCGACGAACCCGAAATTGAACTAACTGTGACCACCTTGAACCGTTTGGTTCGGGATGCCGGCATAGCGGCACAGGCGGGGTTTCATTCCAAAAAAGCGGTTGCGAGCATGTTCCATGCGCAGCCGCTTTTTTACGTCCGTACGTTTTGAAAGGGAATGTCCGATGCAATACTGGTTGATGAAATCCGAACCGGACGAAGTCAGTATCGACGACGTGCTGGCCGCGCCCGCGCACACGGTGGCGTGGTTCGGCGTGCGCAACTACCAGGCCCGCAACTTCATGCGCGACGCCATGCGTCCCGGCGATGGTGTGCTGTTCTACCATTCCAGCTGCCCGCAGCCGGGTATCGCCGGCCTGGCCGAAGTGGTGGGCACGCCGTATCCGGACGCCACCCAGTTCGACGCGGACAGTAAATACTACGACCCCAAGGCCACCCAGGAGCAGCCGCGCTGGATTTCCATCGACGTGCGCGCGACGAAAAAGACACGGCTGCTGCCGCTGGCCGAACTGCGCGCCATCCCCGCGCTGGAAGACATGGTGCTGCTGCAGAAGGGCAGCCGACTGTCCATCACGCCCGTCACGCCGGGCCAGTGGAAGACCATCGTCGCCCTGCTCGGCAAGGGCGCGTGATGGACTGGAGCCTGATTGCGGCCCTGCTGGCCATGGGTGCCTTCGGCGGCTTCAGCGCCGGCCTGCTGGGCATAGGCGGCGGCATGATACTGGTGCCCTTCATCACGATGATCTTCAGCGCCAAGGGCTTCCCGCCCGACATCATCGTCCACATGGCGATTGCCACCTCGCTCGGCACGATATTGTTTACCTCGTTATCGTCGGTGCGGGCCCACCACTTGCACGGGGCCGTGCGCTGGCCCATCGTGTTCCTGCTGGCGCCGGGCATCCTGCTCGGCTCCTGGGTGGGGCCGTGGATAGGCAAGCAACTGCCGTCGGCCACGCTGGCGCTGGTGTTCGCCGGTTTCATTTCGTTCTCGGCCACGCAGATGCTGTTCAACCGCAAACCGGCGGCCGGCCGCGAACTGCCCGGCAGCGCCGGCATGTTCGCCGCCGGCGGCGTGATCGGGGTGCTGGCCGGCCTGCTGGGCGCGGGCGGCGGCTTCATCTCCGTGCCGTTCATGAGCTGGTGTAATGTGAAGGTCCATCACGCCGTGGCCACCAGCGCCGCGCTGGGCTTTCCCATCGCACTGGCCGGTACGCTGTCGAACATCTATTTCGGCTGGAACGCGCCGGGACTGCCGCCGTATTCGCTGGGCTATATCTACCTGCCCGCGCTGGCCGTGATCGCCACGGCCAGCGTGACGCTGGCGCCGCTGGGGGCGCGTACGGCGCACCGGCTGCCGGTGCAGTCGCTCAAGAAGGTGTTCGCGACCGTGCTGTACTGCCTGGCCGCCTACATGCTGTGGAAGGGGCTGCGCTAAAGAATGGCGCGTGGCGGGTGCGGGGGCGGAACTGGCGTCCGCGCCGTTGCGCGCCGTGCCGGCGGCTGCGTCATGCCGGCTTGGTGGCCGGCGTCACGCCCGCCACCACGTTGCGCTTGTAGGACCACACGAGCAGGATCAGGGCGCCGACGATCATCGGGATCGACAGCATCTGGCCTGACGTGATGGGGATGCCGGCCCAGTTCACTTCCCAGTCCGGGGTGCGGAAATACTCGGTGAAGAAACGCGCGCAACCATACAGCAGCGTGTACATGGCGCCCACGGCCAGCCGCGGCCGGGCCTTGCGCGCGTAGGGCCACAGGATGACGAACACCAGGATGCCGTCGATCAGCATCTGGTACAGCGGCGACGGATGGCGCAAGCCTTGCAGGAACACGGGCTGCGGCAGCAGCGGGTAGCTGGTGTCCGGCCACAGCATGGCCCACGGCAGCGACGGATCGCTGACCACGCGGCCCGGCAGTTCGGCGTTGATGAAGTTGCCCAGGCGGCCGGCCGCGTAGCCGAGCGGCACCATGGGCGCGATGAAGTCGTACACATCCAGCAGGTTGCGTCCGGCCTTGCGCGACCACAGCCACATGGCCACCATCACGCCGAGGAAGCCGCCGTGGAACGACATGCCGCCATGCCACACCTCCAGGATTTCGATCGGGTTGGCGAAGAAGAAGCCGGGCCGGTAGAACAGCACTTCGCCCAGGCGCCCGCCCAGCACCACGCCCAGCATGCCGTAGAACAGCATGTCGTCCAGGTCTTCGTTCTTCCAGCCCTGCGCGGCGATGTGCGGCTGCTTGATGCGCACCCGGCCCAGCGCGATGAACAGGGCGAACGCCAGCACGTACATCAGGCCGTACCAGTGGACGGCGACCGGGCCCAGATGAACGGCGACCGGATCGGGCATGGGGTGTATCAGCATGGTGTGTTCTTTCGTAGTAAATCCAAAAAGCCTTGCAGCACGGGCGTGACGTGCTCGCGGCGCCAGGCCAGGCCCGTTTCGACCAGCGGCGTGGGGTCGCGCAGCGAGCGGTATTCTACCCCGGGCCGCATCAGGTTAGAGACCGATTGCGGCACCAGCGCCAGGCCCATGCCGGCCGAGACCAGGCTGACGATGGTCTGCATCTGGATCGCCTGCTGGCCGATCTCGGGCGTGATGCCGGCCGCGCCGAACACGGACAGCACGGCGTCGTACAGGGCCGGTGCGATGGCGCGGGGGAAGATGATGAGCGGCAGCGGCGGCAGCGCGGCCAGCGCCACCGGGCCCGGCGTCTTGAGCGCATCGAGGCCGGCCGGCGCGGCCAGGATCAGCGGTTCGTTCAGCACGGGCAGGTAATCGAGTTCGGCCCGGCTCTTGTCGGGCAGGGGCGGGATCAAGAGGCCGGCGTCGATGCGGCCGTGCAGCAGGTCGTCCAGCTGCAGGTCGGAAGTCGCTTCCTGCAGGCTGATCTGCACTTGCGGATAGGCGGCCCGGTAGGCGCGCAGGAAGGGCGGCAGCACGCTGTAGTCGGCCGACGAGACGAAGGCCAGCGACAGCCGGCCCACCTCGCCGGCGGCGGCCCGCTGCACCAGTTGCGGCAGTTCCAGCGACTGGGCCAGCATGCGGCGCGCCTCGGGCAGCAGGGCGGCGCCGGCCGCCGTCAGCGTCACGCCGCGCCGGTTGCGCTCGAACAGGGCGGCGCCCAGCAGCTCCTCCAGTGCCTGGATGGTCTGCGACAGGGGCGGCTGGGTCATGTGCAGGCGCAGCGCCGCCTTGCCGAAGTGCAGTTCCTCGGCCACGGTGACGAAATAGCGCAATTGCCGCAGTTCCAGGTTCATTGATATGCGTTTCTATTCAATTTCATTTCAGTGATATATTCTGCGACTCACAGACAGGCAAATCATATATTTGACAGGGCCCCCAGCGCAAGGCACCCTGATGGTATTACCGTGGGCTTAGAAAGCCCTTAGCGGTTGTTGCAACATGCGCTGTCTTCGGCGCCACGCCCATGGGCATGTTGAAACCACCGCTGCCTTATCGACGCAACCTGGAGACACATCATGCCGCAATACCGCTCACGCACCACCACCCACGGACGCAACATGGCAGGCGCACGCGCCCTGTGGCGCGCCACGGGCATGAAGGATGGCGACTTCGACAAGCCTATCGTGGCCGTGGTCAACTCCTTCACCCAGTTCGTGCCCGGCCACGTGCACCTGAAGGACCTGGGCCAGTTGGTGGCGCGCGAGATCGAAGCGGCCGGCGGCGTGGCCAAGGAATTCAACACCATCGCCGTCGACGACGGCATCGCCATGGGCCACGGCGGCATGCTGTACTCGCTGCCTTCGCGCGACCTGATCGCCGACTCGGTCGAATACATGGTCAACGCCCACTGCGCCGACGCCATGGTCTGCATCTCCAACTGCGACAAGATCACCCCCGGCATGCTGATGGCCGCCATGCGCCTGAACATCCCCGTGGTCTTCATCTCGGGCGGCCCGATGGAAGCGGGCAAGGTGCTGAAGGTGGTGGACGGCGCCCAGAAGATCATCAAGCTGGACCTGGTCGACGCCATGATCAAGGCCGGCGACAGCACCGTCAGCGACGCCGACGTGGCCGAGATCGAGCGTTCCGCCTGCCCCACCTGCGGTTCCTGCTCGGGCATGTTTACCGCCAACTCGATGAACTGCCTGACCGAAGCGCTGGGCCTGGCCCTGCCGGGCAACGGCACCATCGTCGCCACCCACGCCGACCGCAAGGAACTGTTCCTGCGCGCCGGCCGCCTGGTGGTGGAACTGGCCAAGCGCTACTACGAGCAGGACGACGCGTCCGTGCTGCCGCGCTCCATCGCCACCAAGGCCGCGTTCGAGAACGCCATGGCGCTCGACGTGTCGATGGGCGGCTCCACCAACACCGTGCTGCACCTGCTGGCCGCCGCACACGAGGCGGGCGTCGATTTCGACATGGCCGACATCGACCGCATCTCGCGCAAGGTGCCCTGCCTGTGCAAGGTCGCGCCGATGACGGACAAGTTTCACATCGAAGACGTGCACCGCGCCGGCGGCATCGTCGCCATCCTGGGCGAGCTGGCCCGCGCCGGCCTGCTCGACACCTCGCTGCCCACCATCCACGCGCCCACCCTGGGCGATGCGATCGCGCGCAACGACATCAAGACCAGCGACGACCCGGCCGTGCACCAGCTGTTCCGCGCCGCACCAGGCGGCGTGCCGACCCAGGTCGCGTTCTCGCAGTCCGAGCGCTACGACGCGCTGGACACGGACCGCAGCACCGGCTGCATCCGCGACAAGGCCCACGCCTATTCGCAGGACGGCGGCCTGGCCGTGCTGTACGGTAACCTGGCGGAAAACGGCTGCATCGTGAAGACGGCCGGCGTCGATGAAAGCATTTTGAAATTCAGCGGCAAGGCGCGCGTGTTCGAAAGCCAGGACGCGGCGGTGGAAGGCATCCTGGGCGACACCGTGCATGAAGGCGACGTCGTCATCATCCGCTATGAAGGACCGAAGGGCGGCCCCGGCATGCAGGAAATGCTGTACCCGACCTCGTACATCAAGTCCAAGGGCCTGGGCAAGGCCTGCGCGCTGCTGACGGACGGCCGCTTCTCGGGCGGCTCGTCGGGCCTGGTGATCGGCCACGCCTCGCCGGAAGCGGCGGAAGGAGGCGCGATTGGCCTGGTGGAAGAGGGCGACATGATCGACATCGACATCCCCGAGCGCAAGATCAGCCTGCGCATCAGCGACGCCGACCTGGCCGCGCGCCGTGCCGCGATGGAAGCGAAGGGCGACCAGGCCTGGCAGCCCGTCAACCGTGACCGTTACGTCTCGCAAGCGCTGCAAGCGTACGCCGCGCTGACCACCTCCGCCGACCGCGGCGCCGTGCGCGACCTGTCGCAGCTCAAGCGCTAAGCCGCCACCGCCGCCAACCGTCCCGGGCCGAAAAACCCGGGACGTAACACGGTTTCCTCAAAATTGGGGACGAAAAAATGGGGACGTACCCCGATTTGATAATGCTCAAATCGGGGTACGTCCCCATTTTCTTGATGGAGGGCTTACTTCTTTTTCTTGTCGAAGCTTTGCTTGACGCGGTCCTTGCGGCGCTGCTCGTCCACGTTGTGGGCCTTGCGCTTGTCCAGACCCAGCAGTGGTTCAAGGAACTCGAACCAGATGAAGGCAAACACCATCACGCCGACGATCCACCACCACGACAGCTGGGCGAAGCGCCAGACTTCGAAATACCGCAGCCCGCATAGGGCAACTATTAACAATATCAGTGGCATGGCAACTCCTTGTAGACCTCCATCTTACAAAGAAATGGGCTTAACGGGGAGCAATATTCGCGCGCACGTCAACGCCTGGCCTGTGCGCTGCGTTGTATTCTCGTTCGCTGCCGTGCGCTAGCGCAAAACACGGTAGAATTGCCGCTGGTTTTACTATGGAGATAACGATGAAACGCACTTTGATGATGGTTGGTATGGTTGCCGTGTCGGCATTCGCTTCGCAGGCCGCGATGGCCGATGCAGGTCTGGATTTGGCCAAGTCGAAAAACTGCCTGGCTTGCCACGCCGTGAGCAGCAAGCTGGTCGGTCCTGCCTACAAGGATGTGGCCGCGAAATACGCAGGCCAGAAGGATGCCGAAGGCAAGCTGGTCCAGAAAATCTTGAAGGGCGGTTCGGGCACCTGGGGCGCGATCCCCATGCCAGCCAATCCACAGGTGACCGAGGCGGAAGCCCACACCCTGGTGAAGTGGGTGCTGGCGCAGAAGTAATCTGTCCAGATCCAAAAGCAAACGCGCCGGTAACGGCGCGTTTTTTTTCGTCCCCGCGGCCTGGCGCCAGCGGGAAAGACAGGAGCCGGGCGCATGGCCCGGCCTGCCGCTAGCGGGTACTTACTTGACCACTTCCATCTTGGTCTTCTTACCGCCCTTGTAGGTGAACAGGGTCAGCGCGCCATCCTTGATGTCGCCCTTGGGGTCGAAGGCGATCTGGCCCGTCACGCCCTGGTACTTGACCTTGGCCAGGTAAGGCAGGTACTTGGCCGGCTCGGCCGACTTGGCGTCGGCCATCGCGGTGGCCATGGTCATCACGGCGTCGTACACGTACGGCGCGTACAGTTGCACGTCCATGTTGAACTTCTGCTTGTAACGGGCGCGGAAGTCGTCCATGCCTTTCTGCTGGTCGGCCGTCACGCCGCCCGCTTCGGCGCAGGTGACCTGGCCTTCGCCGATGCCGTCGCCGGCCAGCTTGGGCAGCGCTTCCGTGCAGACGCCGTCGCCGGCCATGAACTTGGCCTTGATGCCCAGTGCCTTCATCTGGCGCAGCATGGGGCCACCCACGGAATCCATGCCGCCGAAGAACACCAGGTCGGGATTCTTGGACTTGATGCTGGTCAGGATGGCGTTGAAGTCGGTGGCGTTGGCGTTGGTGAATTCCTTGCCGACGATTTGCACGCCCGGCAGCGCCTTCTTGGCGCCCTTGACGAATTCTTCCGCCACGCCCTGGCCGTAGGCCGTGCGGTCGTCGATGATGGCGATCTTCTTGGCGCTCAGTTTCTGCACCGCGTAGGCGCCCAGCGTGCCGCCCAGCTTGTTGTCGTTGGCGACCACGCGGAACGCCGTGTTGAAGTTCTGCTTGGTGTACTGCGGCGTGGTGGCGGCCGGGGAGATTTGCGGGATGCCGGCGTCGAAGTAGATCTTGGAGGCGGGCACGGTGGTGCCCGAGTTCAGGTGGCCGATCACGCCGTTGACCTTGGCGTCCACCAGCTTTTGCGCCACGGCCGTGCCCTGTTTCGGATCGGCGCCGTCATCTTCCGGCACCAGCACCCATTTGACGGCTTTGCCGTTGATCTTGAAGCCTTTGGCGTTCAAGTCGTCGATCGCCATCTTGGCCGCGTTCTCATTGTCCTTGCCCAGGTGGGCGGAAGCGCCCGACACGGGACCCACATGGCCGATCTTGACCACTTCTTGCGCGCCGGCGCTGCCGGCAAAGGCGAGGGCGATGGCGAGTGGAATGAACTTAGTCTTGAACAGCATAAACATTCTCCAATGGATAGCTCACGGCGGCGCCTTGGGGTCGCCGGGCGGATTTTTGTACAAGGGCAAAAGGTACAACAAATTAACTGGTTAGCAAAGGGCGATTTGTCAGGGCCGCCGATTTGCCGCGCCAGCCAGGCTATTTAACGTGGCGAGAGCGCAAATGGTGCACCGTGCCGGCTGGCGGGGCGGTGCCGCCCTGGCCTGCCTGGCCTCGGCGCCTGGCTTGCAGGCGGGGCCTGTGTTGCCCTGGCCATCCTGGCGCCGACGCCTCAGCGCTTGGCCTGCAGGTGGGTCAGTTCCTGGGCCACGGCGCGCGCCACGATCTTTTCTATCGTGTCCTGCAAACCGTTGCGGATCTCGCCCGTCAGGTCGCGCAATGCGTGGCTCAGCACGTCGGCCATGCTGTCCTTGATGCGCTGTTCCAGCACGAAGTCGACCCGGCTCTGCAGCTGCTGCAGGATGCGGGTGGACAGGCGCCGTTCCAGCATGTCCCATTCCCGCTCGCTCCAGCCGTCCAGCGCCCGCGCTTCCAGCTGGGCGCCCAGGTCGGCGGGCTGCATGGCGGCGCCGTTGGCGGCTGGCGCCGGATCGTCGCGCAGGACTTCGGTCAGGATGGGGATGCTGGCGTCAAACGGTTGGGCTGGACTCATGATTTGTTCGCGACAAAGTGGGTGAGCGGATAGTTCTGCTGCTTGTAGGCGACGTAGCGCTGGCGCCCGGCGGCCGCGTCCGCTTCGTCGGCGGAAATGACTTCGATGACGCGCTGGAAACTGTCCACGCCAGCGGGAATGCGGCGCGACAGGTTCACCAGCAGGTCGCGGTGAGGCAGTTCGGCGCCGTCGCTGTCGGCCAGGATGATGGGCGTGGCGGACGCCAGCGCATCGCCGGCCGGAACGTGCGGCAGGAAGTCGGTGGCCGAAAAAGTCCACATCATGCCGTCAAGTTCGGCCAGCTGCGCCGCATCGTCCGTCATCAGCACGATGCGGCTGCCGGCCGCATAAGCCTTGCGGGCCAGCCGGCAGGCATAGGCGAGCTTGTCGGGAACGTTGCTGTGGAAATCGATGCGGGTCATGGTCGGGTCGTCAGGTGTGGGGCGGGCAATGCTGGCCGAAACCGCATTGTATCTGCGTCATGTTAAAACTGAAAATCGGGCGTCGCATTGATCGGCGGCAATTTCTTCAGCCTTGCCGCCTCGTCCGCCGCGGCCTTGGCGGCCGCGGCCGCCTGCTCCTTGGCGCTGGGCTGGGGCGGCGGCGCGGCCGGCACGGGGGGCGCCTGGCGGTAGTCGGGCGGCAGCATGTTTTGCGTGGGATAGCCGGCATCGCTCAGCAGGACGTCCCAGCTGTTCTGCTCGTAGCCTATCTGTTTGGTGCGGCCCACCAGCAGCAGCGGTAAGTGGCCGTTGCCGCCAGCCCGGTTCAGCACGGCCCGGTCTTCGGGCGTGGTGACGGTTTTTTCCGTGTAGGGAATGCCGCGCGCGCGCAGCATGGCGCGGGCCTGGTCGCAGATGTCGCACGGGCTGGTGCTGTACAGGGTGACGGGGCGGTGGCGTACCGCCTCGGCCAGTTCCTGCGGCAGCTCGGCTTGCGGCCCGGTGTCGAAGGACTTGATCTCCACCTTGGTGCCGGCCGGCGCGGTCGGCGGCGGCGGCGTATCGCTGTAGTGCGTGACGCCCTTGCCGTCCACCCATTTGTACACTTGCGCGCCGGCGGGGCCGGCGCCGAGCAGCAGCAACACGGCCAGCGTGGCCGCCAGCGGCGTGACCGGCCAAGTGGGCTGCCCCGGGGCCGTCCCTGCGGTCTGCGTGCGTATCATGCTGCTCTCCTTGAGGTGTTGACCTGCTCAGGCCGCCATGCCGCTGTGGCGCAGCAGGGCGTCGATGCTGGGCTCGCGGCCGCGGAAGGCCGTGAACGATTCCAGCGCTGGGCGCGAGCCGCCCACGGCCAGGATCTCTTGCTGGAAGCGCTTGCCCGTCTCCGACGTCAGTGCGCCGCCGCCCAGGGCCTTGGCTTCCTCGAAGGCCGCGTAGGCGTCGGCCGACAGCACTTCCGCCCACTTGTAGCTGTAGTAGCCGGCCGCGTAGCCGCCGGCGAAGATGTGGCCGAACGAGTTCTGGAAGCGGTTGAAGGCGGGCGGGACGATGACGGCGAACTGGCTGCGCACTTCGTCGATCAGCTGCTGCACGGACTTGGCGCCGTTCGGGTCGTAGTCGTGGTGCAGGTGCATGTCGAGCAGCGAGAACTCCACCTGGCGCAGCGTCTGCAGGCCGGACTGGAAGTTCTTGGCGGCCAGCATCTTGTCGTACAGGGCGCGCGGCAGCGGTGCGCCCGTCTGCACGTGGGCCGTCATGTGTTCCAGCACTTCCCATTCCCAGCAGAAGTTTTCCATGAACTGGGACGGCAGTTCCACCGCATCCCACTCCACGCCGGATATGCCGGACACGCCGATCTCGTCCACCTGGGTCAGCATGTGGTGCAGGCCATGGCCGAATTCGTGGAACAGGGTGATCACTTCATCGTGCGTGAACAGCGACGGCTGGACCTTGCCGTCCACCACGGCCGGTTCCGTGAAGTTGCAGGTCAGGTAGGCCACCGGCGTTTGCAGCGCGCCCGTGCTTTCGATGCGGCGGCCGCGGGCGTCGTCCATCCAGGCGCCGCCGCTCTTGCCGGCGCGCGCATACAGGTCCAGGTAGAACTGGCCCACCAGCTTGCCGTTGCGCTCAATGCGGAAGAAGCGCACATCCTTGTGCCAGGTGGTGGCCGTGTCCGGCAGTATGGTGACGCTGAACAGGTTCTGCACCAGGCGGAACAGGCCGTCGATCACCTTGTGCTCGGGGAAGTACTGCTTCACTTCCTGGGCCGAGAAGGCGTAGCGGCGCTCCTGCAGCTTTTCCGATGCGTACGGCAAGTCCCATGCGGCCAGCTGGTCCAGGCCCAGCTCGTCCTTGGCGAACTGGCGCAGTTCGGCCAGGTCCTGTTCCGCGAACGGACGGGCGCGCTTGGCCAGGTCTTCCAGGAAGGCGATCACCTGCTCCGGGCTTTGCGCCATCTTGGGCACCAGCGACACTTCGGCGAAGTTGCGGTAGCCCAGCAGCTTGGCTTCCTCGTCGCGCAGCTTGAGCAGGGTGACGATGTTCTGGGTGTTGTCCCACTTGTCACGCTCGCTGAACACGGTGCCCTGGTCGGACGCCTTGGTGGCGTTGGCGCGGTACACCATCTCGCGCAGTTCGCGCTTGTCGGCAAATTGCAGGATGGGGAAGTAGGACGGGAAGTGCAGCGAGAATTCGTAGCCGGCCTTGCCTTCCTTTTCCGCCGCGGCGCGGGCGGCCTGCTTGACGTCGTCCGGCACGCCGGCCAGGTCGGCCTCGTCGGCCACCAGCAGCTTGTAGTCGTTGGTGGCGTCGAGCACGTTCTCGGAGAAGCGGGTGGAGACGGCCGCGTGTTCTTCCTGGATCGCGGCGAAGCGTTCCTTCTGCTCGGCCGGCAGTTCGGCGCCGCCCATGCGGAAGTCGCGCACGGCGTTGTCGATGATGCGCTGGCGGGCCGGCGACAGGCTGGCGAATTCAGCGCTGGCGCGCAGCGCCTTGTATTTGCCGAACAGCGCTTCGTTCTGGGCCAGGGCGGTCCAGAACTCCGTCACCTTGGGCTGGTTCTCGTTGTAGGTGGCGCGCAGTTCGGGCGTGTCGACCACGTTGTTGAGGTGGCTGACGATGCCCCAGGCGCGGCCCAGCAGTTCCGTGGCATTCTCCAGCGGGGCCACGAAGCTGTCCCAGCTCACGGCGCCGGCATCCGCTTCCAGTTGGGCGACCACGGCGCGGCTGCGTTCCAGCAGCGTGTCGATGGCGGGCGTGACGTGCTCGGGCTTGATCGCATCGAAGCGGGGCAGGCCGCTAAAGTCCAGCAGGGGATTTTGTACGTCAGTAGTCATGTCGGTTCCAATGTGATCGTTCGGCGTCGTCCCCGCGGTTGGCGGGGCTCCATGCCCAGTTTGCCACCGTGAGTAGCAGGCTGGGCATGGGTTCCCGCCGTACTGGCGGGAACAACGTACTGATTACAGGCGCTCGGCCGCTTCCACCGTGTTCATCAGCAGCATGGTGATGGTCATCGGACCCACGCCGCCCGGCACGGGCGTGATGTGCGATGCCACTTCCTTGACGCCGGCGAAGTCGACGTCGCCGCACAGCTTGCCCGCGTCGTCGCGGTTCATGCCCACGTCGATCACGATGGCGCCCGGCTTGACCATGTCGGCCGTCAGCGTGTTGCGGCGGCCCACGGCGGCCACCACCACGTCCGCCTGGCGGGTATGCACACCCAGGTCCGGCGTGGCGCTATGGCAGATGGTGACGGTGGCGTTGGCTTGCAAGAGCAGCAGGCCCATCGGCTTGCCCACCGTGTTGCTGCGCCCGATCACGACGGCGTGCTTGCCGCGCAGGTCGATGCCGGTCGATTCGATCAGCTTCATGCAGCCGTACGGCGTGCAGGGGCGGAAGCCTTCCAGGCCCGTCATCAGTTCGCCGGCGCTCAGCACGGAATAGCCGTCCACGTCCTTGGTGGTGGAGATCGCTTCGATCACCTTGTGCGGGTTGATGTGCTTGGGCAGCGGCATCTGCACCAGGATGCCGTGGATGGCCGGGTCGGCGTTGAGCTTGGCGATGCGGGCCAGCAGGGCCGCCTCGGACAGGTCGGCCTCGTACTTTTCCAGCACCGAGTGGAAGCCCACGTCGCCGCAAGCCTTGACCTTGTTGCGCACGTAGACCTGGCTGGCCGGGTCTTCGCCGACCAGGATCACGGCCAGGCCGGGCTGCTTGCCCTTGGCCGTGAGCGCGGCGGCGCGCGTGGCTATTTCACCACGCAGTTTTTGGGAGAGGGCGATTCCGTCGATCAGTTGAGCAGGCATGATTTTGGCAGGTTGGAGGGAAAACCAAGATTATAAAGCCGCGCAGGGGAGGGAGACCAATCCGCGTGCGAAGTGGGCAAGCGCTCGCTCATATTCCTCTTATGAAGGCAATTATTGCGGTGACATCAGCTCAGCCCGATTAAGCGAACAAGGCGCCGCCCGCGCGCCGCATTGCTGTCGCGAGCCTGTTGTCGAACGTCGCCAGTGTCGCACCTTCCCTCAGCGCCAATTCGAGGTAGGTGGCGTCATACGCGGTCAGTTCATATTGCCTGGCGAACGCCATGACCTGATCGCGGCGCGAGAACGTCGGCAAGTTGTCAACCGTGACAGGCAGGCGAGCGAGGCGCGCCAGAAAGTCAATCGACTGCGCCTCCGTGATGATCTTGCGTCGCTCGCCAACCAGCAGGGCGTTCGCGACTTCCGTGTGCCAAAGCGAAGGGACTATCGTTGCCATTTCAGCTGTTGCCTGCAAGGCCAGGTCGGCGCAGACGGCTTCTTCCGGCTTTTCACGCGCGAATATCCACGCCAACGCCATGGAAGCATCGATGACCAAGGTCATCGACGGCCTTCCCCTATCATTGCTTCCACTTCCGATGTGGTAACTCCCTGAATTTTCTTGAATGCCCGCATGGCGGCGACCGCCGCATGCACATCGGCCTGTGCGGTTGTCTTTTTGCTTGGAACGAGATCGGCGACAGGTTTTCCCCGGACCGTGATCGTATAGCGCTGCCCTTGTCCTACTGCGCGCAGCAGTTCCGACAGTTTGGCTTTGGCATCGAAGGCGCCGATTTCCTGGAACATGACATTCCTAAACTGGTTCATGAGCTGGTTCATTGTAATCCGTTGCTCTGAAAATGACCACGTGGCTGCACTATTCCTCGCGATCGTGTCTGTCAAGGGCAGACTATACAACCGGCGATTTTGCTCTTCTTCCTTTAGCGGCGGGCATTATTTCCTCATTTTCGCTGATTTTCCATTCGTCGCGCATGCTGCGACGCAGCACCCGTCGTGAAAAAAAGAGACATCGCATTTCACATTATAAAAACTCATATCGCAATTTGAAAAAGCCGAAAAGTGCTGTTAGAATCTACCCACTAAATTGTCGTATTGGTAAATAATCAGCGCAGCACCGTCCGCCCGGATCCCTGGATCAAGGCATTCACACAGGAGACTTAATACATGTCAGCTCAACTTGACCAGGTAACGGCGCTCACCGCCATCGACCCTGATTCGCAAGAAACCAAAGAATGGCTTGATGCACTGGAATCGGTGCTGGAACAAGAGGGTCCTGACCGGGCGCACTACCTGATGGAACGTCTGGTTGACCTGGCACGCCGCCGCGGCGCCCAGATTCCGTTTTCCAGCAACACGGCCTACGTCAACACCATCCCGCAACACCAGGAAGCGCACTGCCCCGGCAACCTGGAACTGGAAGAGCGCCTGCGCTCCTACATGCGCTGGAACGCGATGGCCATGGTGGTCAAGGCCAACCGCGCCGACGGCGACCTGGGCGGCCACCTGTCGAGCTTCGCCTCGCTGGCCAACATGCTGGGCATCGGCTTCAACCACTTCTGGCACGCGCCCACCGACGGCCATGGCGGCGACCTGCTGTACATCCAGGGCCACTCCTCGCCCGGCGTGTACGCGCGCGCCTTCCTGGAAGGTCGGCTGTCGGAAGAGCAGCTGCTCAACTTCCGCCGCGAAGTCGACGGCAAGGGCCTGTCGTCCTACCCGCACCCGAAACTGATGCCGAAGTTCTGGCAGTTCCCCACCGTGTCCATGGGCCTGGGCCCGCTGATGGCGATCTACCAGGCGCGCTTCCTGAAGTACCTGCACGCGCGCTCGATCGCCGACACGGCCAACCGCAAGGTGTGGGCCTTCTGCGGCGACGGCGAGATGGACGAGCCGGAATCGATGGGCGCGATCGGCATGGCCGCGCGCGAACGCCTGGACAACCTGGTCATCGTCGTCAACTGCAACCTGCAGCGCCTGGACGGTCCGGTGCGCGGCAACGGCAAGATCATCCAGGAACTGGAAGCGGACTTCCGCGGCGCCGGCTGGAACGTGGTCAAGGTCATCTGGGGCCCGGGCTGGGACGAGCTGCTGGCCAAGGACAAGGACGGCATCCTGCAGCGCGTGATGATGGAAACCGTGGACGGGGAATACCAGAACTACAAGGCCAAGGACGGCGCCTTCGTGCGCAAGCACTTCTTCGGCAAGCACCCCAAGCTGCTGGAAATGGTCGCCAACATGACCGACGACGACATCTGGCGCCTGACCCGCGGCGGCCATGATCCGCACAAGATCTACGCCGCCTTCAAGGTCGCGCAGGAACACAAGGGTCAGCCGACCGTGCTGCTGGTGAAGACCGTCAAGGGCTTCGGCATGGGCAAGTCGGGCGAGGCGCGCAATACCGCGCACCAGACCAAGAAGCTGGACGACGAGGCGATCCGCGAAATGCGCGACCGCTTCGCCCTGCCTATCCCGGACGACAAGCTGGCCGAGATCCCGTTCTTCAAGCCGGCCGACGATTCGCCGGAAATGAAATACCTGCACGAGCGCCGCGCCGCGCTGGGCGGCTACCTGCCGCAGCGCCGCGAAAAGGCGGAGGAATCGCTGCCGGTGCCGGCACTGGCTTCGTTCCAGAACGTGCTCGACGCAACGCCGGAAGGCCGCGAGATCTCGACCACCCAGGCCTACGTGCGCATCATCACCGCGCTGCTGAAAGACCCTAACCTGGGCCAGCGCGTGGTGCCTATCCTGGTCGATGAATCCCGTACCTTCGGTATGGAAGGCCTGTTTCGCCAGATCGGTATCTTCAACCAGCAGGGCCAGTTGTACGAGCCGGTCGACAAGGACCAGGTGATGTACTACCGCGAAGACAAGGCCGGCCAGATCCTGCAAGAAGGTATCAACGAAGCGGGCGGCATGAGCTCGTGGATCGCGGCGGCCACGTCGTACTCGACCAACAACCGCGTGATGGTGCCGTTCTACACCTTCTACTCGATGTTCGGCATGCAGCGTATCGGCGACCTGGCCTGGGCGGCAGGCGACATGCGCGCCCGCGGCTTCCTGATGGCAGGTACCGCCGGCCGCACCACGCTGAACGGCGAAGGCCTGCAGCACGAAGATGGCCACAGCCACATCATCGCTGCCACCATTCCGAACTGCGTGCCGTACGATCCGACCTTCTCGCATGAAGTGGCGGTCATCATCCAGGACGGCCTGCGCCGCATGGTGGCGGAACAGGAAGACGTGTTCTACTACATCACCATCATGAACGAGAACTATCCGCACCCAGGCCTGAAGGCCGGCCAGGAAGCGGGCATCCTGAAGGGCATGTACCTGCTGCAGGAAGGCGACAAGAAGGCCAAGCAGCGCGTGCAGCTGATCGGCTCGGGCACCATCCTGCGCGAATCGATCTTCGCCGCCGAACTGCTCAAGAACGACTGGAACATCGCCGCCGACGTGTGGTCCGCTCCGTCGCTGACGCTGGTGGCCCGCGACGGCCAGGATTGCGAACGCTGGAACCTGGTCAACCCTGGCAAGGAACAGCGCGTACCGTACGCCACCTCCTGCCTGCAGGGCACCGAAGGTCCGATCATCGCCACCACCGACTACATGCGCGCTTTTGCGGAACAGATCCGCGCCTTCGTGCCGAAGAACCGCACCTACCGCGTGCTGGGCACCGACGGTTTCGGCCGCTCGGACAGCCGCGCCAAGCTGCGTGAGTTCTTCGAGGTGAACCGTTACTACATCACGGTCGCCGCCCTGAAGTCGCTGAGCGAAGAAGGCAAGATCGACGTGTCCGTGGTGGAGCAGGCGATTGCCAAGTACGGCATCGACGCCAACAAGCCAAATCCGGTGACCCAATAAACAGAATACGGAGCAAACGCTATGAGCATTGTGGAAGTTAAAGTCCCGGATATCGGCGATTTCAAGGAAGTCGAAGTCATCGAACTGATGGTCAAGGTCGGCGATACGATCAAGGTGGATCAGTCGCTGATCACCGTGGAATCGGACAAGGCCAGCATGGAGATTCCGTCCAGCCACGCCGGCGTGGTCAAGGAAATCAAGGTCAAGGTAGGCGACAAGGTGGCTGAAGGTACACTGCTGTTGCTGGTGGAGGCCGAAGGCGCCGCCGCCGCACCCGCCGCGGCCCCGGCCGCCGCTGCCGCACCTGCGCCCGCCGCAGCTGCTGCCCCGGCGCCCGCCGCTGCCGCCGCCCCTGCCGCATCGGCCGGCCCGGTCGACGTGAAGGTGCCCGATATCGGCGACTTCAAGGAAGTGGAAGTGATCGAAGTGATGGTCAAGGTGGGCGATACCGTCAAGGTCGACCAGTCGCTGATCACCGTCGAATCGGACAAGGCCAGCATGGAGATCCCGTCCAGCCACGCCGGCGTGGTCAAGGAAATCAAGGTCAAGGTCGGCGACAAGGTCGCTGAAGGCTCGCTGGTGCTGGTGGTCGAAGCGACCGGCGGCGCGGCGCCTGCCGCATCGGCACCAGCATCGGCTCCTGCCGCCGCTGCCGCGCCGGCCGCCAGCGCACCTGCCGCCGCCGCTGCAACGTCCGCTGCCGCCGCCGCGCCTGCCGCATCGGCCGGCTCGGTCGCGACCGGCAAGCTGTCGCACGCCTCGCCGTCGATCCGCAAGTTCGCCCGCGAACTGGGCGTGGACCTGGGCCTGGTGCCCGGCTCCGGTCCCAAGGGCCGCATCACCCAGCTCGACGTGCAGAACTACGTCAAGGGCGTGATGGCCGGCACCGTGGCCGCTCCGGCCGGCGCCGCCAAGCCTGCCGGCACCGGCGTGGGCCTGGACCTGCTGCCATGGCCGTCGCTCGACTTCAGCAAATTCGGCGCCACCGAACTGCTGCCGCTGTCGCGCATCAAGAAGATCAGCGGTCCCAACCTGCACCGCAACTGGGTGATGATCCCGCACGTGACGCAGTTCGACGAAGCCGACGTGACCGACCTGGAAGCATTCCGCGTCGACTCCAACGCCGCCAACGCCAAGAACAAGGACGCGGTCAAGCTGACCATGCTGGCCTTCGTCATCAAGGCGTCGGTCGCCGCGCTGAAGAAGTTCCCGGCCTTTAACGCTTCGCTGGATGCGAAGGGCGAGAACCTGATCCTCAAGCAGTACTACAACATCGGCTTCGCCGCCGACACGCCGAACGGCCTGGTGGTCCCCGTGATCAAGGACGCCGACAAGAAGGGCGTGGCGCAGATCGCCAAGGAAATGGGCGAACTGTCGGCACAGGCGCGCGAAGGCAAGCTCAAACCGACCGACATGCAGGGCGCCAGCTTCACCATCTCCTCGCTGGGCGGCATCGGCGGCACGCACTTCACGCCTATCGTGAACGCGCCGGAAGTGGCGATCCTGGGCCTGTCCAAGGCGTCGATCAAGCCGGTGTGGGACGGCAAGGCCTTCCAGCCGCGCCTGATGATGGGTACCTCGCTGTCCTACGATCACCGCGTGATCGACGGCGCCATGGGTGCGCGCTTTGCCGTGTACCTGGGCGAAGTGCTGGCCGACATGCGCAAAATTCTGCTGTAAGAGGAGCGATCTATGAGCACAGTGGAAGTGAAAGTACCGAACATCGGCGACTTCAGCGAAGTGGAAGTGATCGAGGTGATGGTCAAGGTGGGCGATACCATCAAGGTCGACCAGTCGCTGGTGACGGTGGAATCGGACAAGGCCAGCATGGAGATCCCTTCGACCCACGCCGGCGTGGTCAAGGAACTCAAGGTCAAGGTGGGCGACAAGGTCAAGGAAGGCAGCCTGCTGCTGGTGGTGGAAGCGAGCGGCGCGGCCGCTGCGCCTGTCGCAGCCGCACCTGCACCCGCGGCAGCGGCAGCGGCAGCGCCGGCACCAGCACCAGTGCCGAGCGCCACCCCGGCCGTGGCGCCGATCGGCGGCAGCTACAGCGGCGCCGTCGACATCGACTGCGACATGATGGTGCTGGGCGGCGGCCCTGGCGGCTACTCGGCCGCCTTCCGCGCCGCCGATCTGGGCCTGAACACCGTGATCGTCGAGCGTTACGAAACGCTGGGCGGCGTGTGCCTGAACGTGGGCTGCATCCCGTCCAAGGCGCTGCTGCATGTGGCGTCGGTGATCGACGAGACGGCGCACATGGCCAAGACCGGCGTCACCTTCGCCAAGCCGACCATCGACATCGATGAAGTGCGCAAGTACAAGGAAGGCGTGATCAAGAACATGACCGGCGGCCTGGCCGGCATGGCCAAGGCCCGCAAGACGCAGGTGGTGGTCGGCGTCGGCCAGTTCCTGAGCGCGAACCATATCGAAGTGACGGCCAAGGATGGCAGCAAGAAGGTGGTGCAGTTCAAGCAGGCCATCATCGCCGCCGGTTCGTCGGTGGTGAAGCTGCCGTTCGTGCCGGAAGATCCGCGCATCGTCGACTCGACCGGCGCGCTGGAACTGCGCCAGATCCCGAAACGCATGCTGGTCATTGGCGGCGGCATCATCGGCCTGGAAATGGCGACCGTCTACTCGACGTTCGGCGCGCGCATCGACGTGGTCGAAATGATGGACGGCCTGATGCAGGGCGCCGACCGCGATGCGGTCAAGGTCTGGCAGAAGTACAACGAAGCGCGCTTCGACAACATCATGACCAAGACCAAGACGGTGGGTGTGGAAGCGCTGCCGGAAGGGATCAAGGTCACCTTCGAAGCGGCCGAAGCCGGCGCTGCCGCGCCTGCGCCGCAGGTCTACGACCTGGTGCTGGTGGCCGTGGGCCGCAGCCCGAACGGCAAGAAGATCGCCGCCGACAAGGCCGGCGTGGTGGTGAGCGACCGCGGTTTCATTCCGGTCGACAGCCAGATGCGCACCAACGTGCCCAACATCTTCGCCATCGGCGACCTGGTGGGCCAGCCCATGCTGGCGCACAAGGCGGTGCATGAAGGCCATGTGGCGGCGGAAGCTGCCGCCGGCCAGAAGTCGCACTTCGACGTCAAGGTGATTCCATCGGTGGCCTACACCGATCCGGAAGTGGCATGGGCCGGCATCACCGAAGACGAAGCGAAAGCCAAGGGCATCAAGGTCGAGAAGGGCCACTTCCCGTGGGCCGCGAGCGGGCGCGCCGTGGCCAATGGCCGCGCCGAAGGCTTCACCAAGCTGCTGTTCGACGCCGAGACGCACCGCATCATCGGCGGCACCATGGTCGGCACGCACGCCGGCGACATGATCGGCGAGATCGCGCTGGCGATCGAGATGGGTTGTGACGGCACCGACATCGGCAAGACCATCCACCCGCACCCGACGCTGGGCGAGTCGATCGGCATGGCCGCCGAAGTGTACGAAGGCGTCTGCACCGACCTGCCGCCGCCGCGCAAGCGCTAAGCATCAGGCGCCAGCAGTATCGGCACAAAACCGGGACTTGTTCCCGGTTTTTTTATTGGAATTGGGTCAGAACTCCTCCCACTGGTCCGCGCTCACTTTCTCGGCCGCCTTGGCCGGCTTGGCAGCCAGCTGCTGCGCGACGGCGCGCGGGACCGCCTTCAGCACGGGACGCGCGGCCGGGCGCGGCGCGGGGCTGGGCGGGGCGACCCTGGCCGCCGGCGCCCTGGCCGGCGCCGCATGGTAGGCGTCCGGTACATGGAAGATGCTGACCGCCTGGGCCAGCGCCTGCGCCTGTTCCTGCAAGCTCTCGGCCGCCGCCGCCGCCTGTTCCACCAGGGCCGCGTTCTGCTGGGTGATGGCATCCATCTGCGTGATGGCCGCGTTCACTTCCGTGATGCCGGTACTCTGCTCCTGGCTGGCGGCCGTGATCTCGACCAGGATGTCGGCCACCTGGCGCACCGATTGCACGATCTGGTCCATGGTCTGGCCGGCGTCGTTGACCAGCTTGCTGCCCGTGTCCACCCGCTCCACCGAGTCGTTGATCAGGGCTTTGATTTCCTTGGCCGCCGCCGCGCTGCGCTGGGCCAGGTTGCGCACTTCGGACGCCACCACGGCAAAGCCGCGCCCCTGCTCGCCGGCGCGCGCCGCTTCCACCGCCGCGTTCAAGGCCAGGATATTGGTCTGGAACGCGATGCCGTCGATCACGCCGATGATGTCGACGATCTTGCCTGAACTGTCCTTGATGGCCCCCATCGTCTGCACCACTTGGGCCACCACTTCGCCGCCCTGGGCCGCTACGTTCGAGGCGCTGGCGGCCAGCTGGTTCGCTTCGCGCGCGTGGCCGGCGTTCTGCGCCACGGTGCCCGTCAGCGCCTCCATCGAACTGGCCGTCTCCTCGAGCGAACTGGCCTGCGACTCGGTGCGGGCCGACAGGTCGGCGTTGCCCATGGCGATTTCATGGGTGGCCGTCGTCATCTCGTCCGTGCTGCTGCGGATGTTGCCGATCATGCGCGCCAGGTTGGTGTTGATGGTGTCCATGGCCCGCATCAGCAGGCCCACCTCGTCGCCGTCATGGACTTCGATATGGCCCGTCAGGTCGCCGGCGGCGATCATTTCCGCGCAGCCCACGGCGTTGCGGATACTGTCGCGGATGTGGCGGTACACGAAGTACAGGCCCACCAGCGAGGCCACCACCGACAGCACCAGCAGGCTGATGGCCAGCAGGTAGGCGTTGCGCGCGCCGGCCGCCGCCGCCGTCACCGCCTCGCCCGTGCGCTGGTCCAGGATGGTGAGGAATTCATTCACCGGCTGCATGATCTTGGCCTTGTTCTTGTGATACTCGGCGTCGTGCATGATGCGCCGCGCCAGTTCCGGGTCCGGGTCGCCGTGCTTGGTGAACTTGCCGCTGCCGTCGTCGAACAGGCCCTTGACGGCGTTCATGGCGATCACTTCGGTCTTGACCAGGCCGTCCGAATTGGCTTGCGCTTGCTTGAGCTTGTCAAATTCCGTGTCCGTGAAGCCGGCCTTGCGCATCAGGTCGGCCAGCGGCACCGTTTCGCCGTCGGGCGTGGGCTTGTCCATGCCGGCCGCGATGAAGTCCCAGTAAATGCGCTCGTAGTGCTGGGGGCGCGGCTTGGCGCCGTTGCGGATGGCCAGGATGTCCATGTATTGCTGCTCATAGCGGGGATCGCCCGACACTACGTAGGTGCGCGCCAGCCGGGTCAGGTCGTCCGAACTCTGGCGCAGTTCGTCGGCCAGCAGGTAGGAGTGGTAGCGCGCCTCGCTGGCGCGCGTCGACTCGGCCTGGCGCGTCGCGATCTGGAACAGGGCCCACAGGCTGAGGGCGGACAAGGTCAGGGTAATGATGAAGAAGCCGGCGAAGATCTGCTTGATGGACAATGTGCTGCGCATGATGCTCTCCCGATGATGCGTGGGCCAGGGCAGGGCCCGCTGTCGCTCAAGGCCCGCGGCCCGTGCCGCCAGCGGGGCGGACCGTTGCCGCAGACCCATGCGCGGTAATCGAAACAGGGGCAAGTCCTTCCGAGTAGCGGGCTGCCCGGTCATCCATCAGCCATCCCGTTGGGCGAGGTGACTATCACTTTTATACGCTTAAACTTGACGGCATTCAATATATCTTGTCGCGCATTTTCACTGCCAGCCGGTCCGGATGGGGCGGGCGCGCAGGGGCGCTGTTGTGCCGCGGGCACAGTGTTGCCTTCGGCGCAAGGCAGTGCCGGCCCGCGGCCGGCCGCGGCGCCTCAGCCGGCCGCCTGCCGTCCCTGGTGCGCCTCCGGCATCACCTTGAAGAACGACATGGTCTGCTGCAATTCCTCGGCCTGGCTGCTCATTTCCTCGGCCGTGGAAGCCAGTTCCTCGGAGCTGGCCGAATTCTGCTGGGTGGTCTGGCTCAGCTGGCTGATGGCCACGTTGATCTGGCGTACGCCCGAACTCTGCTCGGCCGAGGCCATGGTGATCTGCTGCACCAATTCGGACGTCTTGCTGATGTTGGGCACGATCCGGTTCAGCAGGCCGCCGGCCCGTTCCGCCAGGGCCACGCTGCCGCTGGCCACTTGCTCGATCTCCTGCGCCGCCACCTGGCTGCGCTCGGCCAGCTTGCGCACCTCGGCCGCCACCACGGCAAAGCCCTTGCCATGGCTGCCGGCACGGGCCGCTTCGATGGCCGCGTTCAAGGCCAGCAGATTGGTCTGGTAGGCGATGTCGTCGATGATGGCGATCTTCCTGGCGATCTGCTGCATGGCCGTCACCGTCGACCGCACGGCCGCGCCCCCTTCACCAGCCTCGGTGGCCGCCTGGGCCGCGATGGCGTCCGTGACCTTGGCGTTTTCCGTGTTCTGGGCGATGGAGGCTGTCATCTGTTCCACCGAGGCGCTGGTCTGTTCCACCCCGGCCGCCTGCTCGCTGGTCGATTGCGACAGGGCCTGGGCCGTGCTGCTGACCTGGTTGGAGGCGTTGGCCAGCTGCTCGGCCCCGCCGCGCACTTCCGTCACCACGGCCGACAGCCGGTCGACCATGGTCTTCAGGCAATGGACGACGCTGTCGCGGTCGTGCTGCTTGACGTGGATCTGCGCGCGCAGGTCGCCGCCGGCCACCTGGGCCAGCATGTCGGCCACATAGGCCGGCTCGCCGCCCAGCTGGCGGATCAGGCTGAAGCTGACGGCCCAGCCGGCCAAGGCGGCCAGCACGGCGATGGCCGCCACCACGCCGGCCAGCAGGTTGCGGGTGCTGCGCAGCTGGGCGCCGCGGGCCGCCACCAGCGCGTCGAGCTGGTGCTTGGCGGCGAACGCGGCCTTGAACTGCTGGTCGATGGTGCGCGTCATGGTGTCGAGGTATTCGGCCGGCGCCAGCGTGAGCGGATCGGCCGCCGCCACCTTGGTCCGCGTGAGGGCGAGGGCGCTGCTGGCCATGCTGCTGGCGGCCGTCACGTCCTGGTCCAGCGCCTGGCGCAGCGCCTGGTTGGCGGCATAGGCCTTGCCCAGGGTGCGGCCGGTGTTGCTGGTGTAGAGCTCGCTTTGCCCCATCAGGCTGTACAGGGTGGAGCGGCCTTCCGTGTCGATCTGGCGCGCGGCCAGGTGGCTGGTGGCCTTGGCGCGGATGCGGCCCAGGTATTCGGTCACCTGCGGCAGGTCGAAGTAGACGGCCCGCATCAGGTAGTAGGTATCGGGGTCGGGGTCGAGTGACAGGCCGTAGCGGTCGGCCACCTGCTCGATCAGCAGCAGCAGGCGGTCGGACTGGGCGGCGTGGCGCTGCAGGCTTTCCGCCGGCGTGATGCTGCGCGCGGCCACGCCCTTGGCCAGGCTGTCCCAGGCCTGGCTGACGCCGGCCAGCGCAGCGTCGATGTCGTGGTCGCTGCCCTTGAGCGCCTTGACGACGGCGGCCAGCGCCGCGTTCACTTCCGCCTCCTTGCTGCCGCGTTCGCCTGCCAGCTGGCCGTTGCCCAGGTAGGCGGCCGACAGGCCCCGGTGCTGCTGGGTCTTTTGCAGCAGCGCCAGCACGGCGCTGCCCGGCTGCAAGCCCTCCTGCTCGGTGCCGGAAAAGGCGATGTCCTTGTTGGCGCCTTGCAGGTAGAGGTAGAGCGGCGGCGCCACCAGCAGGATACCGATGATACCGAGCAGGGCAAACCGTTGCCACAGACGCATACGCTGCAAGAAATACATGTACTGGTCCTTCCGGGGGAAATGGTTGCCGGGGCGCCCCGGACAACCGGGTAGGCGGTGTGAATGTTACTTTTATACGCTCATATTTGACGGTCTTCAATATGTCGTTGGCCGCTTTTACACTGCTTGAAGTTTAGGGTGGTGCGGCGGTCGGGGAAGCGGGGGCGGTGTTGTTTTTAGCGCGCGGCAACGCCCCCACCCCGCGCGGGGCGGGGTAAGGCGGGCACTGCCGTTGGGGGGATGTCAGTTGGCGACGAAGCGGGTGGGGATCTCGATGCCGCCGCTGCGGGCGGCCTCGGCGTAGGCACGCAGTTCGGCGATGGCCGCTTCCAGTTGCTCCTGGCCGGGGTTGGCCTGGAATCCCTTGATGCGCTCGTTCAATTGCGCCACCTGCCTGCTCCACTCAAGACGATTCGACTTGCTCATGCTGCCTCCTGTCGGTAAAGAGATAGTATGGCCTAAATTGCAATGTTGTGCAGCGGATTGTGTCAAGCGCGCGGCGGGCGCGTATCAGTTGCGCGGACGCAGCACGCCATGGAAGAACAGGTCCAGCCCCTGTTGCACGCGGCGCAGGTTCTCCTCGGCCGTGGGCTGCTCGTCGGTGCCGAACAGGGCGCGGCTCAGCTGGTCGCCCAGCAGGCAGTTAATCAGGTGCACGGCCAGCGCGTCGTGCGGTACTTGCGTGCGCAGCTGGGCCTTGATTTCGGGACGGGCGAAAAAGCGCGACAGCTGTTCGCGGGTCTGCTTCGGCCCGGCCTGGTTGAAGGTGATGGCCAGTTCCGGCGTGGTCTTCGCTTCCGCGATCACCATGCGGTGCAGCTTGATGAAGGCGGGGGCCGACACCAGGTCCAGGAAGCGCAGGCAGAAATCGGTCAGCACTTCCTCCATGGGCCGGGTGTCCGTGTCCATGCTGCTCATGCCGGCGAAGAAGCGGGCCCGGCCCTCGGCGATGATGGCGTTCAGCAGCCCGGCCTTGCCGCCGAACTTGACGTAAATGGTGCGCACGGCCACGTGGGCTTCGCGGGCGATCATTTCCAGGCTGACCTTGCTGTAACCTTTTTCCAGGAACAGGCAGGCGGCCGTTTGCAGCAGGCTTTTCAGGCGCGCTTCCTTGTCGGCCGCGCGCGGCCGGCCGGCGGCCTTGCCGCCGCAGGGCGCATCGGTGGCGTCGTTGGCGGCACGGTCGGGCTGGACGCTGTCCGGTTCCAGGGCGGTGGGGGCTGAGATCTTCATGGGGCGTTATGGTAGTCGATGCCTGTAATGTAGTCCAAATTAAAATGAAATGCAATCGTTTCATTTCTTGACTTTGCCGAAAAGCTGGCCAATAATGCTCCTACCCAATTTCATTTCTGGAGCATCACATGTCCAACTTGCACAGCGAAGCAGAACAAAAAGTGCTCAGCGCCATACCCGGTGCTACCCCGGCCGTTACCCCGGCCGCTCCCCAGCCCAACCGCCGCGTGCTGGTGGTGGCCGGTGTGGTCGCCCTGGCCGCCTTGCTGGCCGGCGGCCGCATGTGGTATCGCAGCCATTATTTCGTCGAAACGGAAAACGCCTATGTGACGGGGCATGTGCACCCGGTGTCGTCCCGTATTTCGGGCGTGGTCAGCCGCGTGCTGATCGAGGACAACCAGCTGGTGCACGAGGGCGACGTGATCGCCGAACTCGATCCGTTCGACCAGCGCGTCAAGGCCGAGCAGATCCAGGCCCAGATCGACACGGCCGAGCAGCAAGTGGCCCAGTCGGAAGCCCAGATCGCCCAGGTGCAAGCCCAGGCCAGCGCCGCCACGGCCCAGGTGGCCCAGTCGGAAGCCCAGCTGCTGCGCGCCAAACAGGACGCCGAGCGTTACGGCCAGCTCTATAACAGCCAGATGAAGGCCGTCTCCAAGGCCGAACTGGACGCGGCCAACGCCGGCCGTTCCAGCGCCGTGGCCGACCTGGCCGCGCGCCGCGACAGCGCCGCCGCCGCCAAGGCCCAGATCGGCGCCGCCACGGCCGCGCGCGACGTGCTCAAGGCCCAGGTCAAGGTGCTGCGCGTGCAGCTCAAGGACGCCCAGCAGCAGCTGGCCTACAACACCATCGTGGCGCCCGTCACGGGCCGCATCGGCAAGCGCGCCGTGGAAGTGGGCCAGCGGGTCCAGCCCGGCCAGCAGCTGACGGCCATCGTGCAAGACAACGTGTGGATCACGGCCAACTTCAAGGAAACCCAGCTGGCCGAGCTGCGCGCCGGCCAGCCCGTCAAGGTCACCATCGACGCCATCCCCGGCAAGCGCCTGGTGGGCCAGGTGGAAAGCTTCTCGCCTGCCTCCGGCGCCCAGTTCGCGCTGCTGCCGGCCGATAACGCCACCGGCAACTTCACCAAGATCGTGCAGCGGGTGCCGGTCAAGATCGTGCTCAAGCCGGAAGACATCAAGGCCCTCAGCGGCCGCCTGGTGCCGGGCATGTCGGCCCTGGCGGAAGTGGAAGTGAACCAGGGCGAGCCCGCCAAGGCCGTCAAAGTCGCGCAGCAATAAGGAGCACTGGCCATGACGAGCAGCACGCAAACCCTGCCGCCCGGCGCCAAGCCGCTCGGCCCGCCCATGGTGGGCGAGCACGTTTCGGCGCGCACCTGGATGGCCGTCGCGGCCGGCATGCTGGGCGCCTTCATGGCCGTGCTCGACATCCAGATCACCAACTCCTCGCTCAAGGACATCCTCGGCACGCTGTCGGCCACCCAGGAAGAGGGCTCGTGGATTTCCACCGCCTACCTGGTGGCGGAAATCATCATCATTCCCATGACGGCGCTGCTGGTGCGCGTGTTCGGCATGCGCGCCTACATGATGGGCACCACGGCATTGTTCCTGGTGTTCTCCACCCTGTGCGGCTCGGCCTGGAACCTGCCCAGCATGATCGGCTTCCGCATGCTGCAGGGCTTCACGGGCGGCGCCCTGATCCCCATGGCCATGACGCTGGTGATGGCCAAGCTGCCCGCCTCCAAGCGCGCCACCGGCATGGCCATCTTCGGCCTGACGGCCACGCTGGCCCCGTCCATGGGCCCGACCCTGGGCGGCTACCTGAGCGAAATCTACGGCTGGCCTTCCATCTTCTACATCAACTGGGTGCCCGGCCTGCTGCTGATCGCCGGCATCTCCTATGGCCTGGACCGCGAACCGGTCCGGCTCGACCAGCTGTTCAACGCCGACTGGCTGGGCATCGCCTTCATGGCCGTGGGCCTGGGCAGCCTGACCGTGTTCCTGGAAGAGGGCAACTCCAAGGACTGGTTCGATTCGGCCTTCATCGTCACCTTCGCCGCGCTGGCCATCATCGGCCTGCTGGGCTGGGTGGTCACCAGCACCATGCGCGCCCAGCCCTTCGTCAACCTGGGTCTGTACGGCCAGCGCAACTTCGTGGCCGCCACGGCGCTGTCGGCCTGCATGGGCATGGGCCTGTACGGTTCCTCGTTCCTGCTGCCGCTGTACCTGGGCCAGATCGCCGGCTATTCGCCGATGCAGATCGGTGAAGTGATCATGTGGGCCGGCCTGCCGCAACTGTTCATCATGCCGTTCGTGGCCAAGCTGTCGTCCAAGGTCGACAACCGCATCCTGTGCACCTTCGGCCTGCTGCTGTTCGGCGGCTCGTGCCTGATGAACGCCTACATGGACGCCACCACCGGCTACGACCAGCTGCTGATCTCGCAGATCGTGCGCGCCGCGGGCCAGCCGTTCGTGATGCTGACGCTGTCGAATTTCGCCATGAACGGCATCTCGCCCAAGGACACGCCGTCCGCCTCGAGCCTGATCAACATGACCCGCAACCTGGGTGGCTCGATCGGCATCGCCCTGCTGGCCACGGCGCTCAGCGCGCGCGAGCACTTCCACTCGCAGCGCCTGGGCGAAGCGGTCAACAGCTTCTCGAGCGCCACCCAGCTGCGCCTGGACCAGCTGACCCAGTCCTTCATCGGCAAGGGTTTCGATGCCAATACGGCGTCCGACATGGCGCTCAAGGCGGTGGACGGCATCGTGCGGCGCGAAGCCTACGTGATGGCCTACAACGACGGCTTCTTCCTGGTCGGCGCGGTGCTGATCGGCTGCATCTTCGTGCTGTGGTTCTCCGACAAGGTCAAGGCCCCGTCCAGCGGCGGTGGCGGCGGCGCGCATTAAGAACAATCAAGAACAAACCATACTATTTATACTGATTCCGAGGTAATGCCATGTACACAGCATTCAAACGCCTGACCCTGGCCGCATCCGTTGCGCTGGCAGTAACCGGCTGCGCCACCGTGGGCAGCGACTTCGCCGCGCCGAAGAACGTGGCCGACAGCAGCTTCCGCCACCAGGCCGCCGGCAGCGCCAGCGAAGCGCACCTGCCGGCCCAGTGGTGGACCGTGTTCGGCGACGCCACGCTCGACCGCCTGGAGCAGACGGCCCTGCGCGACAACCCCGGCGTGAAGGCCGCCGCCCAGCGCCTGCTGCAGGTGCAGGCGCAGTCGGATGTGACGCGCGCCAACCAGTCGCCGTCGGTCAACCTGAGCACCTCGGCCGCCAACTCGCGCACCTCGGCTGAAACGTCGCAGGCGCTGGCGCTGGGCGGGCGCGCCATCAAGGGCAACCAGTACACGGTAGGCGCTTCGCTGTCGTATGAAGTGGACTTGCTGGGCCGCGTGCGGCGCCTGGTGGAAGCGTCCGACGCGCAGGCCCTGGCGGCCGAAGCGGACCGCGACGGCGTACTGTTGCTGCTGTCCTCGCAGGTCGCCACCACCTACTGGCAGCTGCGCGGCATGGATGCGGAAATGGCGATCCTGAAGGGCGCCCTCGATACCCGCCGCGAGACGGAAGAACTGGTGACGGCCCGCTTCAATGCCGGCCTGTCGAACGAACTCGATGTCTCGCGCGCCCGCATCGAACGCGCCAATGCCCAGGCCGACCTGCATGAAGTGCAGCGTCAGCGCAACCTGCTCGAACACAGCCTGGCCACGCTGGTGGGCGCCTCGCCGTCGGCCATGCAGCTGCCGGCGGCCGACAACGCCGGCGCGCTGCCGGCGCCGCCCGCCATCCCCGTCGGCCTGCCGGCCAGCCTGCTGGCCCAGCGTCCCGACCTGGCCGGCAGCGTGGCCAACCTGCGCGCGGCCAACGCCCAGATCGGCGTGGCCGAAGGCGCGTTCTATCCATCGCTGTCGCTGACCAGCAATTTCGGCTTCGCTTCCGAGAACCTGCGCGAGCTGGCCAAGGGCGGCGCGCGCCAGTTCAGCGTCGGTCCGCTGGCGCTGTCGCTGCCCATCTTCGACGGTGGCCGCAACAAGGCCAACCTGGCCGTGGCCAAGGCCCGTTACGAGGAAGCCGTGGCCAACCACGAGGGCAAGCTGCTGACGGCCCTGCGCGAAGTGGAAGACGCGCTGTCGGACGCGGAACAGCGCCAGCTGCAAGGCCAGGCGCAGTCGGCCTCGCAAGTGGCGGCGGCGCGCGCCTACCTGGTGGCGCGGGCCCGCTACGAGCGTGGCGTGTCGACCTACCTGGACGTGACGGACGCCCAGCGCAGCTCGCTGGCGGCCGACCGCGCCGCCGTGCAGATCAACACCCAGCGCCTGCTGGCCACGGTGTCCGTGGCGCGCGCCCTGGGCGCCGGCTGGCAGCCGTCGCCGGCGCTGGCGGCCGTTAGCACCGGCGCCGTCAAGACTGCGCAATAAGTCGGGCAATCCCCCTCAAAAAAGGGGTACGTCCCCATTTTCAAAGAAGGGGGACAAAAAAGGGGTACGTCCCCATTTTCGAAAAAGGGGTACGTCCCCATTTTCGCCCATTTTCGTCCCCGAAGCCGGCTCAGAGGTCCTTTAACTTGACGGCATTAGGGCAATAACCCGGCCGCTCGCCGGTCCCCCTTACGCGGAAGAGGCCAGCGGCAAACGTGCCGCTGGCCCGAAGCGTTCCAGCATGAAGTCGATGAAGGTGGTCAGCTTGGGCGTGGCCTGGCGGTCGCGCGGATAGACCAGGTGCATGGGCCGCGCCAGCGGCACATAGTCCTCCAGTATCGGCACCAGCCGTCCGGCCGCGATGTCCTGCGCCAGCAGCACCTCGGCCTGCATCACGATGCCAAAGCCGTGCAGCGCGGCCGTGCGCAAGGCCTGGCCGTTGTTGGCCCGGAAGCGGCTGGGCGGCACCGTGTTGCCCCCCTGTTCGCCGCGCAAACGCCAGCGGATGGCGTGCGGCCAGTGCATGAAGTCCAGGCATTCGTGCCGTACCAGTTCATCGGGCGTGCGCGGCGTGCCGCGGCGCGCCAGGTAGGCCGGCGCTGCGCAGATCACCATCGCGTACGGGAACAGGGCGCGCGCCACCATGGTCGAATCTTCCAGCTTGCCGATGCGTACGGCCAGGTCGTAGCCTTCATCCACCAGATCCACCAGACGGTCGTTCAGGCTCAGGTCCACGCTCACTTCCGGGTGGCGCTCCAGGTATTCCGTGATGGCGGGGCTGAGCCATTCGGCGCCGAACGAGACGGGCGCCGTGATCTTGAGCCGTCCGCGCGCGCCGGCGCGCATGGCCGCCGCGCCCGTCTCGGCCGCCTCGATCTGGGCCAGGATGGCGCGGCACTGCTCCACGTACTGCAGCCCGATCTCCGTCAGGCTCTGGCGCCGCGTGGTGCGCGTGAGCAGGCGCGCGCCCAGCGTCTGCTCCAGCTGGGCGATGTGCTTGCCCACCATGACGGGCGAGAGGCGGAAAGCGGCGGCGGCGGCCGTGAAACTGCCGGCGTCGACCACGGCCACGAAAATTGCCATGCTGCGTAGCTTGTCCATCGATTGCTAACTGTAGTTTAGTAATGATCTAAATCCTAGCGCATTTAT
Organism: Rugamonas sp. FW305-51; assembly: GCF_058786935.1. Lineage (NCBI taxonomy): Bacteria > Pseudomonadati > Pseudomonadota > Betaproteobacteria > Burkholderiales > Oxalobacteraceae > Rugamonas > Rugamonas sp. FW305-51. Next base: position 103,323 of record NZ_JBYSZG010000017.1, read on the forward strand.
TCCTTTTTCGCTTGGCGCCATACTGCTTGCACTCACCAACCAGACAAGGAGCAGCAAATGAAAGTGATCGTGATCGGCGCCACCGGCGCAGTGGGCCAGGCCGTGGTGGAAGAGCTGGGCCAGCGCCACGACATCATTACCGTCGGCGCCAGCAGCGGCCAGTATCAGGCGGACATGGCCGACATCGGCCAGGTGCGCAGCCTGTTCGCCAGGGTGGGCAAGGCCGATGCCGTGGTGGTGACGGCCGGCGCGCTGCATTTCGGGCCGCTGGCCGAATTTACGCCCGAGCAGTTCCGCATCGGCCTGGACAGCAAGCTGATGGGGCAGGTCAACGTGGCCCTGGTGGCGCAGGAATGCCTGAACGATGGCGGCTCCATCACGCTCACCAGCGGCATCGTGTCGGAACAGCCGATCCGCTACGGCGCCAGCGCCAGCATGGTCAATTCTGCGGTGGAAGGCTTTGTGCGGGGGGCCGCCATCGAACTGCCGCGCGGCCTGCGCATCAACGTCGTCAGCCCCACGGTGCTGCAGGAATCGATGGACAAGTACGCGCCGTTCTTCCGCGGCTTCGAGCCGGTGGCCGCCAGCCGCGCGGCGCTGGCCTACAGCCGCAGCGTGGAAGGGGCGCAGACGGGGCAGGTCTACCGCGCCTGGTAAGTTTGGTCCGGTGCAACCTTGGTGGGATTACAATACGTGCCCATATCGAAGAGCGTGCATGGTGCCGCTCTTCCGATCCACCATTCCGAGGCTCCATGAAAACCATGCTGTTCCCCCTGTTGCTGGCTGCCAGCGCAGTCAGTGCGTCGGCCGCGCCGGCCACCGAAGCCGAACTGAACCAGATGAGCAAGCGCTTCGCGCCCGTCGCATTGACGGCCGACACGGCGCACCTGTCGGCCGGCGACAAGCAAGCCATCGCCAAGCTGATCGAGGCGGCCAAGATCGTCGACCTGCTGCAACTGCGCCAGCGCTGGCCGCAGAACGAAGCCCTGTGGGCCGCCCTGCAGCGCGACACCACACCGCTGGGCAAGGCGCGCCTGAACTACTTCTGGCTCAACAAGGGGCCATGGTCCATCATCGATGGCAACGCCTCCTTCCTGCCGGCCCAGCTGGCCGGCATCGCCATTCCTGCCACCAAACCGGCGGCGGGCAACTTCTACCCGGCCGGCGCCTCCAAGCAGGCGCTGGAAACGTGGATCAACGGCCTGCCGGCCGCGGACAAGGAACAGGCGCAATGGTTCTACACCGTCATCCGTGCCGGCGCGGACGGCAAGTTCAAGACGGTGCCCTATGCCGAGGAATACCAGGCTGAGCTGACCCGCCTGGCTGCGCTGCTCAAGGAAGCGGCGGCCGCCACGGACAATGCGTCGCTCAAGAAATTCCTCACCTTGCGCGCGGACGCCGTGCTGTCGAACGATTACCTGGCCTCCGATTTCGCATGGATGGATCTCGATTCGCCGGTCGACGTGACCATCGGCCCGTACGAGACCTACAACGACGAACTGTTCGGCTACAAGGCCGCGTTCGAAGCCTACGTCAACATCCGCGACCAGAAGGAAACGCAGAAGCTGGACTTCTTTGCCAAGCACATGCAGGAGCTGGAAGACAACCTGCCGCTGGACGCGCAGTACCGCAATCCCAAGGTCGGCGCGCTGGCGCCCATGGTGGTGGTGAACGAGGTGTACGGCGCCGGCGACGGCAACATGGGCGTGCAGACGGCCGCCTACAACCTGCCCAACGACGAGCGCATCATCAGCCAGCGCGGCTCCAAGCGCGTGATGCTGAAGAACGTGCAGCAAGCCAAGTTCAAGTCCACCCTGACGCCCATCTCGAAGCTGGTGCTGAAGCCGGCCGACCAGAAGGACGTGGACTTCGATTCCTTCTTCACCCACATCCTGGCCCATGAAATCACGCATGGCCTGGGCCCGCACATCACGCGCGCCAACGGCGCCGCCTCCACCCCGCGCCAGGATCTGAAGGAAGCCTATTCCACCATCGAGGAAGCGAAGGCCGACATCACCGGCCTGTACGCGCTGGCCTACATGATGGACAAGGGCCAGCTGGCCGGCGCGCTGGGGCAGGGCGAGGCGGCCGAGCGCAAGCTCTACACCACCTTCCTGGCGTCGGGCTTCCGTACGCTGCATTTCGGCCTGACCGATTCGCACGCGCGCGGCATGGCGATCCAGATCAACTACCTGCTCGACAAGGGCGGCTTCGTGTCGCATGGCGACGGCACCTTCGCGGTGAACTACGGCAAGATCAAGCAAGCCGTTGCCGACCTCGACCGTGAGTTCCTCACCATCGAAGCCACGGGCGACTATGCGCGCGCCCAGGCCATGATGAGCAAGTACGTCGTCATCCGTCCCGACGTGCAGAAGGCGCTCGACAAGATGAAGGCCGTGCCCAACGATATCCGTCCTTCGTTCCCGACGGCGCAGGCGCTGCTGGGCAAGTAAGCCGGTCCTTGTCAGGGTGACAAGCGTAGCGGCCCCCGCGGCCGCTACGCTGTTTGCTGACATAAAATCATTCCAATTTTTCTACGTAGAAAAAAACCTTCCGCAAGGTAAATTTTTGCGCCTGCAGCATGCTAGAGTCCGACTCAGGAATCCAGCCATGTTCAAGCCCCCCTTATCCCTGTTGCTGTTGTTGCCAGGCCTGGCAGGCGCGGCCCAGCTCACCGAGCTGGAAACGCGCTGGCTGACGGCCGGCCTGCCCGCGCTCAGCTACGCCAAGCAGGAGCTGGGCTTGCCGATCGATATCACGGTGCAGCCGCAGGCGGGGCCCAACGACGTGCCGCTGGCGCTGGGCTTCGACGATGGGCGCTGCAAGCTGGTGTTGTCCATGCGCGGCAATCCCGCCGCCGAAAGCGTGCTCGACGGTGTGCCGGAAGGGCAGCGCGCCATCCTGATCGAAGCCATGACGGCGCACGAAATCGGTCACTGCTGGCGCTACGTCCATCACCAGTGGCATGTGCTGCCGGCCGGCTTTGTCGAAGTGGGGCAGCAGCAGGCCTCCGCGGCCGACCTGCTGGAGCAGGCCCGCGTGCAGCGCGCCACGCAGCGTGAGGAAGGCTATGCCGACCTGCTGGCGCTGGCCTGGACGGCGCGCCGCCATCCGGCCCAGTACAGCCAGGTCTACCGCTGGATGCGCCAGGTGCGCCAGCCGGCCGCCGGTGGCTCGCACGACACCGGCGCGTGGTTGCAGCTGGCGCCGGACCGCGCCGTGTTTTCCGTTTCCTCCCCCCTGTTCGAGCAGGTGTCCATGCTGTGGAGCAAAGGTTTATTGGATAGCGATTGATCCACCACAAGCGTTGTGTTGTTCCTTAGCCTATTCGTCGCAAATTCCCCGATTGTGTTCGTTCTCGCACAGAGGAGCTGCTGTCGCGAGGATTTAATCAGCATGTCAACCACTGATAAGGAACACACACCATGAACAAGCTTATCTTCATCATGCTGGCAGGCTTTGCCAGCGCCAGTTTTGCCGCCGAGCCGGACCCGGCCATGCCCGCCGCCACCACGCCCCATATGGACACCGTGGCCTACAAGCAGATGATGGACAAGGCGGCCAATGACTACAAGATGGCCAGGAGCCAGTGCGATAAGCATTCCGGCAACGCCAAGGATATCTGCGTGGAGCAAGCCAAGGCGGCCCGCGCCCACACCGAGTCCGATGCTGTGGTGCAGTACAAGAACGACAAGAAGTCGGTGCAGAAGGCGGAAATCGCCGTGGCCGACGCGGAATATGACCTGGCCAAGGCCAAATGCGCCGACATGTCCGGTACGGAAAAGCGCAGCTGCCTGAGCACGGCCAAGTCCGCGCAAGTGGCGGCCATCGCCGATGCCAAGGCCGAGAAGCATGCGGCCGAGGTGGCGCAGACGGGTGAAGATTGCAACACCATGACGGGAACCAGCAAGGCCTCCTGTCTGGCACGCACCAAGACTGAAATGGCGGGGAATACGGTGGCCGATTCCGTCATCACGACCAAGGTCAAGGCCGAACTGCTCAAGGAGCCTAACCTCAAGTCGCTGGACGTGCACGTGGAAACCAATCAGGGTGTGGTCAGCCTGAGCGGCTTTGTGCCGTCGCAGACGGAAGTGGACAAAGCCGTTGAAGTGGCGCGCAATGTGAAGGGGGTGACCCAGGTGCAAAGTGCGTTGCGTGTCGATAAGAAAATCGACCAGAAGTAAGTCGTCAGCATTAAGCAGGACCAGGGCTGGCAGGACAGCGCGGACCGCCTGGGGCGACTCGCGCTGTCGCCATGTCTGGCGCGAGACCGGCCGGCCTCGCTTCAGGTCCGGTTTCAGGCCATGGCCAGCAACGCAATGTTGGTGGCCAGGCCGGCGCCCCAGATCAGGGTGCGCAGCGTGCCCTGGTTGGCCAGGTAGGCGGCCACATAGGCGATGCGGATGCCGATGAAGCTCAAGGCCAGCAAGTCGATGCGGCCCTGGTCGGCATGGGCCAGCTGTGCCAACAGGACGGCGGCGATGAACAGCGGCAGCGCTTCGAAGCCGTTGTTCTGGGCCGCGTTGGCCCGTGCCTGCCAGCCCGTCAGCTTGCTTTCCCAGTCGCGCGGGTGGTTGTTGTCGTAGCGGGCCTTGCGGTCCGGCTGGCTGAACGAGGCAACCTTCGCCATGCCCACCGTCATCGTCGGCAGCAGGCATGCGCCCAGAATCGCCCAGTTTGCTATCGTCATCTTGTCTCCTTGGTTATCGATATAAATCGTTTATAGCGTTTTCGCCTGCGCTTATTTCAGGTATTTTGCCAGCCAGCCGTGGACTTCGCTGTAGAAGTAGCGGCTGTTCTCGCCTTTCAAAATCCAGTGGTTCTCGTCCGGGAACACCAGCAGCTTGCTCGGCACATGCAGGCGCTGCTGGGTGGCGAAATTCATCAGCGCGTTGTTGGCCGGCACCCGGTAGTCGAGCTCGCCCACGGAAATCAAAATGGGGGTGAGGAAGCCCGTGCCCTTGTCGTGATTGCCGGCCTGCATGACGGGGCTTTGCTCGCGCCACACGGGCAAGTCGCCCCAGACGGGGCCGCCGCTGTTGGTTTCGCGGTTGTGGATGCTGTCGCTGGTGCCCCACTGCATCACCAGATCCATTTCACCGGCATGCGAGACGATGGCCTTGTAGCGCGTGGTGGTCGCTTGCAGCCAGTTGGCCAGGTGGCCGCCGTAGCTGGCGCCGCCAGCGGCCAGCTTGTCGCCGTCGATATAGGCGTAATTCTTGATGGCCGCATCGACCGCCTGGTTCAGCTCGTCGGCGGGTCCCTTCAGCGGGTCGAACTGGATGGCGCGGGCAAATTCCTCGCCATAGCCGGTCGACCCCTTGTAGTCCGTCAGCAGTACCACGTAGCCGGGCTGGGCCAGCAGGTGGTAGTTCCAGCGCAGCACGAACTGGTCGCGCCACATATTGGCCGCGCCGCCGTGGATCACGGCAAACAGCGGGTATTTCTTGTGCGGATCGAAACCGGGCGGCTTGACCAGCATGTTGTGGATGCGGCGCCCGTCGGCGGCCTGGAACCAGAAGTGCTCGGGTGCTTGCCAGTCGATGGCGGCGGCCCGCTCCGTATTGAAGGCCGTCAGCCGCTTCGGTTGGGCGCCGCCGAAGGCAAACACTTCCGGCGGATTGACGGACGATTCCCACACGCCCACCAGCGCCTTGCCGCCGGCCCGCAGCGCGTTGATGCTGCCGGTGGCGGCCGACGGCTCGTCGCGCATGGCGCCGCCGTCGTAGGCCATCGAATGCAGCTGTTCCAGTCCGGCGTGCTCGTAGCTGAAATAGAGGCGCTTGCCGCCTTCGGGCAGGGCGTAGCGGGAAATAGAACGGTCCAGGCCGGCCGTCACGATGGTGGGCTGGGCCTTGCCCACGGGCCAGGGCAGGCTGGCCAGGCGGGTCAGGTCGTAGACCTTGCCTTCGGTCTCCGCTTCCGTCAGGCTGAACAGGGTCTTGCCGTCCGGCGCGAACTGCATGCCGTGGTAGCTGTGGCTGTCCGCCGTGAGGGCTTGCGGCTCGCCGCCGGCCACGGCCACGGCGTACAGCTGGGTGGTGGTGGGCGCGCTGGCCGCCTCGTGGCAGTTGGTGCTGGCGGCGAACACGACGGCCTTGCCGTCCGGCGCCCACAGGGCGTCGAGCGACTGGCCGTCATCGCCCTGGGCACCGCCAAAGCCGGGCCGGGCGGCCAGCGCGCTGCCGGCCAGCAGGTCGCGCGCCACGGCGCCGGGCTGGGCGTCCATCACGAACAGGCGCACTTGCTTGTCGTCCAGCCAATGGTCGAAATAGCGCGGCGGGAAGGAATCGTAGGCGCGCGCACTGTACTTGCGGTCCTTGCGTTCCTTGGCCGACTGCTTGACGTCCGCCTCGCTGGCGTTGCCGGGGAAGATGTCGCTGGTAAACAGCAACTGCTTGCCGTCCGGGCTCCACTTGGGCAGGCGGGCGCCCAGGGTGAGCGTGGTCAGGCGCTGGGCTTCGCCGCCGGCCGCCACGTCCAGGCGGTAGACCTGGGCCGCCTCGTCGCCGTCGCGCTTGGCCGTGAACAGCAGCTGGCGGCTGTCGGGCGACCAGCTGACACCGCCTTCGCCGCCCTTGCTGAACGTGAGGCGGCGGGCCGCAGTGTCGTCCGCGAGCGACTTGATCCACAGGTCCGACCATTGCTCCTTGCTGTCATAGGCCGTGTCCGTGACGGAGAACACGGCCCATTTGCCATCCGGGCTGGGGACGGGCGCGCCCACCCGCTTCATCAGCCACACGTCTTCGTGCGTGATGGCGTGCGGGGCGGCAGGGGCGGACGGGGTGGCAGGAGCGGCAGGAGCGGGGCCGGCGAAGGCGGCGGCCAGAAGCAGGGCCAGCAAGGGCTGGCGGGGACGGGACAACATCATGATCGGCACGTGAAAGTCAGGTAAGCGCAGATAGTGGCCAAATCTTGCGTTGCTGTCAATCAAGTTTCAGCACGTTCGTGCGGGGCAGCCGGCGCACCGTCCGGCAAGCAGGCGGGCGCCTGCCTCAAGGGGGCACCGGTCCGTCCCAGCGGCGCAGCAAGCGTTCCAGTTCGCCCGTCTTGTCCAGCTGGGTCAGCGCGTGCTGGACGCGGGCGACCGTGTCGGAAGCCACGTGTTTGCCCAGCACCAGGTAAACGGGTGCGCTGGCCAACACCACAGGCAAAATCCGCACCTTGTCGGTTGCCCCGTTCCGGTTCAGGAACGCTTGCAGTCCTGGCGTGCGGTGCAGGAACAGCCGGGCCCGTCCGGCGATCAGTTTGTTGAGGTTCATGGCCGGATTGGCCGAGCGGGCATCCACGTGCAGCCCGCCCGCCGCTTCCAGCACCTGTACGCTGGCAAAACCGCGGTTGGCCAGCACCACAGTTCGCGGCCCCAGTTGCCTCACATCGTCCCAGCTGTTGACGGCGACGGGGTCGTCGGCGCGCGCCAGCAGCATGTAGTCGTTGCGGAACAGTGCCGGCTCCAGAAAGGTGAACTTGCCTTCGCGGTCAGGCGTATGTTGTACGCCGCAGGCCGCGTCCTGTTCGCCCCCGGCAAGTTCGGTGAACACTCGCACCAGCGGCATCCAGTGCTGGTCGCCCGTGAAGGTCAGGCCGGGCTCCTGTTTCTCGATGGCCCGCAGGATATCGACGCACAGGCCCACCACAGTCCCGCCCCTGGCGATGAATTTCGGTTCCGTCCCCTCCTGGGCGGCCACGCGCAAAATCACGCTGCCGGTCGCGCCGGCCGGCAAAGCGCCACACAGCAGTGGCAGCAACAAAATCAGCAAGCGCAAGCGCGTCGTCATGGCGGCCAGGTCAGTGAAGGTGAGGGCAGCATCAGCCCAAGACAGTGCTGTCTGCGAGCAAGTGTACTCCCAAAGCGCGCCCGAGGGTTTCGCGGCGTTTGAATGGCCGGCCTTGATATAAATTGCAAAACATAAGTATTTTTTAAACAGCAATGTTATATTTGTTGCCACACATTGGCTGGTCGCCCGGGATGCACTGCGGTGGTGGCTTGCCGGTGGAACACAACAGGGATGCACTCTCTTCAACCTATAAATCGATTAACAGAGGTCATACAGTGATTCAGTCCAAAACCCTACAACTGGCCGGCGTACTGGCCGCGCTGCTGTTTGCCACGGGCGCGCAAGCGAACAACTCGTCCTACCTGACCCCGCTGACGGGCAATACGTCAGCGCCATCGGACTGGCGCTTCCTGCCGGGCCAGACCTTCAATGGCGTGGCTGGCGCGCTGGACGGCGTAGCCCGCCTGAGCTTCAGCAATGCGGAGGGCAACTGGGCCTGTTCCGGCTCGCTGCTGGCCGGCGGCATGTATGTGCTGACGGCGGCCCATTGCGCCGACGATTTCCGCACCATGAAAGTGGACTTCGGCTGGGCCGATGGCAAGGCGAAGGAATCGCGTACGGTGGCTGTCAGCGATGCCTTCGTCCATCCTCAGTGGCATGGCGCGCGCAATTCGCTCGACAGCGGCGCCGACGTCGCTCTCCTCAAGCTCAACCGCGCCGTGACGGACATCAACGGTTACCATTTGAGCCACACCAACGACGTCGGCAAGGACTTCCTGATGGCCGGTTACGGCACCACCACCGTGGCCGGCTCGGACCAGGATCCCGACTGGGGCGACCACCGCTACGGCCATTACGGTTACAACACCTTCGACGTCGACAGCAACACCTTCAACAAGGTGGGCGACCAATACACGGGCTGGGGCTACGACCCCAATTTCTACCGGCCCGGCACCACCTACATGAGCGACTACGATGACGGCACGGCCGACAAGAACACGCTGGGCCGTATCGCCGGCGTGACGGGCAACGCCTGGAGCAGCGGCCTGGGCCATGGCCTCAAGGAAGCGCTGATCGCCGGCGGCGATTCGGGCGGCGGCGACTTCGTGTGGAGCGGTACGGAATGGCTGCTGTCGGGCGTGCACTCGTGGGGCTGGCAGGGCAGCAGCGCCTGCTCGTTCTTCAGCCTGGGCGACTGCGATTCCAGCGACCAGAATTCGTCGAGCTTCGGCGACCTGTCCGGGTCCACGGCAACCTATTCCCATATCGGCTGGATCAATCAGGTGACGGCCGTGCCGGAACCTGAAACCTACGCCATGATGGTGGCAGGTCTGCTGCTGGTGGGCGCGATGGCGCGCCGCCGCCGGCAGCCGGCAGCGGCAACAAGGTGAACACCACCATCCGCTTCGATGCGGAAGTATTGGCCGCGTTCAAGGCGATGGGAAGCGGCTGGCAGACGCGCATGAATGACGTGCTGAAGGCGTGGCTCAAGTCGCAATGAGCGACCGCTGTGCATCCAGCTTGATCCGATTGTGAAGGCGCGCGGGAGGATGGAGCGCGGTCCTGCCAGTTCCTGCTACAGGTAGTCCTTGATCCGCTCGAAGAAGTAGAGCCCCTTGCCTGCCGCGTCGTCACCGACGTTCCCCGAAACCATCTCCAGGTACTTGAACAGAGAGGCTTTTTCGGTTCGCGCGACGAGGTGGTGGAAATCGGATGTGTCGCCGCCGACCTGGGCCTTTTCAAGCGCGTTGTAATACGCGATGCGCTGATCGGCCGAAATGTTCGCTATCGGATAGCCGTGCTGGAGCAGGATGAGGTTCATTAGCAGGCGGGACGTGCGGCCGTTTCCGTCCACATACGGATGGATCGTGACGAGGCGTGCGTGCACTTCCGCCGCAAGCTGGACCGGATGAAGGATGCTCTTCTGGTCATCGTAAAAAACGAAGAGGTCCTCCATGAGCTTGGGGACGAGAAATGGCTGCGGCGGAACGTGCCTGGCGCCCGCGATCGTGACTGGCACCGCACGGTATTTGCCGGCGTTTTCCTGGTCGATCCCGCGCAAGATGAGTGTGTGTATGGCATTGAGCGTGTACGCGCTCAGCTCGGACTGCCCGCTGGCGAGCCCGCGTATGTAGTCGATCGCTTCTTTGTGGTTGATCGCTTCGAGATGCTCGTTGAGCCGTTTGCCGCCTATCGTGATACCTTCGCGGATGACCAGCCCGGTTTCCTGCAAGGTCAGCGTGTTTCCTTCGATCCTGTTGGACTCGTAGGTGTACTCGATGTCCCATGCGCCTTGCAGATTGCTGAGCTGGGCCGGGTTCAGGGGGCGGAAACTGTCGAGGCAATTCTTGAGGTCGTCGAGCTGATCGAGCAATGTCGGCAGGTCGTCCGTTTGCGGAAAGACTTTCGAGAGATCGAAGAATGCGGGCGTCATCGGATTGGAGACCAGGGAAATAAGGTGGGCCAGGTATTTTGCGCGCAGCTCCCCCAACCGGACGAGTCGGTCCGGATACTTCGGATGGATCTCGTTATAGTCGCAAGGCGTCAGCATACGTTCGTAAGCCAGGTGGGTCGAGTCAATTATAGGCTCTTACCATCAACGGAAGCGCACAGCGCTATCGCGCTACGGACGCAAAAAAGGCTTACGCGCCGAAGCGGGTAAGCCTGATCTGTACTACTGTATTCGTGGTAGGCCGTGCGGGATTCGAACCTGCGACCAACGGATTAAAAGTCCGCTGCTCTACCAGCTGAGCTAACGACCCGAAAGAGGCCGTATTATATACAGCCGGCCGCAAACTGCAAAGTGTTTTCTGCGCTCAATGAAACGGCGGACGGCGCCGCCCGACGGTCAGCTCAACGCGGCCGTCACCTTCAGCACTTCCTCGGCGCTGGTCACGCCTTCCTGGATCTTCATGGCGCCGGCGATGCGCAGCGGCTTCATGCCGTCGGCCACGCTCTGGCGCCGCAGCTGATGCAAGTCCGTCTCCTCCCGTACCAGATGGCTGAACGCTTCCGTCACCGTCAGCAATTCGTACAGGCCGGTGCGGCCCCGGTAGCCCGTCTGGCGGCATTCGGGACAGCCGACGGGGCGGTAGATGGTGGCCGGCTTGGGCAGGTTCCAGGCGCCGCCTATGCTGTTCCACAATTCATCGCCCAGCTCGCCGTCGGGCGATTTGCAGTCCGGGCACAGGGTGCGCACCAGGCGCTGGGCCATGATGCCGATCAGCGTCGCCTCCAGCAGGTAGTAGGGTACGCCCAGTTCCAAGAGCCGCATCACGGCCGACGGCGCGTCGTTGGTGTGCAGCGTGGACAGTACCAGGTGGCCTGTCAGCGCCGCCTGGATCGCCATTTCGGCCGTGGCCAGGTCGCGGATCTCGCCCACCATGATGATGTCCGGGTCCTGCCGCATCAGGGCCCGCACGCCGTCGGCGAACGACAGGTCGATGCCGGGCTGGACCTGCATCTGGTTGAACGACGCTTCCACCATCTCGATCGGGTCTTCCACCGTGCATACGTTCACTTCCGACGTGGCCAGCGCCTTGAGCGTGGTGTACAGCGTGGTGGTCTTGCCCGAGCCGGTGGGGCCGGTGACGAGGATGATGCCGTGCGGCCGGCTCGTCAGCGCGTCCCAGCGGGCCGCGTCGTCGGGCGGGAAGCCCAGTTCGGGCAGGGTCTTGACCACCACTTCCGGGTCGAAGATACGCATCACCAGCTTTTCGCCGAAGGCCGTGGGCAGGGTCGACAGGCGCAGCTCGATTTCCTGGCCGCCGGCGGTGCGGGTCTTGATGCGGCCATCCTGGGGCCGGCGCTTTTCAATCACGTCCATGCGGCCCAGCAGCTTGACGCGGGCCGTCATGGCGATCATCACCACGGCCGGCACCTGGTACACCTGGTGCAGCACGCCGTCGATGCGGAATCGTATCGTGCCCAGGTCGCGCTTCGGTTCCAGGTGGATGTCGGAGGCGCGCTGTTCGAAGGCGTACTGCCACAGCCAGTCGACGATGTTGATCACGTGCTGGTCGTTGGCGTCGACCTGTTTGTTCAGCTTGCCCAGCTCGACCAGCTGCTCGAAGTTGTTGCGCAGCGCCAGGTCCTGGCCGTTGGACTTGTTGGCCTTCTTGATCGACTTGGCCAGCGTGAAGAATTGCGAGATGTACTGGGTGATGTCGAGCGGGTTGGCGATCACGCGCCGTATCATGCGGCGCGATATCTTGGCGATCTCCGGTTCCCACTCGAGTGCGAACGGGTCGGCTGTGGCCACCACCAGGGTGTCGGGCGTCAGCTCCACGGGCAGGATGTTGAAGCGGGCCGCATAGCTGGCCGACATCACGTCGGCCACCTTGGTGAAGTCGATCTTGAGCGGGTCGATGCGGATGAAGGGCAGCGACACGCGCCGCGCCAGCCATTCCGTCAGCAGGTCCAGCGTCAGCAGCTTGTGCGGCGCCGTGGCCGACAGCAGCTTGCAGTGGGCTACCGCGCACAGCGGGTGCATGGCGCCGGCGGTGTTTTTCAGGATGCCCTGGGCCTGGGCGTAGTTGGCCTTGACGTCGGCCTTGGCCACCATGCCATCGGCCAGCAGCCAGGTGTAGATCTGCTGCAGGTCCAGGGTCCTGGCGGCAGGCGCAGCGGAGGTTGCGGAAATTGCAGACATCGTCACGGCCACTTTCAAAAGGCGCGGCCGGAGCCGCGCGGGTGCGGTTTACTGCGCTGCCGCCAGGCCCTTGACCCAGGACTTGGCCGGCAGCTTGGTGGCCGCCACGATGGCGGCGGCGCGCTCGCCCAGCGCGGCCAGGTCGATGGGGCGTTTGCGCTTGAAGGCGATCGCCACCACGTTACCATCATGGACTTCCGGCAGGCAAACCACTTGCTCAAAGGCGAACTTCATCGCTTTCACGTTGCGCGCGTAACTGGGGTGGTCGCCAAACAGGTTGACCGTCATGATGCCCTGCTCGTTGAGGCAGGCGCAGCAGGCCTGGTAGAACTCGGCCGTGTCGAGCACCGGGCCCTTGGCCGTGGCGTCGTACAGGTCGACCTGCAGCGCGTCGAGCGTGCCGTGGCGCTGCTCGTCGTGCACGAAGTCGAGCGCGTCCATTTCCAGCACGGCCAGTCGGGCGTCGTTGGGCGGCAGCTTGAACATGGAGGCGCAGATGGCGATCACGGACGGGTTCAGCTCGATGGCCGTCACCTGGGCTTCCGGAAACTGTTTGTAACAATATTTAGTGAGGGCGCCCGTGCCCAGGCCCAGCTGGGCGATGGCGCGCGGCTGGTCCAGCCACAGCATCCAGCTCATCATCTGCTGGGCGTATTCCAGTTCCGGCCAGTCCGGCTTGCGGATGCGCATGGCGCCCTGCACCCATTCCGTGCCGAAATGCAGATAACGCACGCCATCCTGCTCCGACAGGGTGACCGGCGCGTATCTGACCTTGCGGGCCGGACGGGAGGATTCTTCTTTTTCGATGGATTTTCGTTTGATCAGCATGGGGCGGGTGGGGC
>NZ_JBYSZG010000018.1:0-47352 GCF_058786935.1 Rugamonas sp. FW305-51
CGCCCAGCCGGCCCCGGCTGCGGTATCATGGCGGCCTTGCCATGCCCCCTCTACAACCACGCTCACCTACATTATGGTTTCCCTGTCAAAAACGATCTTCAAAGCTTACGATATCCGCGGCATTATCGGTAAAACCCTGGACGCCGGCGTGGCCCGGCAAATCGGCCAGGCCTTCGGCCAGGCAGCGCTGGCCAAGGGCGAGCGCACGGTGGTGATCGGGCGCGACGGCCGCCTGTCCGGCCCTGAACTGGCGGCCGCCCTGGCCCAGGGTCTGCAGGCGGCGGGCGTGGACGTGATCGACCTGGGCGTGGTGGCCACCCCCATGGTGTACTTCGGCACCCATGCGCTGGACGCGCGCTCGGGCATCATGGTCACGGGCAGCCACAATCCGCCCGACTACAACGGTTTCAAGATGGTGCTGGCCGGCGAGGCCATCCACGGCGAGGCCATCACCTCGCTGTACCAGCGCATCGTCGAGCATGACGGTTCGCGCGCCGAGGTGGCCGGCAGCTACCGCACCCACGACATCGGCGCCGCCTACCTGGAGCGCATCGTCGGCGACGTCAAGCTGGCGCGCCCGATCAAGATCGCCGTCGACTGCGGCAACGGCGTGGCCGGCGCCTTCGCCGGCGACCTGTATCGCGCCATGGGCTGCGAAGTGATCGAACTGTTCTGCGAGGTGGACGGCAACTTCCCCAACCACCATCCCGATCCGGCCCATCCGGAAAACCTGCAGGACCTGATCCGTTGCCTGCGCGAGACGGACGCCGAGATCGGCCTGGCCTTCGACGGCGATGGCGACCGCCTGGGTGTGGTCACCAAGGATGGCCAGATCATCTACCCGGACCGCCAGATGATGCTGTTCGCGGCCGACGTGCTGACCCGCCATCCGGGCCAGCAGATCCTGTTCGACGTCAAGTGCACGCGCCACCTGGCGCCGTGGATCGCCAAGAGCGGCGGCCAGCCCCTGATGTACAAGACCGGCCACTCGCTGGTCAAGGCCAAGCTGCGCGAGACGGGCGCCCCGCTGGGCGGCGAGATGAGCGGCCACATTTTCTTCAAGGACCGCTGGTACGGTTTCGACGACGGCCTGTACGCCGGTGCGCGCCTGCTGGAGATCCTGACCCGCGAAGCCGATCCGTCGGCCCTGCTCAATGCCCTGCCGCAGTCCGACAGCACGCCGGAACTGCACCTGGAACTGAAGGAAGGCGAGAACGTGATCCTGATGGAGAAGCTGCGCAGCGACGCCGTGTTCCCCGGCCATGAACAGATCATCACCATCGACGGCCTGCGGGTGGAATACGCGGACGGCTTCGGCCTGGCCCGCTCGTCCAACACCACGCCGGTGATCGTGATGCGTTTCGAGGCGGAGACCCCGGCCGCGCTGGCGCGCATCCAGGGCCAGTTCAAGAGCGTGATCCTGGCTGCCAAGCCGGACGCGGTCCTGCCGTTCTGACCGGATGGGCGCGCAAGCGGGCGGCAAGCGGCCGCTGAACATCCTGCTGGTGCGCGTTTCGTCGCTGGGCGACGTGCTGCACAATCTGCCGATGGTGGCCGACATCGCGCGCCACTACCCGGACGCCAATATCGACTGGGTGGTGGAAGAGGGCTATGTGAGCCTGGTGCGGCTTAACGCCCGCGTGCGCACCATCATCCCGTTCGCGCTGCGGCGCTGGCGCAAGAGCCTGGGCAAGCCCGAAACGCGGGCCGAGCTGCGCGCCTTCTTCCGCACCCTGCGCCAGCAGCAATACGACTACGTGTTCGACACCCAGGGCTTGCTCAAGACCGGCATCATCATGGGCGCGGCGCGTATCGTGAAGGGCGGGCACAAGGTGGGCCTGGCCAACGGCAGCGAAGGCTCGGGCTACGAGGGCATCTCGCGCTGGTTCCACACCGACAGCGTGCCGACCGACCCGCGTACCCATGCCGTGGCGCGCGGGCGCCTGGTGGCCGGCGCCGCGCTCGGCTACGCGGTCGATACCCCGGCCGACTTCGGCCTGCCGGCCGTGTCGCCCGACGAAGCCAGGCCGGACTGGATGCCGTCCGCGCCGTATGCCGTCTACTTCCACGGCACCGCGCGCGACGCCAAGAAATGGGCGCCGCAGCACTGGATAGAACTGGGCCGCCAGCTGGCGCCCATGCCCATCCTGCTGCCTTGGGGCTCGGACAAGGAAAAGGCGGAAGCGGAAACCCTGGCCGCCGCGCTGCCGAATGCGCGCATGCTGCCAAAGCTGTCGATGGCCGACGCCACGCTGCTGGCGCGCCATGCCGCGCTGGCCATCGGCGTGGACACGGGGCTGACCCATATCGCCGCCGCCTTTACGGTGCCGACGGTGGAAATCTACGCCGACTCGCCGCGCTGGAAGACCGAGGGCAACTGGTCGCCCAGGATCATCAACCTGGGTGACCGCGGCGCGCCGCCGTCCGTGGCCGAAGTGCTGGCTGCGGCCCGCACCCTGCTGGGCTGACCATGCGCGTATTCTATTCCGTGATGTGGGTGCTGGCGCTGCCGCTGGTGCTGCTGCGTTTGTGGCTGCGCGGCCGGCAGGAGCCGGGTTATCGCCAGCATTGGGGCGAGCGGCTGGGCTTTTACGGCGCCAGTACCAGGGCGCTGCCGCTCGCCATTTCGCCGGCAGACGGCTCGTCAACTGCTGCCCCGGCCCGTTCGTCCGCAGCAGCCGAACCACGTTCGCTTTTGCCCGCCGGCGCTGCGCCGTTGTCGATCTGGGTGCATGCCGTGTCGGTGGGTGAAACGCGCGCCGCCGAACCGCTGATCGACGCGCTGCTGGCGCAATATCCGGCCAGCCGCATCGTGCTGACCCATATGACCCCGACCGGTCGCGCCACCGGCAAGGCGCTGTTCGCCAGGCATGGCGCGCGGCTGGTGCAATCCTACCTGCCGTATGACACGGCCGGCATGGTGCGCCGTTTCATCCGCCATTTCCAGCCCCGCATCTGCATCCTGATGGAGACGGAAGTGTGGCCCAATCTGATCGGCCAGTGCGTGCGCGCACAGGTGCCGGTGGTGCTGGCCAATGCCCGCCTGTCGGAGCGCTCGCTGCGCAAGGCGACGCGCTTTGGCCGCCTGCTGGTCGATGCGGCCCGTGGCATATCGTTGGTGGCGGCGCAGACCGAGGCCGATGCGGCCCGCGTGCGCGCGCTGGGCGTGGCCAATGTGGCCGTCACCGGCAGCATCAAGTTCGACGTGGTGGTGCCGCAGGCGGCGCTGGCCACGGGCGCCGCGCTGCGCGCCCATATCGGTGCCCGCCCCGTGCTGCTGTGCGCCAGCACGCGCGAGGGCGAGGAAGCGCTGATCCTGGACGCCTTCCGCCAGGCCCGCGCCACGCTGCCGGCGGACGTGCTGCTGCTGCTGGTGCCGCGCCATCCGCAGCGTTTCGATGAAGTGGAAAAGCTGATCGCCGAGCGCGGCCTGCAAGTACAGCGCCGCAGCCGCCTGCAACTGGACGGTGGCGGCGTGCGGCCGTCCCGGACGGACACCGCATTGGCGTCGGGGAACGTGCCGCCGGCCAGGGAAATGTTGTCGGCCAAGGGAGCGTTGCCGGCTGCGGTGGATCTGCCGCCGGCCGCAGTGGACACCCTGCCCGCCGCGGTGGACGTCCTGTTGGGTGATTCGATGGGCGAAATGTTCGCCTACTACGCGGCCTGCGACTGCGCCTTCGTGGGCGGCAGCCTGCTGCCGCTGGGCGGCCAGAACCTGATCGAACCGGCCGCGCTGGGCAAGCCGGTGCTGATCGGTCCCCACACGTTCAATTTCGCGCTGGTGACGGAAGACGCGCTGGCCGCCGGCGGCGCCGAGCGCGTGGCCGACGCCTCCACCCTGATGGCGCAGGCCGCCCGTCTGCTGGGCGATAGCGCCGCCCGTGACGCCATGGGCGCCCGCGCCCTGGCTTTCGCCAACCAGCACCGCGGCGCCACCGCCCGCACGCTGGCACTGCTGCCGGCGTTGCGGTAGCAGTGCCACAGCTGATCGCCATCTTGGTTTGATCTTGCCCACATAGCGATCACGCAGTACCTGCATACTGAACTCCTCCATTTTCAGGCTGGGCTTGCAAAGCCTATTGCCTGTTACTAAGCTGAGGAATCAGTATGTTTGAGGTGCTACGTTACGCGCAGGATAATGGTCGAGTTCCATTCGATGAATGGTTCGACAGTTTGCGCAATACAGAGCTGAAGGGGCGGGTACTGTTTCGCTTGCGTCAATTACGGCTGGGAAATTGGGGCGACTGGGTAAGCGTTGGCGGAGGCATCGACGAGCTGCGCATTCATCTGGGACCAGGTCATCGAATTTATTGCGCGCGGTACGGGGACAGCTTGGTGATACTGTTGTGTGGTGGAAGTAAAGGCTCCAGGCAGCAAACTGACATTTTGCTTGCCCGGCGTTTTTGGTCGGATTGGAAACGGAGGTATAAATGAATCGCGTTCCCCCCCACGTATCGCATCACGATTGCGAAGTAAGGGAATTGCGGGCTGATCGTGAACTGGCCATCGTTTCCATAAGAGTAGCCGTTGAAGCGCTCAGCAGGCCCGACGAGCGAGTGGCCGGATTGCTGACGTTGGCTGTCGTGGCCGAGGCGTACGGTGACTTGACTGAGTTGGCAGAGGAAGCCGGTGTCATGAATGATCCGCTATATCGCGCGTTGCCTGCGACCGGCGTACCTCAATTGAGTCAGGCCAGCGACTATGAAAGCTGGTACGACCACCAACTGCAGGAAATGAAGAATCCATCGTCCAGGAAGCTTGCTTAGCTTGTGGGGATTCATCCAAACAGCACCGGCAGCTCCTGCGCCCGCTTGCGCAGCAGGTTGCGCGCTTCCTCATACTCCGGATAGATCAGGCCCACCGTGTCCCAGAAGCGGGCGCTGTGGTTCATCTCCAGCAGGTGCGACAGCTCGTGCGCCACCACATAGTCGATCAGCGGCAGCGAGAAGTGGATCAGCTTCCAGTTCAGCCGGATCTTGCGCTCCACCGTGCACGAACCCCAGCGCGTGCCGGCCGAGGACAGGGCGAACGAATGGTAGCGCACCCCCAGCCGGGCCGCGTACAGGTCCAGCCGCTGCTCGAACAGCAGCTTGGCTTCCTGCTGCAGCCAGGCCTTGACTCTTTCCTTGAGCAGCAGCTCGGTGGCGCCCGGCACGAGCACCATGGCCAGCTCGCGCGTGGCCGGGTTGTAGCTGCTGCGGTTGCGTCCCCCCACCAGCAGGCGCAGCGTGATGTCGCCGCCCAGGTAGGGCAGCTGGGCGCCGTCCACCCAGTCGACGGGCGGCTTTTCCAGCCGCGCCGCGCGCCGTTCGCGCCGCTCGTGCAGTTTGCTCAGTATCCAGTGCTGCTTGGTGCGGATGGCGTTGTCGATCTCGGTGATGCTGATGCGCTTGGGCGCCGTCACCCGCAGGCCGTCGTCGTCGATCATGAAGCCGATCGAACGGCGGGTGGAGCGGCGCAGCGTGTATTCGAGCACGAACTGGCCGACCAGCAGCTGGCGCTTGGGGGGCAGTTCGGAAGGAGGCGGCGCGGGCGGCCGGATGGGAATGGCGGTGGGAGGCGAGGCGGGTGTGACGGTGACGGGCGGCGTCCATGGCGGTACGCCGGGACGCACGGGCGGGCTGGCCGTCTCCGGCGTGCGCAGCAGGTTGGCCGTATGGGGCGCGGCGGCCGCTGCCGGCGGCGCGGCCGGTGCGGCCTGGTTAGCCGCCTCCTGCCCGAACAGGTCCAGCTGCTGACGCGCCGCGTCCGGCGCCGCATCCTGCGGCGCCGGTTTGACGGCGGTGGCCAGGTCGTCTAGCCAGCGCTGTAGGCGTGGGGCGAAATGACGCGCATTTCTGATTCTATCCAATTTTCCACCTGTTGCATCATGCTGTCCGGCGTCTGGCCTTGCGGCGAGATCGGCTTGCCGACCGATACCGTGATCAGCCCCGGACGTTTGATAAACGAGTTCTTGGGCCAGCATTCGCCGGAGTTGTGCGCGATCGGCACCACCACGGCGCCGGTCGCAATCGCCAGGCGGGTACCGCCGCTCTTGTACTTGCCTGCCTGGCCGACGGGGATGCGGGTCCCTTCCGGGAACATGATAATCCATTGTCCGTCCGCCAGGCGACGTTTGCCGTGCCTGACCACATGTTTGAAGGCGTTCTTGCCTTGCTTGCGGTCGATCGGGATCATGCGCAGCAGCGCCATGGCCCAGCCGAAGAAGGGAATGTAGAGGATCTCCTTCTTGAACACGAACACCAGCGGGCGCGGCATGTTAGGCAGCAGGAAGATGGTTTCCCAGGCCGACTGGTGCTTCGAGAGCACGACGGCCGGCGCGTCCGGATAATTCTCGGCGCCCTTGACCTGGTAGCGGATGCCGCAAATGACCTTAAGGCACCAGATCATGAACACGTTCCAGCGCGCGGTGACCCAGAAGCGCTTGTTGTAAGGCAGGGGCGCGGCCAGGAAGCAGACGCAGGCCCAGACGATGGTCGAGACGACCATCACGATCATGAACAGCAAAGAACGCAGGAATAAAACGGTATCACGCAATGCGGTCTCCAGAACTCGATTATTGGTTTGATTATGGGTTGGTGGCCTGCGGCGCCGCCGATGCAGCCACCGCCGCCGTCTTGAGCAGGTGGCTGACCATGGCCGCCAGGTCGGGGAAGACCAGGGTGCCGGGCGGCAGGCCGCCCGTGCTGTGCGTCTTCTCGCCCTTGCCGGTCAATACCAGGAAGGGCACGCAGCCGCGGTCGTAGCCGGCCTGCAGGTCGCGCAGCGAGTCGCCCACCGTCGGCACGCCCTTCAGGCTCACCTGGTAGCGCTTGGCGATTTCGTCGAACATGCCGGGCTTGGGCTTGCGGCAGTCGCAGCTGTCGGCCGCCGCGTGCGGGCAGAAGAACACGGCGTCGATGGTGGCGCCCACCTGCTGCGCCAGCATGTGCATCTTCTGGTGGATGGCGTTGAGGACCGTCATGTCGAAGTACTCGCGGGCGATGCCCGACTGGTTCGACGCCACCACCACCCGGTAGCCAGCCTGGTTCAGGCGGGCGATCGCTTCCAGCGAACCGGGGATGGGCTGCCACTCGGCCGGCGACTTGATGAAATCCGGCGAGTCATGGTTGATCACGCCGTCGCGATCGAGAATGATCAGCTTGAGTGCCGGCGCTCCCATGTCAGGCCGCCAGTTTGGAAATGTCGGCCACCCGGTTCATCATGCCGTGCAGCGACGACAGCAGGGCCAGGCGGTTGTTGCGCAGGGCGACATCGTCGGCCATCACCATCACGTCGTTGAAGAAGGCATCCACGTCGTCGCGCAGCTGGGCCAGCGTCTTGAGCGTGCCGGCGAAGTCGCCGCGGGCAAAGGCCGCGTCCACTTCCGGCTGCACGCGGGCGACGGCGGCGGCCAGGTTCTTCTCGGCCGTGTCCTGCAGCAGCGCCGGGTTGACGCCGGTGGCGCCCGACTGGGCCAGCGCTTCCTCGTTCTTCTTCAGGATGTTGGTGATGCGCTTGTTGGCCGCGGCCAGCGAGGCGCTCTCGGGCAGGGCGGCAAAGGCCTGCACCGCTTCCAGGCGCTGCACGATGTCGTCCAGCCGGTCCGGGTTCTGCGCCACCACCGCTTCGATCTCGTTGGGCGAGAAGCCGCGCTCGCGCAGCATGCCGCGCAGGCGATCGAGCATGAAGGCGGTCACTTCGGCGGCCGGGTCCTTGAAGCCGGGGATGGCGACGAACTCGCCGGCGGCATCGGCCAGCACGGCGCTGATGGCCAGCGGCAGGCGCTTTTCCACCAGCATGCGCAGCACGCCCAGGGCGTGGCGGCGCAGCGCGAACGGATCCTTGTCGCCGGTCGGCTGCAGGCCGATGGACCAGATGCCGACCAGCGTTTCGAGCTTGTCGGCCAGCGCCACGGCGGTGCCGGTGGCGGTGGTGGGCAGGCTGTCGCCGGCAAAGCGCGGCTGGTAGTGTTCGGACGCGGCCAGCGCCACTTCCTCGTGCTCGCCGTCGTGGCGGGCGTAGTAGGTGCCCATGATGCCTTGCAGCTCAGGGAATTCACCCACCATGTCGGTCAGCAGGTCGGCCTTGGCCAGCAGGGCGCCGCGGGTGGCCAGCTGGACGTCGGTGCCCAGCGCGCGGGCGATGGCGGCGGCCAGCGCGGTGACGCGCTCGCTGCGCTCGGCCTGGGTGCCCAGCTTGTTGTGGTAGACCACGTTTTTCAGCAGCGGCAGGCGCGAGCCGAGCGTCTTCTTCTTGTCCTGCTCGAAGAAGAACTTGGCGTCCGACAGGCGCGGGCGCACCACGCGCTCGTTGCCGCCGACGATGGCGTCCGGGGTGGCGGTGGCGATGTTGGAGACGATCAGGAAGCGCGAACGCAGCTTGCCCTGCGCGTCCGTCAGCGCGAAGTATTTCTGGTTGGTCTGCATGGTCAGGATCAGGCATTCCTGCGGCACGGCCAGGAACTGTTCCTCGAAGTGGCACTCGTAGACCACGGGCCATTCGACCAGCGCCGTCACTTCGTCCAGCAGCGCTTCCGGCATCAGCACCTGGTCGGCGCCGGCCTTGGCCAGCAGGGCGGCGCGGATCTGTTCCTTGCGCGCGTCGCAGCCGGCGATTACCTTGCCCTGTTCGGCCAGGGTGGCGGCGTAGCTGTCGGCGTGGGCGATGGTGATGCGGCGGCTGCCGTCGGCCATCAGGAAGCGGTGGCCCAGGGTGGTGTTGGAGGCCGTCAGGCCCAGCAACGTCAACGGCAGCACGGTGGCGCCATGCAGCGCGATCAGGCTGTGGGCCGGACGCACGAAGTTGACGGTGGCGCCGTCGGGGCGCTGGTAGCTCATCAGCTTGGGGATGGGCAGCTTGGCCGCCGATTCCTCGAGCGCGGCCTGCAGGCCGGCCTGCAGCGCGCTGCCGGCTGCCGTGTAGGTGTAGAAGAAGCTTTCAGCCTTGCCGTCCTGGGCCCGTTCCAGCTCGGCCACGGTCAGGTTGGGGAAGCCCAGCGCGGCCAGTTTCTTGGCCAGGGGCGCGGTGCCGTTGCCATTGGCGTCCAGCGCCACGCTCACGGGCAGCACTTTTTCGCGGATCGCCTTGTCGGGCGAGGTGGCGCGCACGCCCGTGATGGAGACGGCCAGCCGGCGCGGCGTGGCATAGCTGGTGGCGACGCTGTCGGCTTCCAGGAAGTCGCGCGATTTCAGGCCGTTGACGATGCCGGCGGCGAAGGCGGCGCCCAGCTTGGCAAGCGCCTTGGGCGGCAGTTCTTCGGTCAGCAGTTCGATTAAGAGAGTCTGGTTCATATCGTTGTGTTCTTGTTGGCTCAGGCGGCGGTGGCGGAGGCGGGCAGCATGGGGAAGCCCAGGCGCTCACGCGAGTCGTAGTAGGCTTGCGCCACCAGGCGCGACAGGGTGCGCACGCGGCCGATGTAGGCGGCCCGCTCGGTCACGGAAATGGCGCCGCGCGCGTCCAGCATGTTGAAGCTGTGGGACGCTTTCATGATCTGCTCGTAGGCCGGCAGCGTCAGCTGCAGCTCGATCAGGCGCTTGGCTTCCGATTCGTGGTTGGCGAACTGGGCGAACAGCAGTTCCGTGTTGGCGTGCTCGAAGTTGTAGGTCGACTGTTCCACTTCGTTCTGGTGGAACACGTCGCCGTAGGTCAGCTTCCTGGTGACGCCGTTTTCTTCCCATTCCGTCCACACCAGGTCGTAGACGTTCTCCACGCCCTGCAGGTACATGGCCAGGCGTTCGATGCCGTAGGTGATCTCGCCCAGCACGGGCTTGCAATCGAGGCCGCCCACTTGCTGGAAGTAGGTGAACTGGGTCACTTCCATCCCGTTCAGCCACACTTCCCAGCCCAGGCCCCAGGCGCCCAGGGTCGGGCTTTCCCAGTCATCCTCGACGAAACGCACGTCGTTCTGCTTCAGGTCCAGGCCCAGCGCCTCGAGCGAACCGAGATACAGGTCCAGGATGTTTTCCGGCGCCGGCTTGAGCACCACCTGGTACTGGTAGTAGTGCTGCAGGCGGTTCGGGTTTTCGCCGTAGCGGCCATCCTTGGGGCGGCGCGAAGGCTGCACGTAGGCCGCGCGCCATGGCTCGGGGCCGATCGCGCGCAGGAACGTCCCGGTGTGGAAGGTGCCGGCGCCCACTTCCATGTCGTAGGGCTGGAGCAGGGCGCAGCCTTGCTTGTCCCAGTAGGTTTGCAAGGTCAGGATAATTTGTTGAAATGTGAGCATCTTGTTTGGTCGGTGGCGCGCAGCGGGGCGCAACGGTTGCAGGTTCGCTAAAGCGGCTAATTTTAGCGGGTTTTAAGGGGCGCCTGTAGACATTAAGGAACTTTTGCCTGGTTTTTTGCGGCTTTCGTCGCGCTCCGTCCCCAAATCCAGGCGCCCGCCAGGGCCAGCGCCAGCAAGGCCAGGAACAGCTTGTTGCCCCACACAATATAGGGCGTGCTGCCGGCCATGCCCTGCACGGTGGCCGCCAGCGTGCCGCCCGTGTTGGCGTCCAGCCGCGCCACCACGTCGCCGCGGCCGTTGATGACGGCCGTGGCGCCCGTGTTGGTGGCGCGCAGCATGGGGCGGCCCGTCTCGAGCGTGCGCATCTGCGAGATCTGCAGGTGCTGGGGGATGGCGATGGTGTCGCCGAACCAGGCCAGGTTGGACACATTGAGCAGCAGCGTGGCCGGCTGCTGGCCGCCGGCCGGATGGTGCAGCTGGGCCGCGATCTCTTCGCCGAACAAGTCTTCGTAGCAGATATTGGGCAGCACGCGCTGGTCCTTGACGGTGAAGGCGGGCTGGATGTCCGGGCCGCTGGTCTGGTCGCCCAGCGGGATGGACATCAGGTCCACGAACCAGCGAAAGCCCAGCGGGATGAATTCGCCGTACGGCACCAGGTGGTGCTTGTCGTAGCGGTAGTAGTTGGCGTTGGCCACCGGCGTCATGCCCAGCGCGCTGTTGAAGTAGGCGGTCTGGCTGTCGGCCATGGGGATGCCCAGCACCAGGCTGCTGCCGCTGCGCTGCAGGAACTGGCTGATGGCCGGCAGGTAGTCGGGCGGCAGCTGCTGCGGCAGCATGACGACCGCCGTTTCCGGCGTGGCGATCAGGTCGGCCGGGGCGGCCATGATGGCGTCGCGGTACTGCTTGAGGGTGGCCAGCACGTGGGCGCCGTTGAATTTTTCGTCCTGCGGCACGTTACCCTGGATCAGGCGCACGGAAATCGGCTTGCCTTCCGCATGGGTCCAGTGCAGTTGCGTGAGCGCGCCGCCGCCGGCCAGGATGGCCGCCACCAGCGCCAGCGCGCGCCAGCGGCTGCGGTGCAGCAACAGCAGCAGGGCGCCGGCGCAGACGGCCGCCAGCCAGCCCAGGCCATACACACCGATCACGGGCGCGTAGCCGGCCAGCGGGCTGTGGTTGTGGGCGTAGCCGGCCGACAGCCAGGGGAAGCCCGTGAACAGCCAGCCGCGTACCCATTCGCACAGCGACCACATGGACGGCAGCAGCAGCAGGTTGGACGCGGGCAGCGGCAGCGCCCAGCGCTGGCGCAGCCAGGAGGCGCCGGCCATGGCCAGCGCCACGTAGGCGCCCATGCCCCAGGCCAGCAGCACCACGGCGGCGGCAGCCAGCGGCGCGGGCATGCCGCCGTAGGTATGCAGCGAGACGTAGATCCACCAGACGCCGGCCGCCGTCCAGCCGAAACCGTAGGCCCAGCCGATCAGGGCGCCGCCCTTGACGCTGGAACTGCGCAGCACCTGGTAGAACAGGATGGCCAGGCTGGCCATCTCGATCGGCCACCAGCCGAACGGGGCGAACGCGAACACGCTGGCCGCGCCGGCGGCGGCCGTGATGGTCATCCGGCCGCGGGTGCTGCGCTGGGGCTTGGGTGGGGCGTTGGGATCGGTACGGCGAAAACGCATGTTACGCGTCTTGCTCCGGCGCGGCCGGCAGTTTTTCCACCAGCAGCACGTGGACCTGGCGCGCGTCGGCGCGCAGCACTTCGAAGCGCAGGCCGTCCAGGTCGAACACGTCGCCCTTGTGCGGCATGCGCGCCAGGTGCTTGGCGACCAGGCCGCCGATGGTGTCGACGTCGTCGTCGGGCAGGGCGGTGTCGAGTTCCTCGTTGAACTGGGTGATCTCGGTCAGGGCCTTGATGCGCCAGCGGGGGCCGTACTGGCCTTCCTTGATGGACAGGATGTTGTCCTCTTCCTCGTCGAAATCGTATTCATCCTCGATATCGCCGACGATCTGCTCGAGCACATCCTCGATGGTGATCAGGCCGGCCACGCCGCTGTACTCGTCCACCACGATGGCCATGTGATTGTGATTGGCGCGGAAATCGCGCAGCAGCACATTCAGGCGCTTCGATTCGGGGATGAAGATGGCCGGGCGCAGCATGTCGCGCACGTCGAACGATTCCTCGGCGTAGTAGCGCAGCAGGTCCTTGGCCAGCAGGATGCCGATCACCTTGTCGCGTTCGCCTTCGATGGCGGGGAAGCGCGAGTGGGCCGTCTGCAGCACGGCCGGCATCCATTCCTCGATGGGCTTGGAAATGTCGATCACATCCATTTGCGAACGGGGGATCATGATGTCGCGCGCGGACAGGTCCGACACCTGGAACACGCCTTCGATCATCGACAGGGCGTCGGCGTCGATCAGGTTGCGTTCATGGGCGTCATGCAGGACATCGAGCAGTTCCGCACGGTTCTCGGGCTCGGGGGAGATGAGGGCGGTCAGGCGTTCAAACAGTGACCGGTGGGGCTTGGCGTCAGGCTTGACGCCACTAGGGTGCTCTTGCATAGGAGGCGTGAGCCGTTGTTTCGAAGGGATATAGGATACACCAAACGGAGCGGCGGGACCGATTTTGCCGTTTTGCCATCACCAAACCGGGGCAGAAAAATGGGGACGTACCCCATTTTCAGTCTTGCCTGAAAATGGGGTACGTCCCCATTTTTTTTAGGCGGTGTAGGGGTCGGCGATGCCGAGGCGGGCCAGGATGTCCGTTTCCAGCCCTTCCATTTCGGCCGCTTCTGCGTCGTCCAGGTGGTCGTAGCCTTGCGCGTGCAGCACGCCGTGCACGATCAGGTGGGCCGTGTGCTGCTCCACCGTCTTGCTCTGCTCGGCCGCTTCCCGCTCCAGCACGTCCGTGCACAGGATGATGTCGGCCTGGGTGGGGGCGTCGTCGGGCAACGCGTCGCCTTCGTTGTAGGCGAAGGTCAGCACGTTGGTGGCGTAGTCCTTGCCCCGGTAGTCGCGGTTCAGGCTGCGCCCTTCCTCGGCGTCGACGAAGCGGATGGTCAGTTCGGCCGGCGCCAGCAGCGCGGCCTGCACCCAGCGCCGCACCTTGGGCCGGGTGATGCTCTCTTGTAAACGGGAATCGGGATATTGCACCGACAGGCTCAGTTTATTTTTTTCGGACATTTTTAATGGCGGTGGCTTTGAGTAAGGGGGCGATTTCGGCGTGGTGCGCGTGCGCCGTCTCGTAGGCGTCGACGATGCGCGCCACCAGCGGATGGCGCACCACGTCTTCGCTGGTGAACTGGGTGAAGGCGATGCCGCGCACGTCCCTCAGCACCTGGACCGCGTCCACCAGCCCGCTCTTGACGGTCTTGTGCAGGTCGACCTGGGTCACGTCGCCCGTGACGACGGCCTTGCTGCCGAAGCCGATGCGGGTCAGGAACATCTTCATCTGCTCGACCGTCGTGTTCTGCGCCTCGTCCAGGATGACGAAGGCGTGGTTCAGCGTGCGGCCCCGCATGTAGGCAAGCGGGGCGATCTCGATCACCTGTTTTTCGAACATTTTTTGCGTACGGTCAAAGCCCAGCAGGTCGTACAGGGCGTCGTACAGGGGCCGCAGGTAGGGATCGACTTTCTGCGCCAGGTCGCCCGGCAGGAAGCCGAGCCGCTCGCCCGCTTCCACGGCGGGCCGGGTCAGGATGATGCGCTTGACGGCGTCGCGCTCGAGCGCGTCCACGGCGCAGGCCACGGCCAGGTAAGTCTTGCCGGTGCCGGCCGGGCCGATGCCGAAGCTGATGTCGTGTTCCAGCACGTTGCGCAGGTAGCGGATCTGGTGCGGGGTGCGTCCGCGCAGGTCGCTGCGGCGGGTCTTGAGCACGGGGCTGGCGATGTCCGGTTCCTCGAACGGGGCCGCCGCGTGCTGCTCGGCCACGCCGGCCAGGCCGGCGCGCTGTTCCACCAGGGCCAGCTGCACTTCCTCGATCGGCACCACCTTGTTGGCCACGGCGTAGAACTGCTCGAGGATTTGCACCGCCCGTTCGGCATTGCTGCCGCTGACGATGAACTTTTCGCCGCGGCGGAAGATGGTAACGTCCAGCGCGGCCGAGATCTGGCGCAGGTTTTCATCCAGCGGGCCGCACAGGTGGGCCAGCCGGGTGTTATCGAGCGGCTCGGGGACGAAGTATTGCGGCTGGACGGGGGTCTTGGTTTTCAATGGGCTGTTTCGTAGTGTTGCGGACTGGGCCGGGAGGCGCCGTGCGGGCCGGCCGCCAAAACGGTAGTTTAACGTAAATCGGGCCCCGGCGGCCCGGCCGGGGGCCCGGCTTGCGTGCGCCGCAATTTTGCTTTATGTGATGAAATGGCCATGTTGCTAAGTTTTCCTGCCGATGGTTGAGGTCAAACAAGCATCGCGAGGCCTCCGGCGGCCGGAATGCGCGGGTTTGGGCATAAGATTGTATGAAAGGCAAGCAGTCCGGCGCCTTTGGAACTTAGGGTGCGCTAAGCCTACCTTAAGTTCATAGCAGCACTATTTCATCATCAACACAGACGAGGAACATCATGGCACACCACGCTCTCGCTTCCCAGGAAAGCTACAATCCCAACCATCTGCTCGATATCCTGCTGGGCAAGATGCAGCTCAAGAACGACGCTGCGCTGTCGCGCCTGCTGGAAGTGGCGCCGCCCGTCATCAGCAAGATCCGCCACCACCGGCTGCCGGTGGGCGCCTCGCTGCTGATACGCATGCATGAAGTGACAGGCATGAGCATCCGCGACCTGCGCGACTTGATGGGCGACCGCCGCACCAAGTACCGCCTGTCCGACGCCCAGGGCCGGCCCAAGCCGGAAGACCGCGGCGACCGCCCGGAGGCCAGCAGCTACGCCCGTCACTGATGGCGTCGCACCTGCCTGCCGTGTCCCGCCGGTCCGGCAGGCCAGCGAGCCGCCCGCGCTGACCCGGCGCCGGCGTGTCCAGCTGCCAGCCAGCTGCCGGCGATCCCGGCAAGCGGCGCTGCACCATCTGCATTGCGACGTGCCATCGGCACGGTCACCGGCCCCGGCCACGGGGCGCGGTCAGGACAGCAGCACCATCGCAATTTCCCCGAACTGCAGCTCCGTTTCGCGGAACAGCTGCAGGCACGTTTCCTCATTCAGGGCCAGCGCCGTCCAGGCCACGGTCGACACGGGCGGCACCAGGCCGTCGGGCACCTGCGCCAGGTCCAGTGCATGCACCATGGCATCGGCCACGTGGATGATGGCGGCCAGGAAGCCGGCGCCCGGGGTCTCCGGATCGTGGTGGCCGCCGATGGCCAGGCGCATGGTGTCGGAAAAATTCCAGTGCTCGGCCAGCGCCATGCCCGCGTCCACGTGGTCGATGCCCAGCACCGTGCGTTCCGCCTCCAGCATGGTGCAGTCGTGCGCGGCGCGGTGGGCGATCGCTTGCGCGTACTGCTGGGGGAAGCAGGCCACCAGCACCAGCCGGCCGATGTCGTGCAGCAGGCCGGCCGTGAACGCGTAGTCCTGGTTGAAGCGCATCTGGCGCGCCAGCACCTTGGCACAGGCGGCCGTGGCGATCGAGTGGCGCCAGAAGCGCTTGTGGTCGAAGCCGGCGCACTGGCCCTCGGCAAAGCAGCCCGTGACGGCGGCTGCCGTGATCAGGTTGCGCGTGGTCTGGAAGCCGAGGAAGGTGATGGCCTGCTGGATGGTGGTGACCTTGACCTGCAGCCCGTACAGCGAGGAATTGGCCAGCCGCAGCGTCTTGGCCGTCAGCGCCTGGTCGTACGACACTTTCTTGGCCAGTACCGAGATGTCGACCTCTTCCTGGTCTATGCTGTTGAGCAGTTCCATCACGACCGCCGGCAGCGAGGGCAGGTCGTCCAGGTTCTTGACGACGTCGTCGTAGGTCAGCGGTGTGCTCATTCAGGAATATCCTCCATGCCTAGCCGGAAGTCCGACACGTAGCGCCGCAACAGGCCCGTGGCCCAGTCGGCGTCGTGGTCCGGGTCGTGTTTGCGGAACAGGTGATCGATGCGTTGCTGGTAGTGGTGGCGGCTGGCCGCCAGCTCGTCGTGCGAGATGGGCGGGCGCGCTATGGGCAGCACGGCGATGCCGTGGCGCGGCATCAGCTCGAGCATGGCCTCGGTCAGCACGGTGCCCTGCGGCAGCAGCACATGGCCCTGCATGTCGAGCAGTTCGTCCGACAGGACCATGCCGGGCGCGACCTGGGCCAGCGGGATGTGGTGGTATGTGGCAGTCATGGTGCCTCCGGCTTTCTGTTGTCCCGATCTTACCATTGCCGCAGCGCCCTGTGTGGCGCCGGCCGGGTCGCCGTTGTGGCGCCAGGAGCGCACCGGCGCGGCCAAAACGGCGCCGGCGGCGCGGTCGGGACGGGCCAGTTCTTGCCAAGACGCATGTCATACCGTACATTGGGGCGTTGCCGTCAAATCCACGTTTTTGGTTCCGCCCGCGCGGGGCCCGGTATTCCGGGGGAGGTGTGTAGATGTTTGGTATCCAAGGTCGGCTGACGGCGCTGTTCGTGGTGATAGTCACGCTGGTGCTGGCCATTTCCGGCACGTATGCCCAATACAGCCTTGGCCATGAACTGGAAGTGAGCAACCAGCGCCTGCGCCAGGGCGTGCTGACGCGGCTGCAGACGAGCTTGCCGTCGGCCCTGTGGGACCTGGACAAGGCCAAGGTCGACAACATCGTGGCGGCCGAGATGCTGCCGCCGGAACTGGTGGCCATCCGCGTCTACGACACTTCGGTCGGCCTGTTCTCGGGCAAGCTGCGCAACGATGGCGGCGGCGTGGTGGCGATCGAGAACGATGCCCCGGTGGCCGGCGCGCCCGTGGTGGCCGACCTGGCCTACCGCGATTCGGGTGCCGCCGGCGCCTCGCTCAAGCCCGTCATCGTGGGACGGGTGGTGGTCAACTTCAGCCGGGCCCAGATCGACGCCACGCTGGCGGCCGAGGTGCGGCGCAAGGTGACGGAGGTGCTGCTGCTGGACCTGATCCTGGTGGCGGCGCTGGCGCTGTCGCTGCGCATCGTGTTCGACCCGCTCAAGCAGCTGCGCGACGGCCTGTTCGACCTGGCCACCCGCGGCAGCGACGAGGTGGAGGAGCTGGCCGACAACCGCCACGACGAGCTGGGCGAAGTGATACGGGGCTTTAACGCCATCCAGCGCAAGGTGAAATCGATCATCGCCCGCATCCGCGAGGCCGAGGACGAGGCCCGCAAGTCGGCCCAGACCACGGCCAAGGCGCTCGACGACCTGCGCCGCACCCAGGAATCGCTGCTGCAGGCCGAGCGCCTGGCGTCGCTGGGCGGGCTGGTGGCCGGGGTGGCGCACGAGATCAACACGCCGGTCGGCATCGCCCTTACCAGCGCCTCGGTGCTGCTGGAGGCGACCGAGCGGGTGCACCAGTCCATCGAAGGCGGTAACATCAAGAAGTCCGACATCCTGCGCTACGTGGAGACGGCCGGCGAGAGCACGCGCCTGATCATGAACAACGCCTACCGCGCCGCGCACCTGATCCACAGCTTCAAGCAGATCGCGGTCGACCAGGTGAGCGAGGCGCGGCGCCGCTTCGAGCTGCGCGACTACATCACGGAAGTGGTGGCCAGCCTGCAGCCCAAGCTGAAGAAGAGCCATATCCAGGTCGCCATCGCCTGCCCGCCCGACATTGTGCTCGACAGCTATCCAGGGGCGCTGGCCCAGGTCATCACCAACCTCACGCTCAACTGCGTGGAGCACGCCTTCGAGCCGGACGGCGAGGGCACCATCGGCATCAACGTGGTGCTTGACGGCGACTGGATCGAGATGCAGGTGGTCGACAACGGCAAGGGCATCGCGCCCGACATGATCGACAAGGTGTTCGACCCCTTCGTCACCACGCGCCGCGGCCAGGGCGGCACCGGCCTGGGGCTCAACATCGTGTTCAACCTGATCGCCAAGCAGTTCGGCGGCACCATCACCGTCAGCAGCACGCTGGGCCACGGCGCCAGCTTCGTGCTGCGCATTCCCGTGGTGACGCCGGTCGACGAAACCCATCCGGCCGCGCCGGCCCATCCGGACGGCCAGCTGCACGCATGAGGCGCCGGACCATCGCCGGCCTGCCCGGCGCGCGCCATTGCGGCCACGCGCGGCGGCGCGCTAGAATGGCGTCCCACATCGTCCGACCACTGCCAGCTCCATGAACAAAGATCTGATCAAAGGCATCCTGATCCTCGCCGGCGTGCTGCTGGCGCTGGCGATCTTCGCCACGGCCGCCACCGACAACGGCCTGCAGAAACTCAGCTGCATGGGCCGGGCCGTGCTGCACGGCGTGGCACTGACCAATATCCATGCCGTCTGCGGCCTGTAGACCAAGGCAAAAAAAAATCCCGCGCGAGGCGGGATGCAATGTACCGGCTGGGCTCTCAGGCAGAGAATTTGTCGTACTTTTCCTGCCGGGTCGAGCTCAGTCCAAGCAATATCACGCCGGCCAGCAGCATCAGGAACTGTGCCGGCTCGGGCACCGGGGCCGCATCGGCGGCCGGCGCCTGGACCTGGGACGGTGCGGGCGCGGGCAGGTATTCATCGAGCGCATCGAGGTCGTCGCCGGGCAGGGTGACGGCGCCGTCGCGCGGCTTGCCGGTCCGGCCGGCGGCGGGCGCCAGCAGGTAGGGCGCACCTTCCATGTTGCAGGGCGCGGCGCTCAGGGCGGACAGGCAATGGGGCGCATGGATCGTCACCACCGGCGCGGCCGCTGCCTGGGCAGCGCCGCCCGCGCCAGTCAACAGCATGGCGAGCACGATGGGCAGATGGATCTTCATGTCAGCTCCTGGTGGCGGGGACGGTCAGCCGCGCAACACGGCGACCGCGACAAATGTGGAACACGTATGTGCTTTTCTGTTTACCATTAAAGCACATTCAGTTTCAGAATGACATTGAAAATTGCAAAATATCACCATATATTTTTTCTATGCAACAGTGTCCGTGCTCTGCTTGTGACTATGCGGGGCCGGGCCGGGGAGTGACGATGAAAACCGATTACCAGACAGATGCGCCCGCGCGGGCCCAGATCGACGCGCTGCCAGGGGCGGTATTGCTCGAATTCGGCGCCAACTGGTGCGGCCACTGCATGGCGGCCCAGGCGCCGCTGGCCGAGGCCATGGCCGGCCATGGGGCGCTGGCCCATATCAAGGTCGAGGATGGGCCGGGACGCCCGCTGGGCCGCTCGTTCCGGGTCAAGCTGTGGCCCACGCTGATCTTCCTGCGCGACGGCCAGGAAGTGGAGCGGCTGGTGCGGCCGCTGACGGCCGCGCCGATCGCCGCGGCCCTGGCCCGCATCGACGCCCCATCGCCGTGAACGGCGCCGCCCGCCTCAGAACAGGGCGCTGACGTCGGGCCGGTGGGCCAGCGCGTGCTGCACGATGGCCGTCACGCGCTCGCGCTCGGCGCCCTGCAGCGGCTGGCGCGGACGGCGCACGTGCTCGTTGCCCACGCCGGCCAGGGTCTCGACCAGCTTGAGGTTCTGTACCAGCTTGTTGGACACGTCCAGGTGCATCAGCGGCATGAACCACTGGTACAGGGCCAGCGCTTCATCCCAGCGCTTGGCCTTCATCAGTTTGTAGAGCGCCACCGTCTCTTTCGGGAAGGCCACCACCAGGCCGGCCAGCAGGCCGTCCGCGCCCACCGCCAGGCCCTCGAACGACAGGTCGTCCACGCCCATGAACAACTGGTAGCGGTGGCCGACGGCGTTGCGCAGGTCGGTGATGCGGCGTACGTTGTCGGTCGACTCCTTGATGGCGACGATCCATTCGCAATCGGCCAGTTCCCTGAAGTCGTCCGGCGTCAGGTCCACCTTGTACGATACGGGATTGTTGTAGACCATGATGGGCAGCTGGGCCGCCTGGGCGATGGTGCGCAGGTTGTCGCGCGCCTCGCGCGCGTCGGCCGCGTACAGCACGGACGGCATCACCATCAGGCCCTGCACGCCCAGCTCGTGGGCCTGTTCGGCGAAACGGCAGGCCGTCAGCGTGCGCGTCTCGCTCACGTTGACCAGCACCGGCACGCGGCCGCCGGCCACTTGCAGCGCGGTCCTGGTGACGGCCAGCTTTTCATCGAACGACAGGGTGCTCGCTTCACCCAGCGAGCCGCAGGTGAGCAGGGCGTTCACGCCGCTGTCGATCTGGAACGCGAAATGGCGCTCCATGGCGGCGTGGTCGAGTTCCTCGTTGGGCTTGAACTTGGTGGTAACGGCGGGGAATACCCCTTCCCATTTTGCTGCGGCCATGCTGTTCTCCTTGGTCAAAAACGGACGGAATGTCCCTTTATTCTTCGATCATGCTGCCAATGCGCGCCGGCGACAGCGGCAGCCGCACCGTGTCCGGCCGCCAGCCGTACAGCAGGCCAGTGGCGGCGCCGCACACGCGGCCCTGGCACGGACCCATGCCGCAGCGCGTGTGCAGCTTGGCGCTGCGCCAGCTGGTGTGCCCGCGCAGCTCGCCGTGGCGCACGTCCTCGCAACGGCACACGATGGTGTCGTCGTCGGCAAGCTGGGCCAGTGCGGGACGCAGCACGAATGCATGGGCCAGGCGCGCGGCGAACCTGCGCCAGCGGGCCCGTTCGGCAAACAGCGACGGCGCCGCGTCCGTGCGGCCGGCGGCGGCCAGGCCGGCGATGCGGCCCTCGGCCAGCGCCAGGTCCACTCCGCCCACGCCTGTACCTTCGCCGGCGCACAGGACGTCGGGCACGCTGGTGCGCTGCCAGGCGTCCACCTGCACGGCATAGTCCAGCATGGCGCGCTCCGGCGCGCGGTGATCCTGTCCAGCGCCGTCGCGGGTGGCGCCGGCCTGCGTGGCGCGTACTTGCCGGGTACCTTCCTGCATGGCGCAACCCAGGGCCAGCGCCAGTTCCACATTGGGCAGCAGGCCGTAGCCGCTGGCCAGCAGGTCGCAATCCCACTGTTCGATACGCTCGCCGCGGCGTAGCCGGACCGATTGCAGCGTGGCGCTGCCGTGCGCGGACAGCACGTAGCTGTTGCGCAGATAGGGCACATCGCGCAACCGGCAAGCCAGTTGCAGCGCCTGTGTGACCTTGGTCGGCGTGGCCAACAGGCCCAGTGCGAATCGCGCCAGGCGTGGCAACGCCGCTTGTTCGACGATGGCGGCAACCTGCGCGCCCTGTTGCTTGAGCGTGGCGGCGGCGGCCAGCAGCAGCGGGCCGGAACCGGCCACGATCACGCGCTTGCCCGCCACCGGATAGCCGCCCTTGGCCAGCGCCTGCAGGCCGCCGGCGCCGGTCACGCCGGGCAGGGTCCAGCCGGGGAAGGGCAGCAGGCGCTCGCGCGCGCCGGTGGCGATCACCAGACTGCCGTAATGCAGTTCGATGGCGTCGGTGGGCGTTTGCGCCAGCAGGCGCTTGCCGTCCAGCGGATAGAGCACGCGGCACTGGTGCAGGAACGTGACGTTGGGCGCGGCCTGCAGCGTGGCCCACAGGCTGCGGGCGCGCTGGTCCGCCTGCTGGCCCGGGCCGCCGCGCCAGATCTGGCCGCCGGCCAGCGGGTTGTCGTCCACCACGCCCACGCTGACGCCGTGGCGGGCCGCCGCATGGGCCGCCGCCAGGCCGGCCGGGCCGGCGCCGACCACCAGCACGTCGAAGGCGCGCTTCATGGCCGGCCTCCGCCGCACGCGGTCACCACCTGCAAGCCTGGTGCGCACAGGGTCTGGCAGGCCAGCTGGTGCGGCCGGCCGTCTATCGTCACCCGGCATTCCTGGCAGATGCCCATGCCGCACAAGGGCGCGCGTGGCATGCCGGTGACGGAGCGGCGCGTGACCGGGCTGCCGGCCATGGCGACGGCGGCCGCCACGCTGGTGCCGGCGGCCACGCTGACGGGCAGGCCGTCGATGAAAAGGACGATGGCGTCAGGCATAGGCGCGGGCCAGGCTGGCAAAGCGGCTGGGCAGATAGGGCTGGCAGGGAATGGCGCTGCGCGCCTCGAGCACCTGGTCGGCCAGCAGCTGGGCCGTCGCCAGCGAGGTGGTGATGCCCAGGCCTTCATGGCCGGTGGCCAGCCACAGGCCGCGCCGGGCCGGGTAGGGGCCGATCAGGGGCAGGCCGTCGCTGCTGGCGGCACGCAGGCCGGTCCAGCAGCGCAGCAGATTCAGTTGGGCCAGCCCGGGGGTAAAGCTGGCAGCATGGCGCAGCATGCGCTGCATCATGCGCGGTTCGACCGCCAGGTCGCTTGTGTCGAACTGGCGCGAGGAACCAATCAGGATTTGTCCGGTCGGACGGGGTTGCAGGTTGAAGGCGACCGATGCGCCACTGGCGGCATGGGCGCTCTTGATATAGCCCAGCTCCACCAGCTGGTGGCGGATGAAGCCGGGATAGCGGTCGGTGACGGCCACGTGGCCTTTCTTGGGCTGCAGCGGCAGTTCCGGCAGCAGGGCGGTCGAGCGCGCGCCCGCCGCCAGTACCACGGTGCCGGCCTGGTGGCGGCTGCCGTCGGCCAGCAGCACGCCGTGGTCTTCGATACGGACCACGCTGCCGGCCGCCAGCACGGCGCCGTTGGCGCAGGCGCGCTCGAGCAGGAGGCGGGCGCTCTTGGGCGGATAAACCAGGCCATCGCCCGACACCAGCAGGCCGCCGGCCAGGCCGGGGCGCAGTTCGGGTTCGCGGGCGTACAGGGCGGCCGGATCCAGCAGTTCGCACGCCAGGCCGTGGCCGGCCAGGATGTGCGCCTTGGCGCGGGCGGCGGCCAGTTCTTCCTCGTCGGCCGCGATCCAGATGGTGCCGCAGTTGCTGTATTCGTGGCGTTGCGGGTGGCCGGCGGCCAGTTCGCGCCACAGGGCCAGCGACCACGCCGTCAGGGCCAGTTCGGCTTCGCTGTCGTCCATGACCACTAGGTGGCCCATGCCGGCGGCGGTGGCGCCGCTGCCCACGGCGTCCTGCTCGATCACCGTCACGCGCAGGCCGCGCGCGGCCAGCGCGTCGGCGCAGGCCGCGCCGACGATACCGGCGCCGATCACGATGGCATCCATGCAGGA
Source organism: Rugamonas sp. FW305-51 (assembly GCF_058786935.1). Taxonomy (NCBI): domain Bacteria; kingdom Pseudomonadati; phylum Pseudomonadota; class Betaproteobacteria; order Burkholderiales; family Oxalobacteraceae; genus Rugamonas; species Rugamonas sp. FW305-51. The sequence goes on from NZ_JBYSZG010000018.1 coordinate 23,225, forward strand.
CGGGATGGACATCAGCGTATGCCCCACACCAGCGGATCGCTGGGGTCCAGGAGCAGGGTGGACTGGGCGTTGACCCAGGCCTGGCCGCGGATGCTGGGCGCCACGCGCCCAGCCGTTTGCGTACGGCGGTAGCTGCCCTCGAATACGCTGCCGACGATGCTCTCCTGGCGCCACAACGCGCCCTCGGCCAGCTTGCCGTCGGCCGCCAGGCAGGCCAGCTTGGCGCTGGTGCCGGTGCCGCAGGGCGAGCGGTCGTAGGCCTTGCCGGGGCAAAGCACGAAGTTCTGGCTGTCGGCGCCCGTGCGGGACGGGGCGAACAGTTCGATGTGGTCGATCTCGGCGCCGTCGTCACCCGTCACGCCGGCCTGTTGCAACGCGGCGCGCACGGCCACCGTGTAGGCCGTGAGCCGGTCCACGTTGCCGATGTCCAGTTCCTGTCCGTGGCCGGCTACCAGGAAGAACCAGTTGCCGCCCCAGGCCACGTCGCCCGTCACGGGGCCGTAACCGGGCACCTCCACTGTCACGTCCTTGCGGCTGCGCCAGGCCGGCACGTTGTCGACGGTGACGCCGCCGTCTTCATGCAGCCGCGCTTCCACCACGCCGACCGGGGTGTCGATGCGGTGGCGGCCGGCGCCGATGCGGCCCAGGTAGGCCAGCGAGGCCACCAGGCCGATGGTGCCGTGGCCGCACATGCCGAGGTAGCCGACGTTGTTGAAGAAGATGACGCCTGCCGCACAATCGGGCGCGTGCGGGGCGCACAGCAGGGCGCCCACCAGCACGTCCGAGCCGCGCGGCTCGCAGACGACGGCGGAGCGGAAGTTGTCGTGCTCGCGGCGCAGTGTGGCCAGCCGCTCGCTGAGCGGGCCTGTGCCCAGTTCCGGGCCGCCGGCCGTCACCAGCCGGGTCGGTTCGCCGCCCGTGTGGGAGTCGATGATGGAGATGGTTTTCATGTGCTGAATCTTATGCCCGGGCGGCGCTCCTGTCTTGCACAAGCTGCGCACCGAAGATGACGAAATCTGCACAATTTACGCTGCTGCGAGAGGCCTGCCGTGTGCGACAATCAGGGCTGGGCCGCATGGGGCGGTGTGGCAGAAGGAGCGGCGGGGATGGCAGGACCAGAACAAGTGGCGGGATCACCCGGATCGGCGGACGGCGGGCGGGCCGCCTTGGGCGCGCGCATCGCCGATGTGTTCTTTTCCGAACCCCTGTTCGACGCGCTGCCGGACGTGGTGTTCTTCGTCAAGGACCTGGAAGGGCGCTACGTGGTGGTCAACCAGACCCTGGTCCAGCGTTGCGGTGCCCGGCACAAGGCGGCGCTGATCGGGCGCACCCCGGCCGAAGTCTTCGCCCATCCGTTCGGCCAGACCTATCTGGCGCAGGACTTGGCGGTGCTGGCCGGCGGCGGCCAGATCGAGGACCAGCTGGAGCTGCACCTGTACCCCACGCGCGACCCCGGCTGGTGCCTGACCCGCAAGACGGCCCTGCGCGACGCCGGCGGCGCCATCGTCGGCCTGACGGGCGTGTCGCGCGACCTGGCCATGGCCGACCAGAAGAATCCCGCCTACGGCAAGGTGGCCGACGCCGTGCGCAAGATCCACGAGCACTATGACCAGCCGCTGCACCTGCCGGCGCTGGCGCGCACGGCCCACATGTCGGTGGCGCAGATCGAGCGCTACTTCCTGCGCATCTTCCACCTCACGCCGCGCCAGATGATCATCAAGACCCGGCTCGACGCCGCCTCGCGCCTGCTGGCCGGGCCAGACAGCGTGGCCGACATCGCCCAGGCCTGCGGCTACGGCGACCACAGCGCCTTCACACGCCAGTTCAAGGCCACGGTGGGCGTCACGCCCAGCCAGTACCGGCATATGCTGCGGGCGTGAAGCCGGCCAACCACGGCCGCGTCAATTCCGGCGCAAAAATATTTTGTTGTAACGGCGCGTCAGCCGCCCCGGTCCAAGCCGGCTCGCAGGCCGTTGGTCGGACCAATTCGGGCCAGGCGGTGCCGCTCGCGGCCTAGATCGCCCCCTGCGCCACGTGGCTGCGCACGAAGTCGATATGGGTCTGCATGGCGGTGCGCGCCTCCTCCGGCAGGCTGGCGCAGATGGCCTGGCACACGCTGCGATGTTGCTGCAGCAGCTGGTCCGAGGTGGCCGGACTGAGTTCGCGCAGCCCGGTGCCGTTGAGCGTGATGTGCTCGCGCAGCATGCTGATGATGCTCGTGTGCAGATGCAGGAACATGGAGTTGTGCGAGGCCAGGGCGATTGCCTCGTGCAGCTGCGCGTCCACTTCCGCCTCGGCCACCTTGTCGTCCGCCGTGCGGGCCTGCTCCAGCTGCGCCATCAGTCCGGCGATGCGGGCCCGCTCCTGCGGGTCGGCCCGCATGGCGGCGAAATAGGCGGTGGCCCCTTCCAGCACGCGGCGAAATTCCAGGATGTCGTCGCGCACGGCCGGATGGTCGGCCACCAGCTGGCCCCACGGCGAACTGGCCATGCCCGTGCGCAGCTGGTCGGTCACATAGACCCCGGCGCCGGGCCGGCTGCGCACCAGCCCCCGCGCGCTCAGGCGCTGGATCGCTTCCCGTATCGTGTTGCGTGACACGTCGTAGCGCTCGGCCAGCACGCGCTCGGCCGGCAGGCGCGCGTTGGCCGGCAGGCTGCCGTCGAGCAGCGCCTGTTCCAGCTTGCGCATCACATCGGCCACCCGTCCGCCGCCTTGCCTTTCCTGCATGATTGCCCCCTCTGCACGTAAAACGGGCACTGGTCCGACCAATTTGTGCGGCCCCGCCGTCGCTGGGATTATGGGCGCTATAAAACCAAACCGCAACGCAGCACCAGCTGCGCGGCAACCGAGGAGACAGCATGCACGCTCGAGACTATCCCACCGCACCGGACCAGGTGTACCTGTTCGGCACCTGCGTGATCGACCTGTTCATGCCCGAGGCCGGGCTGGACGCGGTGCGCCTGCTGGAACGCGAAGGCCTCACCGTCCACTTCCCCCGTGGCCAGAGCTGCTGCGGCCAGCCCGCCTACAGCAGCGGCAATCCGGAGCAGGCGCGCGCCGTGGCGCTGGCCCAGCTCGACCTGTTCTCCCGGCCGTGGCCCGTGATCGTGCCGTCCGGCTCCTGCGCCGGTATGATGCGCCACCACTGGCCGGCCCTGTTCGAGGACGACCCGGTCGCGCACGCCAAGGCGCTGGAGATGGCTGGCCGCGTGTACGAACTGACCGAATTCCTGCTGCATGTGCTCAAGCTGGCCATTCCCGCCGACGCGCCGCAAGGCCAGGCGCCGGAACGGGTGGTGCTGCACACCTCCTGCGGCGCGCGACGCGAGATGGGCACCCGTGCCCACGGCGTGGCGCTGGTGGACGCGCTGCCCGGCGTGACGCGCGCCGAACATGAACACGAGTCGGAATGCTGCGGTTTCGGCGGCACCTTCTCGCTCAAGCATCCCGACATTTCCGGCGCCATGGTGCGCGACAAGGTGGCCGCCGCCTGCGCCACGGGCTGCGACCGGCTGGTATCGGCCGACTGCGGCTGCCTGCTCAACATCGGCCATGCGGCCCGCCACATGGAGGCGCCGCTGCCGGTCGAACACATGGCCAGCTTCCTGTGGCGCCGCACGGGCGGCGACCAGGCCGGGGCGCAGGGGGCAAAGCAAGAGCAATCGCAAAAACAATCGCAAGGAGCGGCCCAGGAAGCAGCCCAGGAAGCAGCCCAATACGCCGCCCAAGGAGACGCACGATGAGCACCCTGAACGCCCGCGACCTGATGCTGGGACGGCTGCGCGCCGCCGCCCCCGCCACGGCGCAACTGCATGCCGACGAACTGGATCAGCGCATCCGCGCCCACTATGAACGTCGCCGCGCGGAGCAAACCCCGGCCGAACGCGTGGCCGCCATGCAGGCCGCGCTGGCCGCGGCCCATGCCGATGTCTGGTGCGCCACCAGCGCCGAATGGCCGGCCCAGCTGGCCGGCCGCCTGGCCGCGCACGGCGTCCGGCGCCTGCTGCTGGACCCGGCCGGCGCCGAGGGCGCGGCATTGAAGAACATCTTGCCGCCGGCCGTGGAAGCGCTGCCGTTCGCGCGTCCGCTGGAAGCGTGGAAGGCCGAGCTGTTCGACAGCGTGGATGCCGGGTTCACCGTGGCCCGCTCCGGCATCGCCGCCACCGGCACGCTGGTGCTGGCGCCGGATGCCGGCACGCCGCGCACCGTGTCGCTGGTGCCGCCGCTGCACGTGGCGCTGGTGTACGCCGACACGCTGCACGCCGACCTGCAGGCGGCGGCCCAGGCCGAACGGTGGGGCGACGGCATGCCCACCAACCTGGTGCTGGCCTCCAGCCCGTCCAAGACTTCCGACATCCAGCAGACGCTGGCCTACGGTGCCCACGGTCCGCGCTGGATGTGGGTCATCATCGTCACCGACCGCCCGGCGCAAGGAGAGACGCGATGAGCACCGCTCCGCTGCACTTCATGCCATCGGCCGATTTCCGCACCCGTGCCCGCGCGGCGCTGGACGATCCCAAGCTGCGCAAGAGCTTCCGCGGCGCGATGGACTTCCTGCAGAACAAGCGCAGTGTCCAGTTCCCCGACGGCGACGAGCTGGAACAGCTGCGCGACCTGGGCGAAGCGATCCGCCAGCACGCGCTGGCGCACCTGCCCGACCTGCTGGTGCAGCTGGAAACCAACCTGACCGCAGCCGGGGTGCAGGTGCACTGGGCCGCCACGGCCGACGAAGCGAACGCCATCATCCACCGCATCGCCCAGTCGCACCAGGCCAGGAGCGTCATCAAGGGCAAGTCGATGGCGAGCGAGGAGATCGAGCTCAATCACTACCTGCAGGAGCGGGGCGTGACGTGCCTGGAGTCGGACATGGGCGAGTACATCGTCCAGCTGGCCGGCGAGAAGCCGTCGCACATCGTCATGCCGGCCGTGCACAAGACGCGCGGCGACATCGCCGCCCTGTTCGAGCAGCACATCCCCGGCACGCCCTACACGGAAGACGTGGACCAGCTGATCCAGACCGGCCGCCGCGCCCTGCGCCAGGCCTTCGTCGAAGCCGACATCGGCCTGTCCGGCGTGAACTTCGCGGCCGCCGACACGGGCACCCTGTGGCTGGTGGAGAACGAGGGCAACGGCCGCCTGAGCACCACGGTGCCGGACGTACACATCGCCATCATGGGCATGGAAAAAGTGGTAGCCAAGCTCGAGCACATCGTGCCGCTGGCCAGCCTGCTCACGCGCTCGGCCACCGGGCAGGCCATCACCACCTACTTCAACCTGATCTCCGGCCCGCGCCGCCCCGGCGAAATGGATGGTCCGCGCGCCGTGCACCTGGTCCTGCTCGACAACGGCCGCACCCAGGCCTATGCGGACGAACAGCTGCGCGCCACGCTGCAGTGCATCCGCTGCGGCGCCTGCATGAACCACTGCCCCGTGTATGCGCGCGTGGGCGGGCACGCCTACGGTACCACCTATCCCGGCCCGATCGGCAAGATCATCTCGCCCCACCTGCTGGGCCTTGCCGCCACGGCGGACCTGGCCACCGCCTCCAGCCTGTGCGGCGCCTGCGGCGAAGTGTGCCCGGTCCGCATCCCCATCCCGCAACTGCTGATCCGGCTGCGCACGGAAGCGAACCGCGATCCGGCGCAGCAGGTCGACAACCCGCTGCGGGGGCAGGGCGCCCAATACAGCCGCATGGACAAGATGGTGTGGCGCTTCTGGAGCGGCGCCTACGCCAGTCCCACGGCCTACCGTGCCTTCCGCTGGGCCGCCACCCGGCTGCGGGCGTTTACGCCGTCGCAGCAGATGGGCTGGACCCAGCACCGGGCGCCGCTCAAGCCGGCCCCGCGCAGCCTGGCCGATTTGCTGAAGGCGAGGGGGCAGCCGGAATAGGAGTATGGCTGGCCAACCCTGGCCGCCAGCGCAGCAACCCATAACAAGATTTTAACGAGCACCACCCTGGAGGAGTCACCATGCAAGCCTGGAATCAGATCTATACGCCGCTAGGCAGCCTGGGCCTGTCGGCCCTGGTCGCCGCAGTCCCCATCATCTTCTTCTTCGTCGCGCTGGCCGTGTTGCGCATCAAGGGCCACATCGCGGCCGCCGTCACGCTGCTGCTGGCGCTGGCCGTGGCCATCTTCGCCTACGGCATGCCGGTGCAGCAGGCGCTGGCGGCCGCCGGTTTCGGCTTTGCCTACGGCCTGTGGCCGGTGGCGTGGATCATCGTCACCGCCGTGTTCCTGTACAAGATCGTCGACAAGACGGGCCAGCTCGACATCATCCGCGCCTCGGTGCTGTCGATCACGGACGACCAGCGCCTGCAGATGCTGCTGATCGGCTTTGCCTTCGGCGCCTTCCTGGAAGGGGCGGCCGGCTTCGGCGCGCCGGTGGCCATCACGGCCGCGCTGCTGGTGGGCCTGGGCTTCAACCCGCTGTACGCGGCCGGCATGTGCCTGATCGCCAACACGGCGCCGGTGGCGTTCGGCGCCATGGGCATACCCATCATCGTGGCGGGCCAGGTGACGGGCATCGACCCGATGCTGATCGGCGCCATGGCCGGCCGCCAGCTGCCGCTGCTGTCGCTGCTGGTGCCGTTCTGGCTGGTGTTCATGATGGACGGCTTGCGCGGCATCCGCGAAGTGTGGCCGGCCGCGCTGGTCACGGGCGGCAGCTTCGCCTTCACCCAGTACTTCACCTCCAACTTCATCGGCCCTGAACTGCCGGACATTACGTCGGCGCTGGTATGCCTGGTATCGCTGACGGGCTTCCTGAAAGTGTGGCAACCGGCCAGCGCCAAGGCTGCCGTGCGCGTGGGCGGCGGCGCCGCCGCGCTGACCGGCTTCGGCGGCATGGCCGGCAAGCCTGCGGCCAAGGCGGACGGCCGTACCGTGTCGCCCTACTCGATGGCGCAGACGGTGCGTGCCTGGGCGCCGTTCCTGATCCTGACGGCCATCGTCACGGTCTGGAGCCTGCCGCAGTTCAAGGCCATGTTCGGTCCCAAGGGCGCGCTGGCGTCCACCGTCATCAAGGTGCACGTGCCGTTCCTGGACCAGCTGGTGATCAAGACCACCCCCATCGTCACCGCGCCCAAGGCCTATGAGGCGCTGTTCAAGCTGGACCTGCTGTCGGCCGTGGGCACGGCCATCCTGCTGACGGCCATCATCTCGGCCATGCTGCTGCGCATGAAGCCGCGCGCCGCCGTCGCCGCCTTCGGCCAGACCGTGGTCGAGCTGCGCCGCCCCATCCTGTCGATCGGCCTGGTGCTGGCGTTCGCCTTCGTGGCCAACTACTCGGGCATGTCGTCCACGCTGGCGCTGGTGCTGGCCGGGACCGGCGCGGCCTTCCCGTTCTTCTCGCCGTTCCTGGGCTGGCTGGGCGTGTTCCTGACGGGGTCGGACACCTCGTCCAACGCTCTGTTCTGCTCCCTGCAGAACACGACGGCGCACCAGATCGGCGTGTCCGACACGCTGCTGGTGACGGCCAACACCACCGGTGGCGTGACGGGCAAGATGATTTCGCCGCAGTCGATCGCGGTGGCCTGCGCGGCGACAGGGCTGGTGGGCAAGGAGTCGGAACTGTTCCGCTTCACGCTCAAGCATAGCCTGCTGTTCGCGGCGGTGGTGGGGGTGATCACCATGCTGCAAGCCTATGTGCTGGCAGGGATGATCCCCCAGTAGGAAGGAACTTCCGCAGCGGGCCGGGATCGCCGGCCCGCCGTATTGCCGGCTTATGGCCGATACGCGATATGCACGTCGTTGATGGTGCCGTGGAAGGAGAACGGGGCCTGCTCGAAGTAGTCGAGCGAGACGGGCGAGCCGCGGTCGGTGCCCACGTCCAGCGTCTCGGTGGCGCTGAAGGTGATGGCGGCCGTGTAGGGCGCCGTGCCCCTGGCTACTTCGGCGCCGTTGACCGCCAGCGTCAGGTCGGCCGGGCCGCCGCGGCGCCACGAGGTCATTTTGGTGTCGACCGTGATCACGGCATGGCCGGCCGGCAGCTTGCCCTTGGTTTGCAGACGGGTGCGGGCGATATTGAAGCTGTTGTACTCGTAGGTCAGCACGCCGTCCTTCACATACAGGGTCAGGCCGCCGCCGGCACCGCCCAGCGCGTACAGCACGCCGTTGGCGTTCTCCGGCAGGTCCACGTCCACCGTCACGCGGTTGTTGTGGGCCTTGATGTTGGGCGCGGCCATTTCCGGGATGCGGGTTGAGGCCGCGTTCAGGTGCCACTCGGCCTTGTCGTCGTATTTGCGGGGGCGCACCATCACGTCGAAGCTGGCGCCGATCGGGTTGACCTTGTTGGCCTTGGCGTCTTCCTCGAACTTGCGCTTGAGTTCGGCCAGCTTTTCCGGATACTGGGCCGCCAGGTCGTGCGCCTGGCTGTAGTCCGCGTTCAGGTTGAACAAGGTCCACTGGTCGTCTTCCGGTTTCCAGTTGAGCCAGCCGAAGTGGTCGCCCAGCCAGCTGGTGTTGGTCACGATGGACAGCTTGCCGGCCAGCGACACCAGGAAGCTCTGGTCGGCCACCCACGGCTTGCGCGGGCCCATGGTGGACGCCATCCAGCCGGCCGAATATTCGCCGCGGCTCCCCATGATCTCGAAATACTGCTGGCGCTTGTGCTCCGGCGCCTCGGCGTTGTCGAAGGTGTCGGCCAGGCTGGTGCCGTCTATCGGTTCCTGCGCCTTGCCGTCGATCTGTGCGGGCGGCGTGATGCCGGCGACGTCGTAGATGGTGGGCGCGATGTCGTTCACGTGCAGGAACTGGCTGCGCACGGCGGCATCGGGCTTGATGCGGGCCGGCCAGGACACGGCCATCGGCGTGCGCGTGCCGCCCAGGTAGCCGGCCACCAGCTTGGTGCCGACGAAGGGACTCTCGCTGGCCCAGGCCCAGGCCGCATGGTAATGGCCTTCGATCTTCGGACCACCGAGCGCGGCCAGGCCGCCGTAGTTGTCGTTCAGGGCCTTGATCTGCTGCTGCGAGGAGCTGATGATGCCGTTCAGGCCAGTGAGCGAGGCGATCGAACCTTGCATGCCTTCGGACGAGGCGCCGTTGTCGGAGAAGATGTAGAAAATCAGCGTGTTCTCGCGCAGGCCCAGGCGTTCGAGCTCGTCGACGATCTTGCCGGCCTGGGCGTCCGTATGTTCCAGGTAGCCGGCGAACACTTCCATCAGGCGCGCCTGGAACTGCTTTTCCTCGGCGCCCAGGCTGTCCCAGGCCGGCATTTCGGCCGGGCGCGGGGTGTTGGCCGTGTCGGCCGGTATCCAGCCCATGGCTTTCTGGCGCGCGAAGGCGCGGGCCCGGTAGGCGTCCCAGCCGCCGTCGAACTTGCCCTTGTACTTGTCGCTCCACTCCTTGAACACCTGGTGCGGCGCATGCACGGCGCCCGGCGTCCAGTACAGGAAGAATGGCTGGTCGGGATGGCTGGCGTGCTGCTGGTCTATCCACTGGATCGCCTTGTGCGCGATGTCTTCCGTGAAGTGGTACTTGGGGTCGTGCGGCGATTCGACCATTTGGGTGTCGTTGTACAGGTTGGGACTGTACTGGTCCGACTCGCCGCCCAGGAAGCCGTAGAAGTGGTCGAAGCCGTAGCCGGTCGGCCAGTGGTGGTACGGGCCCTGCGCACCCGCCTCGTGGGCCGGCGTGTTGTGCCACTTGCCGAAGGCGGCGCTGGCGTAGTTGTGGCTGTGCAGGACCTGCGGAATGGTGGCCGCCGTGGCCGGGATGATGCCGTTGTAACCGTCGCTGTCGGTGGCCATTTCCGTCACGGTGCCGTTGCCCACCCGGTGGTGGTTGCGTCCCGTCAGCAGGGCGGCGCGGGTGGCCGAGCTGATGGCGGTCGTATGGAAGGCGTTGTATTCGACGCCGGTGGCGGCGATGCGGCTCAGGGTCGGGGTGTGGATCTCGCCGCCCACCGTGTCGGCCTGGGCGAAGCCGGCATCGTCGAGCATGATGATGACGATGTTGGGCGGCTTGGCCGGGCTGGCCGTGGCCGGACGGGGCGCGGCGGCCGGCGTGGCACCGGCCGCTGCGGCGGCGCCGGCGGCGTGCGCGCCCGGTGGCTGGGCGTGCGCCGGCAGCAGGCCGCCCAGGGCCATCAGGCCGAGCGACAGCGAGGTTTTGCTGGGAAGACGGGACGGCGGGAAGTTCATGTAATGCTCCAAAGGTGACACGTTCGGGTGGTGCGGGGACGGTGGGGGCAGGATGCCGGGCGCGCGTCAGGCCGCCTGCGTTTGCGGCAGCGGGTCCGGGCTGCGGCGGTAGGCGCTGGGCGGCACGCCGTTCAGGCGCTTGAAGCTGCGGCTGAAATTGGCCACGTCCGAGTAGCCCAGCTGGTAGGCGATCTCGGACACGGCGAACTTGCCGCCGTCGAGCAGGTGCTTGGCGCGCTCGTTACGGGTGCGCATGGCCAGCTCGCGGTAGCTCACCCCTTCCAGTTCCAGGTAGCGGTCCAGCGTGCGGGCCGAGATGTTGAGCTGGCGCGCCATGTCGTCCAGCGTGGGCTGGCAGTCGTTGGCCTCGCGCAGCATCATCACGATCCATTCGCGAAATTCGCCCGGCGCGCGGCACTCCTGGATCATCTGCTTGCACTGGGCCTCGGCCTGGCGGAAGGCGCGCGGGTCGTGCATGGGCAGCGGCGCGTCCAGGATGGCGGCCGGCATGACGATGCGCACGGTGGGCAGGCCGCCTGCGCAAAAGTGCATGCGCACCGGCTGCAGGCCGCGATAGCGCTGCACGTGGGCCGGCTCCGCCATGGCCATGTGGATGTCGTAGGGGCCGATGCGGCCCTGGCTCAGCGCCATCAGCTGCACGTGGCAGGACACGGCCAGCATCTCCAGGTAGAAGTCGGCGGTGGCCGGGTTCATGGCGGCCACCGGCTGGAACAGCACTTCGGCCAGGTTGCCGCGGCGCTGGTAGCGCAAGGTGAACAGCGGCATGATCAGGCGGTAGTAGCGCGAGGCGAAGTGCAGCGCCTGGTCGATGGTGGCGCAGCTGATCAGGCCATAGCCGACGATGTCGTGCGAATTGAGCTTGATCTGGCGCCCCAGTTCGAAACCGAGGTCGCCCCGGCCCGTCAGGCGCGCCACCTCCGTCAGCAGGGTGTCGATCTGGCCGCGCGTGAGCTTGGCCTGCAGGTCGTTCAGGGAGCGGATCTGGGCCGCGCTCAAGGCGTCGCGGCAGGGCGTGCCGTTGGCCTCCAGGTAGTCGATCAGCTGGGCGAAATAACGGGCCGGCACGAAATGCTCGCTGCTCTTCATGGAACCTCCTGTTTGCGGGTGCGCATCCATGGTCCCGGCACACCGGGGCAACCCGGTACGCGCCGCACCCGGGCGCGTAGCGGCAAATCGGTGGACCGGACGGCGCCGGCGGCAGCGGACTGTGTCAACACTAGCATGTGCGATCCCGTCAGGCGAGCTTGCTGACGCGGACGGCGCTCTTTTGCTGCGCCGACTGTTGTTGCCACGCCCCCTGGCGCCGGGCGCGCAGCCAGCCGCACAGCAGGAACACGGCCAGCAGCACGGCGCCCAGCACGAAGCGCAGGTCGGGGATGATCAGTTCCGACGTGGTGGGCGCCAGGATCAGTTCCAGCGACAGCATCTTGTACGGCTCAATCGGCGCGTAGGCCGGATCGGTCAGCAGCTTGAGGAAGGCGCGGCGGCTGGTGTAGCGCACCAGCAGCACGCGGCTCCAATGGTCCATGCCGGCCCGGTGCTCGAGGATGTTGGGACCTTGCACGTTGCCCGCATACAGGGCGTAACCGCCGGCCTTGAGCAGCAGCGCCATGGCCTGGTCCTCGTAGTGGGCGTTGTTCTGGCGCGGCGTGCCGTCCAGCCGGGCCGCGCCGGGCAAGGTGCGCATGCGCTCGAAATAGCGCATCAGGTTGAGCATGTAGACGGGCTGGCCGTCGTCCGCCTCGCCCCAGGCGCGCAGGCTGTTCAGCACCATCGCCTTGTCGGCCGGGTCGAACGGCAGGTTCTGGTCCACGTAGCGCACGGCGGCGTCGATCTCGGCGGCGCTCAGGCGGTTGTCGATCAACATGCCCGGGTTCTGCCACACGCAGAAGGCCAGCAGGATGGCGGCGAACAGGATGCCGAGGCGGGTTTGGGTCAGCTTGAAGGACATGGCGGAATGGCTCCTGGCAGTTGGCGGGGGCGGGCGGCTTACAGCCAGCCCATTTTTTTCGAGTCGTCCAGGATCACCTTCATCAGCAAGGTGCGCGAGACCCGGCGCAGGTGGTAGATCAGGCGGGCGTAGGGACCGGGCAGCACCATGCCCTTGCCGCGGCGGACGGCGTCGACGATGGCGTCGGCCACCACGGCCGGCGGCGCGCCCTTGTCGCGGTAGTACTGGCCCAGCTTCTCGACTTGGCCGGCGCTGACGATGCGCGCCACGTTCCCGCCCCGCATGGCGGCGATCGGCGTGTTGATGACGCCGGGGCAGATCACGGAAAAGCCCACCTGCGCGCTTGCATGTTCCAGCGCCAGGCTGTCCGACAGGCCCAGCACGGCGTGCTTGGAGGCGGCGTAGGCACTCATGTTGCAGGCCGGCGCCAGGGCGGCGGCCGAGGCCACGTTGACCACGTGGCGCGGACCGGGCGCGCCCAGCATGGCCGGCAGGAAGAAGTGGCAGCCGTGCACCACGCCCATCAGATTCACCTGCAGCACCTTGTGCCACCAGTCGAGCGGGGTATGCAGGAACGGACCCAGGTAGGCGATGCCGGCGTTGTTGACCAGGACGTGGAGCGGCCCCACGGCCGCGTGCACGTCGGCCGCGAAGCGCGCCATGGCGCCGGCATCGGCCACGTCGACGATGAAGGTGCGGCACGTTGCGCCCAGCGCCCGCACCTGCTGCGCCGTCGCCTCCAGCCCGGCCGGATTGATATCGGACAGCAGCAGGCTGGCGCCCTGGCGCGCGAACGCCAGTGCCGTCTCGTGGCCGATGCCGGTAGCGGCGCCGGTCACCAGCACGTGTTTGTGGTTCAGATCGGGAATGGCCATGGTCTCCTCGCATGCGGGCTGCCGCCATTGCGCTGGCGGTCGGTTGATGGAGCGATTATGTGGCCCGCGGTGCCGGAAAACTTGTGATTTCCGGCCATGTGGGCGGTGCGGCGGATTATTTGAGGACGCAAGTATCGGCGCCGCCAGCTTGGCAGATAACCACAAGTTTTCGGCGTGGGGCGGCGCTACGATCGGGCCATCTGTTGTCCACCCCGAGAGAGCGTGTATCCATGAAAGCCGTCGTTTGCCAGAACCAGCAGTTGCGTGTTGAAGAACGTCCCGATCCCGTGCCCGGCAAGGGCCAGGTGCTGCTGCAGGTGCTGCGCTGCGGCATCTGCGGCTCGGACCTGCATGTGCGCCAGCACTGCAACCACATGGGCGAGCTGATGGCGCGCATGGGCTACCGCAACATGGCGCGCGAGGACCAGCCGCTCGTGTTCGGCCACGAATTCTGCGGCGAGGTGCTCGATCACGGTCCCGGCTGCGCGCGCAAGGTGCGCCGCGGCGCCCGCGCCTGCGCCGTGCCCGTGATCCGCCACGCCGACGGCATCGACATGGTGGGCCTGTCCACGCGTTCGCCCGGCGCCTACGCCGAGCGGGTGGTGGTGGAGGAATCGATGCTGATGCCGGTGCCCAATGGCCTGTCGGCCGACCTGGCGGCCCTGACCGAACCGATGGCCGTGGGCTGGCATGCGGTGCGCCGCGGCCAGGTGCCGAAGAATGGCGTGGCCATCGTGATCGGTTGCGGCCCGGTGGGTCTGGCCGTGGTCTGCATGCTCAAGGCGCAGGGCGTCAAGACCGTGATCGCCAGCGATTTTTCGGCGGCGCGGCGCCGCCTGGCCAGCCAGTGCGGGGCCGACATCGTGGTCGATCCGGCCGAGCAGTCGCCCTACGCCGGCTGGGAGGATTACGGCTTCGTGGGCGACTTGAGCGGCTTGCTGGAGCTGGCCGTGGGCACCCGCGAAAAGCTGGGCAAGCTGCCGCTGCCCTGGTGGCACACGTGGCGCGTGGCCGAGAAGCTGGGGCTGGACCCCAAGCGTCCCGTGATCTTCGAATGCGTGGGCGTGCCCGGCGTGCTGCGCCATGTGATCGACGGCGCGCCCATGTTCGCGCGCGTAGTGGTGGTGGGCGTGTGCATGCAGCTCGACCAGTTCGAGCCGGCCGTGGCCATCCACAAGGAGATCGACTTGCGCTTCGTGCTGGGCTACTCGCCGCTCGAATACCGCGATGCGCTGCACATGATCGCCGACGGCAAGGTCAACTGCGCGCCTCTCGTTACCGGCGTGGTGGGGCTGGACGGGGTGGAACAGGCCTTCACCGACCTGGCCAATCCGCAGCTGCACGCCAAGATCCTGATCGATCCGGCCCGCGCCGCCCACACGGGCGCGGCCTGACGCCGCAGCGGTTTGGCCGCCCCGGCTTGCCGCCGCGCCGCAGTGAATGCCGATTTGATGGCGCGGGGCAGCGGCGCCGGCGCTATAATCAGCCGGTAGCATTGCTGCCGGCGCTCCCATCTCGCGACGGCCTGATTGAATCAAACGCGAGAGTGCGGTATGTCCCGTTTTGCCAGTCGTGTTGTATCTGCTTTGCTGCTGGCGCTGCCGCTGGCCTGCGGCGCCGCCCCTATCGAGTTGATGGTCGAGGATGCGGCGTCGCCCTGGTCCAACAGCGACGGTAGCGGCTATGCCAACGAACTGGTGCTGGCCGCCTTTGCCGCCGCGCACGCGGACGTCAAGTTGACGGTGGTGCCCTATGCCCGCTGCAAGATCTACGTGATGGCCGGCGCCGTGGCCGGCTGCTTCAGCATGGCTGATGCGCCCGAGCTGCATGGCAAGGTGCGCTTTGCCGACGCGCCCTTGTTCCTGGCCTATCCGCGCTTTTTCCAGAATACGGCCCGTCCCGTCGCCGCCCGTTCCCTGGCCGAGCTGGCGCCTGGCACGCGGGTCGCCATCGTCAACGGTTACGAATATCCGCCCGAGGTGATGCGCCTGGAGCAGCGCGGCATACGGTTGTTGGCGGCCCGTTCCGAAGCGGCCAACCTGAAGAAGCTTGCGGCCGGCCGGGTGGACCTGGCGCTGGCCATGATGGACGACATCAAGACTGACGAGGTGTTGTTGCGCGAGGCGCAGGTCGAAGGCGTGGCGTTCGCATTCCAGGCCGTCTCGCAGGGATCGTACCTGGGCTTTTCCACCGCCCACCCGGACGGCGAGCGGGCGCGCGTGCTGTTTAACAGCGGCTACGCCATCATCGTTGCCAATGGCGTCAAGCGCGCCGTCGATCGCAAGTGGAATCTGCCTTCTGCTCCTGGCGCAGGAAGTCCAGCAAAAGGGCGTTGACGCGCTCGGGCGCGTCCAGCTGCAGCCAGTGATTGGCGCCGGTCACCTGTTCGTAGCGCCATGGGCCGCTCACGTAGTTTTCCGTGGCGCGCATCTGCTGCTCGCACAGGAAGTTGTCGCCGCTGCTGTAGACGCCCATCACCGGCATCGTCACCGAAGGGAAGATGGTGGGCAGGATCAGGTGCAGGTTGGCGCGGTAATAGTTGATGGCCGCGCGCAGCCGGCCCGGCCGCCTGAGCGGCACTATGCAGTGCTGCGCCGCTTCCGGGTAGTCCATCAGGCGGCGGAACAGGGTCCAGTCGCGCGCCCGCAGTCCCGCCTCGGCCAGGCCGCGCAGCTGCAGCAGCAGGATGTAATAGCCCTTGAGTTTCTGCTCCAGCGGCGCGCGCGCGTAGGCGGTGGGGTGGCCGACCGACAGCGCCGCGTAGCGTTCCACCCGCTGCGGATGGCGGATGCACAGCTGCCAGCAGATCACCGCGCCCCAGTCGTGGCCCACCAGCTTGACCTGGTCTATGCCCAGCGCATCGAGCACGCCCACCAGGTCCGCGACCAGGTTGGCGATGGCGTAGTCGCGCGTGGCAGGCAGCAGGTCGGACTCGCCGCAGCCGCGCATGTCGGGCGCGATCACGCGGTAGCCGGCCGCCACCAGCGCCGGGATCTGCTTGCGCCACACGGAATGGTCATCAGGGAAGCCGTGGACCAGCAGCACGTCCGGTCCGCTGCCTTCGACCACGACGTTGAGGGTGATGCCGTTGACTTGCAGGCGGCGGGAAGAGAAGGACACGGCGGTCTCCTGTTGCAGGTTGGATGAAGGGGGGATGCTACCGATATTGTAGGAAGCCGATCCGGTCTATACTTGTGATTTTCGGCCAAGCACGTCCCCCCATGCCGCTGTACGAACCGATACTGCCGTCGCGCTACCTGTCGCGCCTCATGTCCACGCTGGACGAGGCAGCGCGTGGCTGGCTGCGCGCGCAGCTCGCCGAACTGGGGCTGAGCGAGGCCGTGCTGGCCGAGCCGGGCAACGTGCTGACCATGGCCGCCTTCGAGCGCATCTTGACGGGGCTGGCGCAGCGCACCGGCCGCAGCGACCTTGGGTTTGCCATGGGCCTGGCCATGACGCCGGACGACCACGGCCCGCTGGTGCCGCTGATGCGCCGCTGCACCACCATCGACGAGGTGTTCCAGGTGGCGACCCGTTATTTCCGTCTGATGTCGCCCGTCTTCTCCATGCACTACCACCGTTATCCCGACCGCGGCGAACTGGTCTACCGGCCCGCCGCGCCGATGGCGGCCGACACCATGGTGACGGTGATGGAGCTGTACGTGGTGTCGGTCCATCCCTACCTGCGGGCCACGCTGGGCGAGCGGCTGCCGCCGTATGACGTCTACATGTCGATCGCCGCGCCGCCCCATGTGCAGCGCTACGCCGCGCTCAAGCCGGCCCGCTTTCACTTCAGCGATGGCAATCTGCCGCTGGCGCGGGTGGTGCTGCCGGAAGCGACGCTCAAGCTGCCTTTGCGCTGGCAGGGCGCGCCGGACCCCGACCAGCAACTGGCCGACCTTGACAAGCTACAGGGCGGCATCGGCCGCGCCGGCGACTGCAGCGGCTGGATACGGCTGATGCTGCTGGTGAGCGAAGGCTACCAGCCCACCATCGCCGATTTCGCGGCCATGCTCAACGTCAGCACCCGCACGCTGGCGCGCACGCTCGAGAGCGAGGGCACATCGCTGCGGGCGCTGGCCAAGGACGTGCGCCACCAGCGCGCCCGCACGCTGCTGCGCGACCCGCTGCAGCCGGTGTCGCAGATCGCCTACCGCCTGGGCTACAGCGACGTGGCCAACTTCAGCCACGCCTTCAAGGCCGAAGCGGGCTGCAGTCCGCGCGCCTGGCGCCAGGGCGCCGCCGCCGACGCGGCTTAGCATGGGAACGCCGCGCATGTCCCAGTCCACATCCGTGTCCATGCCCGAGTCTTTGTCCGAGCCTGCATCCGAGCCCACGTCCGAACCCACGTCCGAGCCCACGTCCGAGCCCCTATCCGAGCCTATGTCCGACCCTATGCCCGAACCCATGTCCGAACCGCTGTCTGCCGATCTGTCCGATCCTTCCGCCACCGTGCGCCGGCATGCCATGCGCGCCCTGTTCGACCAGTTCGACAGCCTGTACGAAGGCGCCATCGCCGTCGACTGCCAGGGCCGCATCAGCTGGATCGACGACAAATACATGTCGATGCTGGGACTGCACGACCCGCAGCAAGTGCTGGGGCGCGACATCGAGCACGTGATCCCCAACAGCCTGCTGCGCGAAGTGATCCGGACGGCCCAGCCCATCCTGCTCGACATCATGGAATTCGGCCAGCAGTCGTTCGTCGTCACCCGCCTGCCGCTGCGTGACGGCCAAGGCCAGGGTGAGGTGGTGGGCGCGGTCGGCTTCGTGCTGTACGAACGGCTGCACCACCTCAAGCCGCTGGTAGCCAAATTCGCCTCGCTGCAGCAGGAGCTGGACGCGGCCCGGCGCGGCCTGGCCGAGCACCGCCGCGCCAAGTACACGCTGGACCATTTCGTGGGCGCTTCGCCGGCCTCCGTGGAAATCAAGCGCCAGGCCACGCGCGCCGCGCAGCAGGATGTGAGCGTGCTGCTGCTGGGCGAGACGGGCACCGGCAAGGAAATCCTGGCCAACGCCATCCACGCCATGTCGGCCCGCGCCGGCGCGCCCTTCATCGGCGTGAACATGGCGGCGGTGCCGGAGTCGCTGCTGGAGGCGGAATTTTTCGGCGTGGCGCCGGGCGCCTACACGGGCGCGGACAAGAAGGCGCGCGAGGGCAAGTTCAAGCTGGCCGACGGCGGCACCCTGTTCCTCGACGAGATCGGCGACATGCCGCTGGCCGTGCAGGGCAAGTTGCTGCGCGTGCTGCAGGAGCAGGAGATTGAGCTGCTCGGCTCGAACAAGGTGCTCAAGATTGACGTGCGCGTGATCGCCGCCACCAGCGTCGACCTGCCGGCGCTGGTGGCGCAGGGGCGCTTTCGCTCCGACCTGTACTACCGCCTCAACGTGCTGCCGATCCAGCTGCCGCCGCTGCGCGCGCGCCTGTCGGACCTGGCGCCCCTGTGCGACGCACTGCTGCAGCAGATTTTCGAGCGCAACGGCATGCGGCGCCGCTCCGTCACGCCGGCCGCCTGCGCGCTGCTGGCGCGCTACCCGTGGCCGGGCAATGTGCGCGAGCTGCGCAACGTGCTGGAGCGGGCCTGCATCCTGAGCGACCGGGGGCGGCTCGATGTGGACGATTTCGCGGCCATGCTGCCGGCCGCCGTGGCCGCCGCTGCGCCGTCCGTGGCCGGCGTCGATGGCGTGGCCGATGCCGCATCCATCGCGCCCGCCGTGCGCCCGT
Source organism: Rugamonas sp. FW305-51 (assembly GCF_058786935.1). Taxonomy (NCBI): domain Bacteria; kingdom Pseudomonadati; phylum Pseudomonadota; class Betaproteobacteria; order Burkholderiales; family Oxalobacteraceae; genus Rugamonas; species Rugamonas sp. FW305-51. The sequence continues at coordinate 41,938 of NZ_JBYSZG010000018.1, forward strand.
ACGCCGAGGCGCTGGCCGAGTTCGACCGCGCCATGGTGCGCGACGCGCTGGCGGCGGCCGGCGGCAACGTGCCGGCCGCCGCCAGGCTGCTGGGCCTGTCGCGCGCGGCGATGTACAAGCGGGTGGCCGCGCTGGCCAAGGGCGGGCATCCAAGCTAGCGGACGTCGCGGTACCCGAGTCCGCCTTGCGCGCGGCCGCCACTTGTATTCGCCGCAAGCGGGCTGGGAGTGAGGCCTGTTCGGCGTTGTGGGCCCCTGTGGCGAAGCTTCTATTTCCACTTCTGTTTTCTTCTGCATTCCTCGATTTGAACCTGTTCCGTGTTTGCAGGTCTAAAGAGAAGGATGCAGAACAAACCAGAAGGAGAAATAGAATGGAATCCACAGTGAGCCTGCCGCTCCACAGCAGTACCTTGTCCCGCCTTGTCGCACACTTGCGGCAAGGTGACAGTGGCCCGCAACCCGCCGCAGACGTTTGATCAAGCAAAAAATGCGCTTAGTCTCGCGGGCAAGACAGTAGTCTCGTCGGCGAGATAGTACGGATTGATGCGGTGCACAAGGCCGGCCCCGCCCCGCCGCGCGCTCCGCTTGTCTCGTCAACGAGACGAAACCGCCATCATGCCCGTCCGCGCGGCCGCCCGTCCTGGGCGCCGCGACAACTTTCCTTTTTGAAACAAGTACTTGGCGCGCATGGCACGATCATTGCGAATGTCCGCTGCGCGCATCCGGATCGCAGCGGCCAGCAGAGCCGTCGGCCGGCATGTCCCCCCTTTGAATCATCTGTACTGGAGACTACCCTTGAGCTTTATTATCGTGCTGGCCGCCCTGGCCCTGCTGATGCTGGTCGCCTATCGCGGCTACAGCGTCATCCTGTTCGCGCCCGTGTGCGCCCTGCTGGCCGTGCTGTTCACGGACCCGTCCTACGTGCTGCCCATGTTCAGCGGCATCTTCATGGAAAAGATGGTCGGCTTCGTCAAGCTGTACTTCCCCGTGTTCATGCTGGGCGCCGTATTCGGCAAGCTGATTGAATTGTCCGGCTACTCGCAGTCCATCGTGTCGGCCGTGATCGGCCTGCTGGGGCGCGAGCGCGCCATGCTGTCCATCGTCATGGTGTGCGCCATCCTCACCTATGGCGGCGTGTCGCTGTTCGTCGTGGTATTCGCCGTCTACCCGTTCGCGGCCGAGATGTTCCGCCAGAGCGACATCCCCAAGCGCCTGATCCCCGGCACCATCGCCCTGGGCGCCTTCACCTTCACCATGGATTCGCTGCCGGGCAGCCCGCAGATCCAGAACATCATCCCCACCACCTTCTTCAAGACCGACACCTGGGCCGCGCCGTGGCTGGGCGTGATCGGTTCCGTGTTCATCCTGGCCGCGGGTCTGAGCTATCTGTCGTGGCGCCGCCGCCAGGCCGCCGCCGCCGGCGAAGGCTATGGCAGCGGCCATTTCAACGAGCCGGCCGCCGTGGCGCTGGAGCGCCTGCCCCATCCGCTGCTGGCGCTGCTGCCACTGGTGCTGGTGGGCGTGCTCAATAAATACTTCACGCTGGCCATCCCCAAGGTGTTCGGCGCCAGCTTCACGGCCAACCTGCCCGGTCATCCGCTGGTGGTCGACGTGAGCAAGCTGGTGGCCATCTGGGCGGTGGAGGGCGCGCTGCTGGCCGGCATCCTGGTGGTGCTGGCCTGCGCCTTCCGGCGCGTGATCGCCCACCTGGCCGACGGTTCGCGCGCGGCCATCAGCGGCGCCCTGCTGGCGTCCATGAACACGGCCTCGGAATACGGTTTTGGCGGCGTGATCGCGGCGCTGCCGGGCTTCCTGCTGGTGTCGGACGCGCTCAAGAGCGTGCCCAATCCGCTGCTCAACGAAGCCGTCACCGTCACGGCGCTGGCCGGCATTACCGGTTCCGCGTCCGGCGGCATGAGCATCGCGCTGGCCGCCATGGCCGACAGCTTCATCCAGGCCGCGCAGGCCGCCCATATTCCGATGGAAGTGCTGCACCGCGTGGCCTCCATGGCCAGCGGCGGCATGGATACGCTGCCCCACAACGGCGCCGTCATCACGCTGCTGGCCGTGACGGGGCTGACGCACCGCGTGTCCTACCGCGACATCTTCGCCATCACCATGATCAAGACGGCCGCCGTGTTCGTCGTGATCGCCGCCTTCCTGCTCACCGGGATCTACTGATATGAGCACATCCACTCTCATGCTGCAGGATAAAGTCGCCCTCGTCACCGGTTCCACCTCCGGCATCGGCCTGGGCATCGCCCACGCCCTGGCCGCCAGCGGCGCGCACGTCGTGCTCAATGGCTTCGGCGACGTGCAGGAGATCGAAGCGCTGCGCGCCGGCATCGAGCAGCGCTACGGCGTGCAGGCCGTGTACCAGGGCGCCGACATGGCGCGCGCCGCCGACATCGAAGCGATGATGGCCGCCGTGCTGGCGCGTTTTGGCCGCATCGACATCGTCGTCAACAACGCCGGCATCCAGCATGTGGCCGACGTGGACGCCTTCCCGGTCGAGAAGTGGGACGCCATCCTGGCCATCAACCTCAGTTCCGCCTTCCACACCACGCGCCTGGCGCTGCCGTCGATGAAGCGCAACAACTGGGGCCGCATCATCAACGTCGCCTCGGTGCACGGGCTGGTGGCGTCGGCCCAGAAGTCGGCCTACGTGGCGGCCAAGCATGGCGTGGTGGGTTTGACCAAGGCCGTGGCGCTGGAGTTGGCGCAGACGGGCGTGACCTGCAACGCCATCTGCCCCGGCTGGGTACTCACGCCGCTGGTGCAGAACCAGGTCGACGCGCTGGCGGCCCGGCGCGGCATCGGCGCGGAACAGGCCAGGGCGGAGCTGCTGGCGCAAAAGCAGCCGTCCGGCGGCTTCGTCACGCCCGAGCAGTTGGGGGCGCTGGCCGTGTTCTTCTGCAGCGACGCCGCCCGCGAAGTGCGCGGCGTGGCCTGGAACATGGATGGCGGCTGGGTGGCACAATAGCGGGTAGGGAACGGCGGCCGGTTGCCGGTGCCGGCCGATGCTGGGCCGTCTTGAACAGGGAGAGCGCGGATGCAAACGCAATTTGGAATTCTGGCGGCAGAGGTATTAAAACTCGCGCCGGATGAGCGGGAAGCTTTTGTGCTATTGCTCGCCGCCAGCCTGGACCAGGATGCTGGCGGGGAAGAGGCGTTGGCAATCGAAGTGGAGCGTCGTGTTGCCGGCGTGGAGAGCGGCGCCATGCAAACCATTCCACTTGATGAAGCTTTGGTCCTGGTGCGCGCAGGCTTAGCGTGACGTTGGGTCCCGTGGCGCCCGCCGGCCCGCGGCTAGCGGCAACGGAAGACCAGCGTCCCGGCAACCAGTTCGCCCTTGTGTAAGGTCCAAGTTGCCAGACATTGTTTGACCGACCCCGGGGCCAGCCGCAGAAAGCGTTTGGTGCCCAGGTAGAGGCAATCTATCCGATAAACGGCAGGTGGCGAGCCTGCCCGCATGTTCCATTGCTGGAATAAGGTGTCGCCGTGCCGCCATTGCTGGTCCGGTGGGCCGCTAGGCAGTGCTTCCTCATTCAACGTGTCACCGGGGAGATAAGCCAATACGCGAACTGATTCCAACACCCCGCCAGCATCCATCCAATCCGATGGCGCCCGCGCGGGGCATTGCAAGGTGGCCGACATGCTGGTGCCGGAAAAGACAATGGCACCAGCCAGCGCAAGCCGGACCAGCTTCACTGGACCACCGAATAGTTTTCGGCGGCGCGCCCCCGGCCTATACTTTTTGGCATGCCGAAGCGTATCGTCCTTTTTCCCGGCTTCATACCTTTCCATTGGTCGAATACCTCGATGCCGCCCGCTGTGGCGCGAATAAAGATCGCGGCATGGTTGCCATGAGTGTAGTTCGGATAGCGGCCGTGGACAAATGTGGCAATGGCGGTTCCAGGCGCAATTGTTTTCCCATCCTTCAATAGGGAACTTACTTGCGCCCCCTGTTTCCATAGTGATGATGGCGGTGCGCCAGTCAATTTTTTGACCAGCGTAACGCATTGACCGTTACCGATGACTTCTTTTTCATCGGTAAAATTTCCCGTGGCGATATATGGCATGATGACCTCGCTTTAGTTAGAGTTGTCATGTTAGCGGAGGGGGCTTTGGTGGATTTGAGGTCGCTCATACGCCATGCACCATGGGGACGTGGCGCTGATCGGTCAGTTCGCTATGCGGCATCATTGATCGCCAGGCGAAGAATTATTGGAGGTGCGTGGCGGCTTGGCTTGCCCCACGGCCCGCTCAAACGACGACTAACCTCAGGGAGTAATGCTATGGACCAGCAATTCAACGACGGCTTGCAGATGCGCAAGCAAGTGATGGGCGACGACTTTGTCGAGCGCGCCTTCGCCAACGCGGACACCTTTACCCAGCCGCTGCAGGAATTCATCACCCGCAACGCCTGGGGCACGGTGTGGTGCCGCGACGGCCTGGACCTGAAGACCCGCAGCCTGTTGACGCTGTCGATGCTGACGGCGCTGGGCCGTTCGCACGAGATCAAGGGCCACGTGCGCGGCGCGCTGAACAACGGCGCCACCATCAAGGAAATCCAGGAAGTGCTGCTGCATGCGGCCGTCTACTGCGGCGCGCCGTTGGCGGTGGACGCGTTCCGCGCGGCGCAGGAAGCCTTGCAAGCGATGGAAGCGGCAAAAGATTGACGCCGGACCGCCCAGCGGTGAAGATAGGAAAAAACTGGAAAGGCGGACAACGATGGTGAAACAGACGGATTCGGTCCTTGGTTCGGACGCGCGCGCGCGCGATGGCGGCGCGCCGGGATGGGGTGTAGCGGGCGATGTGTCACGTCGACCCCGCGCCCGCGCCACGTCTTCTGCGCGGCAGGCGGGCATCGTCAAGCCGCGCCTGGCGGCGGCCGTCGCCGCGCTGGTGCTGTTGGCGGGAGCGGGGCTGTACTATGTCACCCAGCGCTCGGCCAAGCAGGAAATGGTTGACGATGCGGCCAGAGTGCCGCCGCCGCCACCGGAAGCGGGCCCCGTCCTGGCCGGCAGCAAGACCGTCAATGAACTGCTGAACCTGGCCATCGCCCACCTCGAGCAGGGCAACCTGGCCGAGGCCGAGAAGGATTTGCAGGCGGCCCGCGCCCATGCGCCGCAGCAGCCGCTGGTGGCCTACAACACGGCGATCCTGCGCCTCAAGCAGCACCGCGTGGACGACGCGTTGCGCGAGCTCGACGCCAGCTTCGCGGCCGGCTTCAGCTACTTCGACCAGCTCGACATGGACAACGACCTCGATCCGATCCGCGACAATCCCCGTTTCGTGGCGCTGGTGGCCAAGTACCGCAAGCCGGCGCCAGCCAAGTGAGGCGGCGCTGAGGATGAATGCAAAAAGGCCGTCAATCACGTTTCCATGAATGACGGCCCTTGCAGAATCCTGG
>NZ_JBYSZG010000018.1:47443-115409 GCF_058786935.1 Rugamonas sp. FW305-51
GAATCCTGGTGGTGATAGGTGGACTTGAACCACCGACCCCAGCATTATGAATGCTGTGCTCTAACCAACTGAGCTATATCACCGAAACAAAAATGGCCTGATCGGATGTGGATCAGACCATTCTTTAAGAAATCTTGGTGGTGATAGGTGGACTTGAACCACCGACCCCAGCATTATGAATGCTGTGCTCTAACCAACTGAGCTATATCACCGACAACGCCCAGCATTATCTAGGTTGGACGCCGGGCTGTCAAGACTGGCCCGAACATTTTCCGTGTTTTTGTTCCGCGCGGGGCGCGCGAGTTATCACATTGCTATGCGCTGCGCTCAGCGGCAGCGGGCTTCGATCTGGGCCAGCATGGCGGCGGCCGGGTCCGGGCCCAGGCAGTCGAGCACCACCCGCTGCGGCATGGCGCGCAGCCAGGTCAGCTGGCGCTTGGCCAGCTGGCGGGTGGCGATGATGCCCGTCTCGCGCAACGTGGCGAAGTCGATATAGCCGTCCAGGTATTCCCACGCCTGGCGGTAGCCCACGCAGCGCATGGAGGGCAGGCCGGGGTGCAGGTCGCCGCGGCGGCGCAGCAGCGCCACTTCCGTGAGCAGGTTGCCGTGCTCGCCCTCGGCCAGCATCAGGTCGAAACGGCGCGCGATGCGCTGATGCAGTACGGCGCGCTCGGACGGTTCCAGCGCGAACGACAGCAGCTCGAACGGCAGCTCCGTCTTCTCGCGCTGGGCCAGCAGTTCGGACATGGGGCGGCCGGCCAGGGTGCAGATTTCCAGCGCGCGCTGGATGCGCTGGGCGTCGTTGGGCGCCAGCCGGGCGGCCGTTAGCGGGTCCAGCGCCTGCAGGCGCGCGTGCATGGCGGGCCAGCCGTGGCGGGCCGCCTCGTGTTCCAGCTCGGCGCGCAGGGCCGGGTCGGCGCCGGGCAGGTCGTCCAGGCCGTCGGCCAGGCCCTTGAAGTACAGCATGGTGCCGCCCACCAGCAGCGGCAGCTTGCCGCGCGCGGCGATGTCGTCCACCAGGCGCAGCGTGTCGGTCCGGAACTGGGCCACGGAATAGGCGTCCAGCGGGTCGATGATGTCGATCAGGTGGTGCGGCACGGCGGCCAGTTCTTCGCGGGTGGGCTTGGCGGTGCCGATGTCCATGCCGCGGTAGACCAGGGCCGAATCGACGGAGATGATTTCGGCGTCGATGCGCGCGCCGATGGCCAGCGCGGCGGCCGTCTTGCCGGACGCCGTCGGTCCCATGATGGCGACCGCCAGCGGGCGTTGTGCTTGATGAGTCATGATGGCTTGAATTTGATGGTCTGCTTACTGGCCGCGCAGGAACAGCTTGTCGAGCGCGCCGATTTCCACCTGCACCCAGGTGGGGCGGCCGTGGTTGCACTGGTCGGCCCGTTCCGTGCTCTCCATCTGGCGCAGCAGGGCGTTCATTTCCTGGGGCGACAGGATACGGTTGGCGCGCACGGCTGTGTGGCAGGCCAGGGTGCCCAGCAGCTCGTTGCGGCGCTCGATCAGCACCCGCGAGCCGCCGAATTCGCGCACGTCGCGCAGCACGTCGCGCGCCAGCGTCTGGGCGTCCGCGTTCTTGAGCAGCACCGGCACCGAGCGCACGGCCAGCGTGGTGGGTGACAGGGCGGCGATGTCGAAGCCCAGCGCCTGCAGCGTTTCCTGGTGTTCCTGGGCCGTGCCCACTTCCACCTCCTCGGCGTAGAAGGTGACGGGGATCAGCAGCGGCTGCACCTGCATCTGCTGGCCCGCCACCTGGTCGTCGAGCGCGTTCTTGAGCTGCTCGTACAGGATGCGTTCGTGCGCCGCGTGCATGTCCACCAGCACCAGGCCCTTGCTGTTCTGGGCCAGGATGTAGATGCCGTGCAGCTGGGCCAGCGCGAAGCCGAGCGGGAATTCTTCCTGCGCCATGGCGGCCGGCGTGGCCACGTAAGGCGCGGCCGCGGCGGCCATGGCGCCCGACGCGCCCATCGCGGCCATGGAGGTCGAGGCGCCTTGATCCAGCGCCGCCCGTGCGCCGCCGAACAGGGCGCCGTAGCGCTCCGTGCTCTGGGCCACGCCAGCGCCGGCCTGGCGCGACGGCCCGAACGGCGACGGCGAGAAGGTGGGCGTGTAATCGGGCGCCAGCAGGGGGCCGAACGAGGCTTGCTGCGCCTCGCTGCGCCAGCTGCTGCCGGCGTTCAGCGATTCGGCGGCCGGCAGCGGCGAGGGCACGCTGCCGTGGGCCGTGGCCGAGGTCTGGGCCAGCGCCCGCTGCACGGCATGGAACACGAACTGGTGCACGGCGCGGCTGTCGCGGAAGCGCACTTCGATCTTGGACGGGTGCACGTTCACGTCCACCAGCGCCGGATCGATCTCCAGGGCCAGCACGTAGGACGGGAAGCGGTCGCCGTGCAGCACGTCGGCATAGGCCGCCTTGACGGCGTGCACCAGCAGCTTGTCGCGCACGAAGCGCCCGTTCACGTAGAAGAACTGGCCGTCGGCGCGCGCCTTGGAGGCCGTGGGCAGGCCGGCGTAGCCGTGCAGGCGCAGCGGGCCGGCCGCCTCGTCGATCGGCAGGCGCGCCTCGGCGAAGCCGTCGCCCAGGATGTGGGCGCTGCGCTTGGCCATCTCCGTCACGTTCCAGTGGTCGATGGTGCGGCCGTTGTGGCTGAGCGAGAACGACACGTCCGGCCGCGCCAGCGCGATGCGGCGCACCACCTCGGCGCAGTGGCCGAATTCGGTCTGCTCGGACTTGAGGAACTTGCGCCGCGCCGGCGTGTTGTAGTACAGGTCCTTGACGTCGACCGTGGTGCCGTGGGCGCCGGACGAGGGCGACACGGCGCCCAGGTGGGAGCCCGCGATTTCCCACGCATGGGGCGCGTCGGCGGTGCGGGTGGTGACGGTGATGGCCGCCACCGAAGCGATCGAAGCGAGCGCCTCGCCGCGAAAGCCCAGCGTACCCACGTTTTCCAGGTCGTCGAGCGTAGCGATCTTGGAGGTGGCGTGGCGCGCCAGGGCCAGCGGCAACTGCTCGGGCGGGATGCCGCGGCCGTTGTCGGTGATGGCGATGCGTTTCACACCGCCTTCCTCCAGCCGCACCGTGATCTGGGTGGCGCCCGAGTCGAGCGCGTTCTCCAGCAATTCCTTGACGACGGCGGACGGCCGTTCCACCACCTCGCCGGCGGCGATCTGGGAAATCAGCTTGTCCGGCAGGGCCAGGATGGGGCGGTGGGGGCGTTGGGTAGGATCGGGCGCGTTCATGGCGCGATTATACCGGCTGCCGGGCAGCCCCGGACATGGGCCGGCCGCCGGGAGAAATGGGGAGAGAAATGGGGACGTACCCCATTTTCGAAAAAAGGGGTACGTCCCCATTTTTTGGGCGCCTGGAAAATGGGGACGTACCCCATTTTCGTCCCCTTTTTCGCGTTGCTTAGTAACCTTGTTTTTTCGGCTGTTCGCGCACGGGGATGGGGGCGTTGCACAGTTCGACGTAGCCGGCCGCGTACTTGTTCCACGGGCCGCCCCGGTTGCGCTGGGCTTCGACGGCGGCCTGGAAGGCGGCGCTGTCGGTGCGCATCACTTCCAGATGGCTGCGCTCGGCCTGCGGCACGTCGGCCGCCAGCCGCACGGTGCTGATGGGCGGATGGGCTTCGCCGGCGCCGTAGAAGCCCATGGCCTCGTGCCCGCGCGGCAGCGCCGACAGCAGCGCCATGCCCGACACCACGCGCCCGACGACGGTGATGTTGCGGTCCAGGTGGCGCGGCGCGTGCCCCGTCACGGCGTACAGCGAGGTGCCGTTGCCGCTGTCGTTGTCGACGTCGCGCCCCACGCCCACCATGCCGTAGCAGTGCGCCAGCCAGGTGCTGCCGGCCTTGGGATCGCGCCCGGCCGGGAAGCCGTTCGAGTGGCCCACCTGCGGCGCGTAGCCGTCGCGGTCGGGCAGGGCGGTGAAGTGGCGGTCGTTCTTGAGCGGTACGGTGAATTCACCGGGCACCTTTTCCCTGGCCGTCTTGAGCGGCTTGGGGTGGGCCTCGTCCGGGTCGCCCCACTGGGCCACGTAGTTGTCCTGCGAGCGCACCACGGCCAGGCCGTCGTAATAATGTTCGCGCGCCAGCAGCTTGATGTTGGCCACGTTCAGCGGCGCGAAGTCGGGCGCCAGTTCGATCACCACGCGCCCGCCAGGCAGCTCCATGTACAGCGTGTTGTCCGGGTCCAGCGGGCGCCAGTCGGCCGGGCTGGAAGCCTTGACGATGTCGGCGACGGTGGGCTTGACGGCCAGGCCGGCCGCGGCGTTGGCCGCCAGCGCGGGCACGGCGGCCAGGGCCAGCGCCAGCGCGGTGGCGCGGCGGACCGTCAGGGGGGATAGGGTGTGCATCCAGGCTCTCCTCGGTAGTGGCGTAATGGGCGCCGCGGGTAGCGCGCGCTGCGCCGATTGTAAACGGAAAGATGGACATTTTGGAAACGCAAATTTCCGCTGCCGATAGCGGCAGGACGGCGGCCGGTGGTGTATGATTCCGGCGCAACCTTTATGGGATGAATATGGATTTGATGCAATTTTTCGGCATGCTGCTGCATGTCGACAAGACGCTGGAACTGCTGATACAGCAATACGGCACCCTGGTGTACGCCGTGCTGTTTGCGATCATCTTTTGTGAAACAGGGTTGGTGGTGCTGTTCTTCTTCCCGGGCGACACCTTGCTGTTCATCGCCGGCGCCCTGTGCGCGGTGGGCGAGATGAACCTGGGGTTGCTGATGCTGCTGCTGGTGACGGCGGCCGTGACGGGCAACACGCTCAATTACTGGATCGGCGAGGCCATCGGCCAGCGCGTGTTCACCCATGACTACCGCTGGCTCAACAAGCAGGCCCTGCACCGTACCCACGAGTTCTTCGAAAAACACGGCGGCAAGACCATCGTGCTGGCCCGCTTCGTGCCCGTGGTGCGCACTTTCGCGCCGTTCGTGGCCGGCGTGTCGGACATGACGCACGCCCGCTTCCAGCTCTACAACATCACCGGCGCCACGCTGTGGGTGCTGCTGCTGACGACGGCCGGCTACTTCTTCGGCAACATCACCATCGTGCGCGAGCACCTGACCGAGATCGTGCTGTTCGGCGTGGGCGTGGCCGTGGTGCCGATGGCGCTGGGTGGCATGTGGAAGCTGTCGCGCCGCATGCTGGGGCGCTAGTGTGATACGCCGGACGCGCCGCGGCCCCGCCGCGGCGTGTTGCATCGCAAATAATTCTCTCGTGCATGGCCGGCACGTCTCAAGTTTTGCCGTAGTGCATCCGTAAACAGGAATGTAATTCTCTCTTTCCTGGACACCCATGCGTACACTGATCGCCCTGATAGCTTGCAGTATCGTCGTCGCGACAGCCAGCGCCGCCGATCCGGGCATCACGCCGTCGGCCAAGAATGCCGTCCCCAAACCCATAGAATCGATCCGTCCCCATGCGCCGGGCGCCGCCAGCGCCGGGGCGGGGACGGCTTCGGCCAGTGCGCCGGCATCGGCGGCGGTAACGTCGGGCGCGCCCGTGCGCGCCAGCGCCATGTCCGAGCGCGCGCGCGAAGAGCAGGCCGAGGCCGACCTGTCGGCCAAGATCGCGGCCCGGCTGGCCATCATGCGCGCCAACCAGGCCGCCCGCGTAGCCCAGCAGGCCAAGGCCAAGAAGGCCGCCGCGGCGGCAGCGGCGGTGGTGGCGGCCACGCCCAAGGTCTACAGCAACCACTGGTCGTACGAGGGTGAGAACGGCCCGGCCAACTGGGGCCGCATCAATCCGGAATGGGCCAAGTGCGGCACCGGCAACCGCCAGTCGCCGATCGATATCCGCGACGGCATGAAGGTGGACCTGGAGCAGATCACGTTCGACTACAAGCCATCCTCGTTCAACGTGACCGACAACGGCCACACGGTGCAGGTGATGGTCAGCGGCGGCAATTTCATCACGGTGGCCAACCGCATGTATGAGCTGATCCAGTTCCATTTCCACCGGCCGTCGGAGGAGCGCATCAACGGCAAGGGCTACGAGATGGTGGTGCACCTGGTGCACAAGGATGCGGAGGGCCACCTGGCCGTGCTGGCGCTGCTGCTGGAACGGGGCAAGCCGCAGCCGACCATCCAGACCGTGTGGAACAACCTGCCGCTGGAGAAACTTGAAACGATGGCGCCGTCCATCGTGCTCGATCCGATGGACCTGATCCCGGCCCGGCGCGACTATTACACCTTCATGGGTTCCCTGACCACGCCGCCGTGCAGCGAAGGCGTGCTGTGGCTGGTGATGAAGGAGCCGGTGCAGGCCTCGCCGGCGCAGATGGCGTTGTTCAGCCGCCTCTATCCGCTCAACGCGCGTCCCGTGCAGCCTTCGTCGGGCCGCATCGTCAAGGAATCGAACTAGCGTCGCCGCCCGCCGGGGCGAGCACTTTGCGCGCCGGCGGCCGGCGTGACCGCGCAGGCGCAGCGGCGAGGCCGGTCAGGCGCAGCTGATGCGGTGCCGGCCCAGCCACTGGGCACCCGGCGCCAGCTGCTGCTGGTCGACCCGGGCCGGCTCGATGCAGACAAAGCGCAGGTATTCATCGTCGGCCATGTCGGCCAGCGCCGCCGCGTCGGCCGCGCCGGGATTCCACACCACCCATTCGCTGTATCCCTGCTGCTCCAGGCGCAGCGCGCCATCGGCCGTGCGCAGCGTGAGGGCGGGCGGGGCCTGGTACAGGCGGTCCGTCTTTTCCGTGAAGCGCAACACCGGCTCTGGCTGTTCCAGCGTGGCCAGCTGATGGTCGGTGTAGCGGCAGTGCTGCAAGCCTTCGATGCCGGCAGCGTCCAGCCGGCCCACGTCGAAATAGGTGTGCAGGGCCACGCCGAACGGGAAGGCGTGCGCGCCCGGGTTGCGCACCGTGCAGTCCATGTCGAGCGCGGGCCCGCCCAGCGTGAAGCGCAGGCGCAGCTCGAACGCATGGGGCCAGGCTTGCGCCACCGGCGCGGCCAGGTCGGACGGCGCCAGCACGAGTTCGGCCCAGGCGCGGCCGTCTTCGCTGCCGCTGCCGGCCAGGCGCCAGGTGCTGGTGCGGGCAAAGCCGTGGCGCGGGCCGTCGCCGCGCGCGTTAAACTGGGGGAAGATGACAGGCACGCCGCCCCGTATGGCCTTGCTGCCGTCGAGCGCCGACCTGGCGCTGCAGAACAGGTGTTCCTTGCCGTCGGCCGTGCGCCAGGATAGCAGGTGGGCGCCGAACAGCGCCACCGTTGCCTGCGCGCCGTCCGGCGCCGTCACGCGCACGGCCGGCAATTGGCCGTACGCCACCATCGTTACCACTGTCATTGCATCGTTCCTTCGGTGTGAGCGGGGGATCAGGTCAGGCGGTTCTTGGCCAGCGGCGGATTCTTGGCGAAGTAGCGCCGTATGCCCTTGACGATGGCGTCGGCCAGCTGGTCCTGGTAGGCGTTGTCGAGCAGCTTGGCCTCTTCCTCCGGATTGGAGATGAAGGCCGTCTCGACCAGGATGGACGGGATGTCCGGCGCCTTGAGCACGGCAAAGCCGGCCTGCTCGACGGCGCCCCGGTGCAGGCGGTTGATGCCGCCGATCTCGCCCAGCACGGCCTTGCCCAGCTTGAGGCTGTCGTTGATCTGGGCCGTGGTCGACAGGTCGAACAGCACGCTGGCCAGCTGCTTGTCGTGGCTCTTGACGTTGACGCCGCCGATGGTGTCGGCCAGGTTTTCCTTGTTGGCCAGCCAGCGCGCGGCACTCGAGCTGGCGCCTTTTTCCGACAGCACGAACACGGACGAGCCGCGCGCGGTCGGCTCGACGAAGGCGTCGGCGTGGATGGAGACGAACAGGTCGGCCTGCACCTTGCGCGCCTTTTCCACCCGCGTGCCCAGCGGCACGAAGTAGTCGCCGTCGCGGGTCAGCATGACGCGCATGTTGGGATGCTCTTCGATGCGCGACTTGAGGCGCTTGGCGATGGCCAGCACGATGTCCTTTTCGTGGCTGCCGTTGCTGCCCGAGGCGCCGGGGTCTTCACCGCCGTGGCCGGGGTCGAGCGCGATGGTCAGCATGCGCACCATCTTCTGTGCCGGGCCGGCCTTGGCCTCGCTGCGGGCCTCGAAGCGGTCTTCGGGCTTGATGGCGGCCCTGGTGTCGGCGCGGCCATCCTGCCTGGTGTCGGTCTTGTTCTCCGCCTTGCTGTCCGCCTTGGCGTCTGCCTTGCTGTCCGTCCTGGCGTCGGCCCTGGAAAGCTGCGCCAGGTCCGGTCCGGTGGCCGTCCCGTTCGCGCCCGGCAGGGTCGGCGTGCCAGGCGCACCCGGCGCACCCGGCGTACCGGGAGCGGCGTTGGCGTCGCGCGCCGCGTCGGTCCTGGCGGCCGTCTCGGGCGCCTTGGCCGCGTCGTCCGACCAGTTGCCCTTTTCGATCATGGCGGCGATCGGATCGACCGCCTTGACGGGATACAGGTCGAAGATCAGACGGTGCTTGTAATTGCCCACCGGGGCCAGCGTGAACACCTGCGGCGTCACTTCCTCTTTCAGGTCGAACACCAGCCGCACCACGTTGGGCCGGTTCTGGCCCACCCGCACCTGCTTGATGTAGGGATCGTTGGACTGGATCTTGGCCACCAGGCTTTTCAGGGTGGGATTGAGTTCCAGGCCTTCGATGTCGACCACCAGCCGTTCCGGGTCCTTGACGATGAAATGGGTGGCCTTCAGGCTGGCGTCGTTCTCCAGCGTCACGCGCGTGTAGTCGTCGGCCGGCCATACCCGCACCGCCAGGATCTGCGCGGCGTACGCGGGCAGGGGCGCCAGCACCGACAGCAGCAGCGTGCCGCCGGCTTTCAGGACGGTGCGCCGCATGACCCGGGGAGCAGTACCGCTCACAGGTTGGGCGCGAAATGGAGGCGTTCGAGGCATGAGTTACCCAAGGCGGTGTTTGCCTGTAATTCTACATCACGGCCGTCGCCGGCGACGGACAGGAACAGGTTCAGGTCGGGCGGCGGCAACACGCGGTCGGCCTTTTCCGGCCATTCGACGATGCAGATATTGTCGCCGTTGAAATCTTCGCGGAAGCCCGCGTCCAGGAATTCCTCCGGGCTGCCCATGCGGTACAGGTCGAAATGGATCACGTTGACGGCGCGCCCGTCCAGCTGCACGCGGTACGGTTCGGACAGCGTGTAGGTGGGGCTTTTGACGGTGCCTTCGTAGCCGGCCGCGTGCAGCAGGGCGCGCGTGAGGGCCGTCTTGCCGGCGCCCAGGTCGCCGTGCAGGTAGATCGCCAGGCCGGGCGCGAGGGCGCGCGCCAGCGAGGCACCCAAGGCGCAGGTGCCGGCTTCGTCGTGGAGGTGGGCTTTAAAATGCTGCATCAATTAGAATATCCGTTTCGGGCCGCCTGGCCCGCTTGCCATCATTGTAACCGCCCGCCTGAGCCGATGTCCCTGTCCGAAACCAATTTAGCCGAACTTGCCTTGCGCATCAAGCAATGGGGCCGTGAACTCGGCTTCGCCGACGTGCGCATTACCGATATCGACCTGTCCGCGTCCGAGGCGGGCCTGCAGGCCTGGCTGGACGCCGGCATGCATGGCGACATGGACTACATGGCCAGCCACGGCATGAAACGGGCCCGTCCCGCCGAGCTGGTGCCGGGCACGGTGCGGGTGGTCACGGCCCGCATGGACTACCTGCCGCCGGATATGCCCGACGGCTGGCGCGAACGGGAAACGGCGCGCCTGGCCGATCCCGGCGCGGCCGTCGTCTCGCTCTATGCGCGCGGACGCGATTATCACAAGGTGCTGCGGGCCCGCCTGCAGCAGCTGGCCGACCGCATCCGCGCCGAGACGGGCGAATTCGGCTACCGCGTGTTCACCGATTCGGCGCCCGTGATGGAGTTGCCGCTGGCCGAGAAGGCGGGGCTGGGCTGGCGCGGCAAGCACACGCTGCTCATCAGCCGCACGGCCGGTTCCACCTTCTTCATGGGCGAGATCCTGGTCGACCTGCCGCTGCCGATGGATGCGCCCACCGGCGCCCACTGCGGCCAGTGCAGCGCGTGCATCGACGTCTGTCCCACCCAGGCCATCGTCGGTCCCGGCAAGCTCGATGCGCGGCGCTGCATCGCCTACCTGACCATCGAACTGAAAAGCGCCATTCCCGAGGAAATGCGGCCCCTGATCGGCAACCGCATCTACGGCTGCGACGACTGCCAGACCGTCTGCCCCTGGAACAAGTTCGCCCAGCGCGCCACGCTGCCCGACTTCGACGAGCGCAATGGACTGGGCGCGGCGCAGATGGTGGAACTGTTCGCATGGAGCGAGGAGGAATTCAACCGGCGCATGGAGGGCAGCCCGATCCGCCGCCTCGGCCACGAGCGCTGGCTGCGCAATATCGCCGTCGGCCTGGGCAACGCGGCGGCGGCCGGCGCGCGCGGCGACGCGCTCATCGTGGCCGCGTTGCAGGCGCGGCGCGACCATCCGTCGGAACTGGTGCGCGAACACGTGGCGTGGGCGCTGGCGCGCCACGGGGACGGGGACAGCTAGCGTAACAGCAGGGGCAGTTCCGGCAATCCGACACGAGCCGAGCTATTCCAGCTATACAGACGAGCTTGTGTCCGTTTGCCGGAACTGACTCCGGTTCTCGCCGGTTTTCCCGCAGGTCCCGGTTCCCTTACTTCAGCAGCCCCGCCAGCTCGACCGCCGTCTTGACCTGCATCTTGTCGAAGATGTGGGCGCGGTGCACTTCCACCGTGCGCATGCTGATGCCCAGCTGGTCGGCCACCACCTTGTTCATCTTGCCGGCCAGGATCAGGTCCAGCACTTCGCGCTCGCGCGCCGACAGCGTGGCCAGGCGCGCCTGCACGGCCGCCCGCGCGCCGGCCTGGCGCGACCCGGCCAGCCCTTGCTGCACCCGGTCCATCAGCGCGTTGTCGTTGAACGGCTTCTCGAAGAAATCGAAGGCGCCGCGCTTGAGCGTGTCGACCGCCATCGGCACGTCGCCGTGGCCGGTCAGGAAGATCACGGGCAGGCGCTGCGTCAGCCCCCTGGCGGCCAGCTGGTCGAACACGGCCACCCCGTTCAGGTCCGGCATGCGCACGTCGAGCAGCACGCAGTCGCCGTCCGGATCGAACTGGCCCCGCTCGAGCTCGGCCAGGAAGGCGTGCGCGCTGTCGTAGGCGCGCGCCGCGATCGCGCGCGAACTGGCCAGCCAGGACAGCGCGTCGCGCACCACCACTTCATCGTCGACTATGTGCAGCATGGTTCAGGTGTCTCCTGTGTGGGTGGCCACCGGCGCGGCCGGCAAGGTGAATGTGAAGATGGTACCGCCTTCCGGGTTGGCGCGGTGGGTCAGCGCGCCGCCGTGAAACTCGATGGCCGTGCGGCAGATGTTCAGGCCCATGCCCATGCCCTCGGCCTTGGTGGAAAAGAAGGGCGAGAACAGGCGTTCGGCCACGTCCTGCGGGATGCCGTGGCCCTGGTCGATCACGGCCACCCCCACCTGGCCGCTGGGTGCGTCGTAGGCGGCGCGGATGGTCAGCACGCGCCGCTGCGGCGGGATGTGGGCCATCGCTTCGATGGCGTTGCGGGTCAGGTTCAGCAGCACCTGCTCGATCATCATGCGGTCGATGCGCAGCGGCGGCAAGCCGGCCGGGATGTCGGTGTGGATGGCGACGTAGAAGCGGCGCGCCTGCAGTTCGATCAGGGCGCGGATGCCGTCGAGCAGCGCGGGCAGGGCCACTTGCTCGCGCTGCGGCTCGCGCTTCTTGACGAAGGCGTGCACGCTGCGGATGATCTGGCCGGCCCGCTGCGCCTGCGACGAGGCCTGTTCCAGCGCCGGCTTGAGGGTGCCGCAGTCGACCGGCGCGCCGCTCGCCTCGGCCCGCGCCAGCACGTTGAGCGCGCCCGTGGTGTAGCTGGAGATGGCCGCCAGCGGCTGGTTCAGCTCATGGGCCAGCATGGAGGCGATTTCGCCCATGGTGGCCAGGCGGGCGCTGGTCTGCAGCTTTTCCTGCTGCTGCCGGTTCAGCTCCTCGATGCGCTTGCGGTCGGAGATGTCGAGGATGGAGCCCATCCAGCCCGTCTGGCGCCCGTCCTTGTCCACCAGCGGCGCCTCGAAGATCAGCACCGGCACCCGGGTGCCGTCGGCGCGCTGGAAGATGGTCTCGAACTGGGGCGTGATGGTGCCGGCCAGTACGGCGGCGAAGCGGTGCTGGTATTCGGCCATCGCTTCCGGCGCCCAGTACGGCATGGGTGGCGCCTTGCCGATCAGTTCCTCGGGCGGATAGCCCACCATCTGGCAGAACGCCGGGTTGACGTAGGTGACCCGTCCTTCCAGGTCGCGCGCGCGCAGGCCGGTCACGAGCGAGTTCTCCATCGCCGTGCGGAACGACATCTGCTGGCGCAGCGCGCCCTCGGCCGCCAGCCGGCGCGAGATGTGGCCCCACAGGGCCAGCAGACTCCATAACAATCCCAGCGACAGCACGATGACCGAGCCCACCAGCAGGTTGGGCAGCAGGCGCGGTGCGCTCTTGACGCTGTCGGTCACCAGCGTGATGTTCACGCCCGGCAGGTCCAGCGCCCGCTTGTGGGTGTAGACGCCGTGGCCGGGGCCGGCGGCGGCGCGCCGCGCCAGCACCCGGTCGTCGCCGTCGGTGAGGGTGATCTGGTTTTCCTGGGCAAACCACCACGGCACCATTTCCTCCAGCAGGGCGCTGGCCTGGTAGGTCGCCACCAGGCTGCCCAGGTAGGCGCCGCCCCGGTACAGCGGCACGTGGTAGTCCATCAGCACGGCCGACGGCGGCGCGCGCGGGTCCGGGTTCCGGGCCTCGGGCTGGGCGTACAGGGCGTTGTGGGTGCGGCGGGCGATGTCGGCCGCCGTGCGCGAGGTGGCCGACAGGGGCGCGCCGTCGTCGCTGCCGGCCAGCAGCCGGCCTTGGGGATCGAGCCACTGCACCCGCAGCAGTTCGTGGCCGTTCTTGAGCAGGCGCGCCATGCGTTCGCGCAGCTGGTCGCCCGTCAGGTGGCCGGCGTCGATGTCGGCGCCCAGGCCGCGCAGGCTCTCCTCGTCGCGCCCGAGCTGGAAGCGGATGGTCTGCTCCACCCACAGCGTGTCGGCGATCAGCTGTTCCTGGCGCTCGTTGTTTTCCATCTCGCGCGCCTGCCACGGCAGCCAGATCAGGATGGTCAGGAACAGCAGCACCAGCACCACCGGCAGCAGCCAGCGCAGCGTATTGCTGAACTGCGGACGGCGCGCGGAGGTGGAAGTAGGGCTCATTGCCGGCAAGGTTATCCAGTTGGGCTGGCGCTGCCATTGTGGTTATCCACAGTTGCATGGCCGAATACGACTGTCGAGAATCGGATTCAAACATCATAATAGTGTATTTTGGTACACCTACATCCCGGAGATCGCATGAAATTGAAAGCCCCCCTGGCCGCCCTGTGCGCTGCCCTGTGCATGAACGCCTACGCAGAAGCCCCCATCGTCATCAAATTCAGCCACGTGGTGGCGACCGACACGCCCAAGGGCCAGGCCGCCGAGCGCTTCAAGCAGCTGGCCGAGAAGGCCACCAACGGCCGCGTCAAGGTCGAGGTCTATCCGAACAGCCAGCTGTACAAGGACAAGGAAGAACTGGAGGCGCTGCAGCTGGGCGCCGTGCAGATGCTGGCGCCGTCGCTGGCCAAGTTCGGTCCGCTGGGGGTGAAGGAATTCGAGGCGTTCGACCTGCCTTACATCTTCCCCAGCAAGACCGCGCTGTACAACGTGACCGAGGGCGAGATCGGCAAGGGCCTGCTCAAAAAGCTCGAGACCAAGGGCATCACCGGCCTGGCGTACTGGGACAACGGCTTCAAGGTCATGTCGGCCAACAAGCCGCTGCACATGCCGGCCGACTTCAAGGGCCTCAAGATGCGCATCCAGTCGTCCAAGGTGCTCGACGCGCAGATGCGGTCGCTGGGCGCCAACCCGCAGGTGCTGGCCTTCTCCGAGGTGTACCAGGCCTTGCAGACGGGCGTGGTGGACGGCACCGAGAATCCGCCGTCCAATATGTACACCCAGAAGATGCATGAGGTGCAGAAGTACGTGACCGTGTCCAACCACGGCTACCTGGGCTACGCCGTGATCGTCAACAAGAAGTTCTGGGACGGCCTGCCGGCCGACATCCGCGCCGCGCTCGACAAGGCCATGAAGGACGCCACCACGTTCGAGAAGGCGATCGCCCAGCGCGACAACGACATGGCGCTGGACGCCATCAAGAAGACCGGCAAGACCACCATCTACACCCTGAGCGTGAAGGAGCAGGCCGAGTGGCGCCGCGTGCTGCTGCCGGTGCAGAAGGAGATGGAAGGGCGCATCGGCAAGGACCTGATCTCGGCCATCAACAAGGAAGCGGCCAAATAAGGATGAAATATCTCGACAAGCTCGAAGAGTGGCTGATCGCGTCGCTGATGGCCGCCGCGACCGTCATCATCTTCCTGGCGGTGATCCACCGCTACCTGTCCGGCCTGCCCATCCCGTGGCTGCAGGACACCCTGATCCAGATTAACACCAGCTGGGCCCAGGAACTGTGCATCTATATGTTCGTGTGGATGGCCAAGTTCGGCGCCGCCTACGGCGTGCGCACCGGCATCCACGTGGGCGTGGACGTGGCCATCAACCGCATGAACCCGGCCTGGTACCGCCGCTTCGTGGTGATCGGCCTGCTGGCCGGCGCCCTGTTTACGGGCGTGATCTGCGCCCTGGGCGCCAACTACGTCTACAAGATGTCGCTCACCACCCAGACTTCGCCCGACATGGAAGTGCCGATGTGGATCGTCTACCTGGGCGTGCCGCTGGCGTCGGGCCTGATGTGCTTCCGCTTCCTGCAGGTGGCGCTGCACTTCGTGCGCACCGGCCAGCTGCCCAAGCATGACGTGGCCCACGTGGAAGGCCTGGACGAGCTGGCCCCGGCCGCCGGAGACCAGCCATGAACGCCGCCATCATCTTCGTCCTGCTGATCGTGCTGATGCTGACCGGGATGCCGATCTCGATCTCGCTGGGCCTGACGGTACTGACCTTCCTGTTCACCATGACCACGGTGCCGGCCGAGATCGTGGCCCAGAAGCTGTTCTCGGGCATCGACAACTTCGAGGTGATGTCGATTCCGTTCTTCATCCTGGCCGGTAACTTCCTCACCCACGGCGGGGTGGCGCGGCGCATGATCAACTTCGCCAGCTCCATGGTGGGCCACTTCCACGGCGGCCTGGCGCTGGCCGGGGTGATGGCGTGCGCGCTGTTCGCGGCCGTCTCCGGCTCCAGCCCGGCCACGGTGGTGGCGATCGGCTCCATCATCCTGCCGGCCATGGTCAAGCAGGGTTATCCGAAGAAGTTCGGCGCCGGCGTCATCACCACCTCGGGCGCGCTGGGCATCCTGATCCCGCCGTCGATCGTGATGGTGATGTATTCCGTCACCACCAACACCTCCGTCGGCAAGCTGTTTACGGCCGGCGTGGTGCCGGGCCTGCTGCTGGCCACGCTGCTGGGCCTGACCACCTGGTTCCTGGCCCGCAAGCACAACTACCCGCGCCTGCCGCGCGCCACGTGGGCCGCGCGCCTGGCGGCCTTCCGCAAGAGCGCCTGGGGCTTGCTGCTGATCGTGATCGTGATGGGCGGCATCTACAGCGGCAAGTTCACGCCCACGGAAGCGGCCGCCGTGGCGGCCGTGTATGCCTTCGTCATCGCCGTGTTCGTGTACAAGGACCTCAAGCTCAAGCAGGTGGGCAAGGTGCTGCTCGATTCGGCCTCGATGTCGGCCATGCTGCTCTACATCATCACCAACGCCGTGCTGTTCTCGTTCCTCATGACAAGCGAAAACATCCCGCAGGCGATGGCCGGCTGGATCACGGACCAGGGCCTGGGCATGGTCAGCTTCCTGCTGGTGGTCAATGTGCTGCTGCTATTGGCCGGCAACATCATGGAACCGTCGTCCATCGTGCTGATCATGGCGCCCATTTTGTTCCCCGTGGCGATGAAGCTGGGCATAGATCCCGTGCACTTCGGCATCCTGATCGTGGTCAACATGGAAGTGGGCATGTGCCATCCGCCCGTGGGCCTGAACCTGTACGTGGCCTCCGGCATCACCAAGATGGGCATCTCGGAACTGACGGTGGCGGTGCTGCCGTGGCTGCTCACCATGCTCGCTTTCCTGGTGCTGATTACCTACGTGCCGCAGATCACCCTGTGGCTCCCGAACTTAATTTATTCATAAACTAAATGTCTTTTTCTTGCGACAAAAAAAATGGGAAAAAGCCATTCAGATACGTTATGATGGCGTCGCTGTCGGACATATAACTGCTCCGGATGGCACCGAATACGCAGGATTAGTTGTGGGGAGTGGGTATAACAACGGCGAACCAGAGCCGGCCATATATTGAGGAGACACACGTTTTACAGAATGCTGTTGGTATCACTGCTGCAAGCGGCCACAAGCGCGCTACGGCGGGAACCAAACGGCCGGGAACGTGAAGCAGGATTCGAGCGCACCTTCGGGTGCGCTTTTTTTTGGTCCGGGGTTTTACAATGGCGGATACCGGAGTCGTGCCGGCGCGACAATCAAAGCACACAAGGACAAGGCAAGTGACGAAAAAACAACAGGGCAGCGAGCTCTTCTCCGCCATCCTCGACTTGCCATTTGGCAAGTTCGGCATCCGCACGGCCGGTGCGCTGGTGACGGAACTGTTCTACCTGGCGCCCCATTTCGACCAGAAGGCGCCCCAGGACAAGGTGGCCGAACTGGCGGCCGGCCAGGTGCTGCGCTATTGCCAGGACCCGGACTTCGTGTTCGACCTGCCGCTGGCGCGGGTGGGCAGCGCCTTCCAGCACAAGGTGTGGGACACCATTGCCCAGATTCCGCGCGGCAGCGTGCGCACCTATGGCGAAGTGGCGCGCCACATCGGCTCGGCGCCGCGCGCCGTGGGCCAGGCTTGCGGCGCCAACTGGTTCCCGCTGGTGATCCCCTGCCACCGGGTGACGGCCGCCAACGGCCTGGGCGGCTTTTCCAACTCCGACGACCAGCACGGCTACCACCTGGACATCAAGCGCTGGCTGCTGGCACACGAGGGAGCGAGCGAATACGCATGGCGCCAGACAACCCTGCTCTGATCGACGCCTTCTGCGACAGCCTGTGGCTGGAGGACGGCCTGTCCAAGAACACGCTGGAAGCCTACCGCCGCGACCTGCGCCTGTTCGTCCGCTGGCTGACCGTGCAGCGCCCGGCGCTGGCCGGCCTGCACGCGGTGCAGGGGCACGACATCGCCGCCTATTTCGCGGCCCGCCATGACGACACCAAGCCCAGCTCGTCGAACCGGCGCCTGTCCGTGCTCAAGCGTTTTTACCAGCATGCCCTGCGCAACGGCCAGGTCAGCGCCGACCCGTGCGCCCAGCTGGCCTCGGCCAGGCAGCCCACCCGTTTTGTCCACACCCTGAGCGAAGCCCAGGTGGAGGCGCTGCTGGGGGCGCCGGACGTGGCCACCCCGCTGGGCCTGCGCGAGCGCACCATGCTCGAGCTGATGTATGCCAGCGGCTTGCGGGTATCGGAACTGGTGGCCCTCAAGCTGCTGGAACTGAGCCTGAACGACGGCGTGCTGCGCATCACGGGCAAGGGCGCCAAGACGCGGCTGGTGCCGTTCGGGGCCCAGGCCCGGCTGTGGATAGAGCGCTACCTGCAGGAGGCGCGCGGCGTGATCCTGGACGGCCAGGTGGACGACGCCCTGTTCGTGACGGCCCGCGGCGGCCCCATGACGCGCCAGATGTTCTGGGTGCTGATCAAGAAGCACGCCCGGCGGGCCGGCATCACGACGCCGCTGTCGCCGCACACGCTGCGCCACGCGTTCGCCACCCATTTGCTCAACCATGGCGCCGACTTGCGTGTAGTGCAACTTTTGCTGGGCCATGCCGACATTTCCACCACCCAGATCTACACCCACGTGGCGCGCGAGCGGCTCAAGCGTTTACATGCGGAACATCATCCGCGGGGCTGAAAAACTTGCGCCGCCCGTATCTGCGTCATAATGTGCCTGAGTTAGTTCAATATCGTGAAACCAGAGGATGCAAATGGCAAAGACAAATTTCCAATACGAAAAGCGGCAACGCGAGTTAGAAAAGAAAAAGAAAGCCGAGGAAAAAGCCAGGCGCAAGGCTGAGGCCAAGAACAATCCGGGCGCGGCCCAGGACGACGGCGCGGAAGAGGACGCCGACGACAGCGCCGACGACAGCGCGCCGGTGGACGGCGGCGCCGCCGAATAAGCCAGGGGCGGCGCAACGGCCACCCCATCAGCCGGGGCGGCGCAATGGCCGTCCCATCAGCGGAACGCGGCGTGCGCCGCCCCCGCCATGCGCAGCGCAGCGGCCGGCCTCAGGCCACTTCCGCTTCCTGCTGCGCCACCGCGGGCACGGCCGTCACACCGTGCTCCGGCTCTCCCTTGAAATAGCGGGCCGCCCGCTTGCCCAGATTATCCAGATAGGTGTACGCCACCGGCACCACCACCAGCGTGAGCAGGGTGGAGGTGAGCACGCCGCCGATCACGGCCCGGCCCATGGGCGCCTGCAGCTCGCCGCCGTCGCCCATGCCGATCGCCATCGGCAGCATGCCGAACACCATGGCCAGCGACGTCATCAGGATAGGCCGCAGCCGCACCTGGCCGGCCTGCATGATGGCCTCGAACTGGCCCAGGCCAGCGCGCTGGCCGTGGTTGGTGAAGTCCACCAGCAGGATGGCATTCTTGGTCACCAGCCCCATCAGCATGATGAAACCGATCACGGAGAAGATGTTGAGCGTGCTGCCCGTCGCCAGCAGGGCCACCAGCACCCCGATCAGCGACAGCGGCAGCGACATCATGATGGCCACCGGCTGCAGGAAGCTGCCGAACTGGGATGCCAGCACCAGATAGATGAAGATCACGGCGATGCCCAGCGCCATGGCGGCGCCGGACATGGTTTCCTCCATGTCCTGGGCGCTGCCGCCCACGTCGAAGCGCACCCCGGCCGGCAGCTCGATTTGCTGCATGGCCTTCTTGATGTCGCTGTCGACGTCGCCGCCGGGCCGGCCTTCCACGGCCGCGTAGATGGCCACCCGCCGCTGCAGCGCCTGGCGCTTGAGTACCTGCGGGCTGGACGAGGGCACGAACGTCACCACCTGGCGCAGCGGGATCATGACGGGCTTGCCGTCCGGACCCAGCCGGCTCGAAGCCAGTGACAGGTCGGCCAGGTCGGCGATCTTCTGCCGGCCCGACTTGGGCAGCTGCACGTTGACGTCGTAGTTCTGGCCATCGTCGGCCAGCCAGTGGCTCACCGTGTCGCCGGCCACGAACGGGCGCAGGGCGCTGCCGATCTGCTGCACCGACAGCCCCAGGTCGCTGGCCAGCGCATTGTCGATCTTGACGACGGTGGACGGGTTGGCCCCTTCCTGGCTGTATTCCAGGTCGGCCACGCCCTTGATCTGCTTCATCTTGTCCATCAGGCGGTGGGCCACGGCGTCCAGCTTGCCCTCGTCCGTGCCCAGGATGGCGATGAAGATGGGCTTCTGGCCCACCGACAGCGTGATGCCGGCGATGGACGACAGGCGGGCCCGTATCAGCTTTTCCAGTTCCTTCTGCGAGCGCCGCTTGTGCAGCTTGAGGTCGCTCAGCTTCATGTTGACGTCGGCCGTGTTGCGGCCATCCTGGGTGCCCACCAGCGACAGCACGTCGGTGATCTCGGGGAAGGCCTTGAGGGCCGCTTCCACCTGGCTCACCTTGCTGTCCGTGTATTCCAGGCTGGAGCCGACCGGGGTCTTGAAGCGCATGAAGATGTGGCCGTCGTCCGTGTCGGGGAACATCTCGCCGCCTATCATGGGCACCAGCGCCAGGCTGGCCACGAACACGGCCAGCGCCAGCGCCAGCGTCGTCTTGCGCCAGCGCAGGGCCAGCGCCAGCACCTTGCCGTAGGCCCCGTGCAAGCGCTCCACGCCGTGTTCCAGCCACGCCATCAGCCGCCCCAGCCACGGCACATACTTGAAGCGGTCCTGCACCGGATCGCGCCACACGGACGACAGCATGGGGTCGAGCGTGAAGCTGACGAACAGCGACACCAGCACCGCCACCGCCACCGTGACCCCGAACTGCAGGAAGAAGCGGCCGATGATGCCGTTCATGAAGGCCACCGGCACGAACACGGCCACGATGGCGAAGGTGGTGGCCATCACGGCCAGCCCGATCTCGTTGGTGCCGTCGCCGGCGGCGCGGCGGTGGTCCTTGCCCATGCCCAGGTGGCGCACGATGTTCTCGCGCACCACGATGGCGTCGTCGATCAGCAGGCCGATGCACAGCGACAGCGCCATCAGGGTCAGGAAGTTGAGTGTGAAGCCGAACGCCTTCA
Source organism: Rugamonas sp. FW305-51 (assembly GCF_058786935.1). NCBI lineage: Bacteria > Pseudomonadati > Pseudomonadota > Betaproteobacteria > Burkholderiales > Oxalobacteraceae > Rugamonas > Rugamonas sp. FW305-51. Next base: position 67,781 of record NZ_JBYSZG010000018.1, read on the forward strand.
TGGCGATGAAGCTGGCCATGACGGAGATGGGCAGGGTCAGCCCGGTGATGATGGTGCTGCGCCACGAGTGCAGGAACAGGAACACGATCACCATGGTCAGCACGGCGCCCTCGATGATGGTTTCCTTGACGTTGGTGAGCTGGCTTTGCACCTGCACCGAATCGTCATTCAGCACCTTCAGTTCGATATCGGCCGGCAGCGTCTTTTGTAGCTGGGCCGCCACGCGCTGGATGCCGGTGCCCACCGCCACCACGTTGGCGTCCTGCACCTTGGTGATTTCGATCGAGATGGCGCGCTGGCCGTTCAGGCGCGAGATCGACAGTTCCTCCTGCTCGCCGTCGACCACATTGGCCACCTGTTCCAGCAGCACGGGGCCGTTGGCGCGGCGCGCCACGATGATGCGGTTGAAGTCGCGCGCTTGCTTGAGCTTGCCCTCCACCCGCACCAGCTGCTCGCTGGCGCCGTAGCTGATGCTGCCGGCCGGCAGGTTGGTGTTGGTGGCCTGGATGGCGGCGATCACCTCATCCACGCCCACGGCCTGGGCCGTCATGTCGGCCGGGCGCAGGCTCACCAGCACCTGGCGCGCCTTGGTGCCCGTCAGCCGCACCTGGCCCACGCCAGGCACGGCCTGGAAGCGCTTGGTGATGACCTGGTCGGCCAGGGTGGACAGCTCGCGCACCGTGTGGGACTTGGCCGTCGGGCTCAGCTGGACGATGGGGCGTTCGTTCTCGCCTTCCACGCGGGCGATGAACGGGTCCTTGGCCTCCTTGGGGAAGCGGGGGCGTACCAGGGCCACCTTGTCGCGGATGTCCTGCATGGCCTTGTCCATGTTGGTCGACAGGTCGAAGTCGATGTAGAGCCCGGCCCGGCCTTCCCACGAATTGGCGCGCAGGGTCTTGATGCCGCTGACGGTGTTGATGATCTCTTCCAGCGGGCGCGTGATGTCGTTCTCCACCGCCTCGGGCGAGGCGCCCGGATACTGCACCTCGACGATGGCGACGGGGATCTGCACGTTGGGCATCGATTCCAGGCCCAGTCCCCGGTAGGAGAACAGGCCCAGCACGACCAGCGCCACCATCACCATGGTGGCGAACACGGGGTTCTGGATGCTGACTTTGGTGATCCACATGGCTCAGTCCTTCCGCGCCAGCTGCGGCGCCTGGGCGCCGGCGGCGCGGGCCGGCAGCTTGACGGCGCTGCCCGGCTTGAGGCCGTCGATCCTGGCCACGATCACGCTGGCGCCGGGCGCCAGGCCGGCCGTCACGGCCGCGTAACCCTCGTCCTCGTTGCGCAGGCCCAGCTCCACCGGCTGCGGCACCACCTTGCCCTGCACGATGGTGTACACCACCTGCCGGCCCTGTTCCGTGCGCAACGCCGCCAGCGGCACCAGCGGCAGCTCGGCCGAACGGGTCGTCACGATGCTGCCCTTGGCGAACATGCCGCCGCGCAGGGCGCCGTCGGCGTTGGGCACGGCCACGTACACCAGCATGTGGCGCGAACCGGCCTCCGTGGTGGGGTTGATGCGGGCCACCTTGCCGCCAAATTCGCGCTGCTGGAAGCCGTCGACCTTGAAGCGCACCTCCTGTCCCACCTTGATGCGGGGGATTTCCGAGGCCGGCACCTGGGCTTCCAGCGTCAGCTCGGCCAGGTTGACGATGGTGTAGACGGGCATGTCGGGCGCCAGCTTCTCGCCGGCCTGCACGTGGCGCTTGCTGACGATGCCGGCGATGGGGGCGCGGATCACGCCGTCGTGCATGGCGATGCGGGCCAGCTCGACGGCCGCGGCGGCCGCCTTGACGCTGGCGCGCGCCAGCTCCACGCTGTTCTGGGTGCTGTCGTAGGCGGTCTGGGCGATGTATTTCTGCTTGAGCAGGGCCAGGCTGCTGGCCTCGTTCTTGGTGGCCAGCGACAGCCGGGCCTGGGCCTCGTCCAGCGCCGCCTGCTGCTGCGCCAGCCGGGCCCGCAAGTCGGCCAGGTCGATGCGGGCCAGCACCTGGCCGGCCGTCACGTTCATGCCTTCCTGCACCGTGGTCAGTTCCACCTGGCCCGACACCTTGGACTTGACGGTGGCCTGGCTGAGCGGCGTCAGCGAGCCCGACAGGGGCAAGCTCAGGGCCAGCGCACGGGCCGCGATGGCCGTCACGTCGGTGCCGGCCAGTTCCAGCACGGGCGGCACATCCGCTTTCTTCTCGCTGGCGTGGGCCGCCGTGGGCTGGGGCCGCAGCAGGGTCCAGCCGCCCCCCGCCAGGGCCAGCGCGGCCACGGCGATCACGGGGAGGCGCCAGCGTCGGCTGCGCACGGCGGGCTGGGGGGGCAGGGTCTCGATTTTCATATCGTCGTCTTCTTCTGGAATGGGGGCGCGGGCGCCGGGGACCGATCGCAGCGCGGCCGCGCATAGTTGGAAGGGGGACAGTCCTGTCCCCCTTGCCTTCGTCTGCACGGGTACGCATGTTGTCACTTTAAGAAGACGGGGCGGCGGCCGCCATCGGAATGCGACAAAGCGCATGAAAACGGGGTTGAGCTGCAAAAAAACGCACCCCGGCGCCGGCGCGGCGGCCGTCCCGGCCGTCCTGTTTGTTGGTTTATGGCAAAATCTATTGCCAAATAGGGGGGCGGGAGTGGCTTCATTGATCGAAGTCAAGAGCGCGGGCGCGGGCAAGGGAAGAATGGGTTAAACGCCTGCAAGGGCTTAACTTTCGTGAGGCCATCGTGGGTATGCAAGCATCCAGCGCCGAAGGCGGCGAGGAGTTCGACGGCCCCGGCCACCAGGCGCTCGACGTCATCGCCCGCATCGTCGCGGCCATCGAAGCGACGCCCATGGTGGCCGTGCGCAGCGTGGACCGGGCCGGCACCGTGCGGTTCTGGAACCGCACCTGCACCGTGTTGTACGGCATCGCCACGGCCGACGCCCTGGGCCGGCCGCTGGACGCGCTGATGCGTCCGGCCGAGCGGGCCGACGAATACGCGGCCGCCATCGAGCGCGTGTGGCAGACGGGCCAGCCCAGCGTCGCGCGCGACTGGCAGATGCGGCTGGCCGACGGGCGCACGCTGTGGATCTATTCCACCATGTTCCCCGTCTACCGGGGCGGCGTGCCGCAGCAGATCTTCTGCATGGACGTGGACATCACGGCCCGCAAGGAGGAGGAAAACGCACTGCTGTCGGTGGGCGCCAATTTCCGCCAGATGTATGAGCGCTCGGCCGACGCCATCGTGCTGGTGCGCCACGAGCGCATCGCCGACGCCAACCCGGCCGCGCTGGCCCTGTTCGGCTGCGCCCACAAGGATGGCATGCTGCAACGCACGCTGGCCGAGTTTTCGCCGCCCCAGCAGGCCGACGGCGAACCGTCGGCCGCCGCCGCCCGCGCCCGCGCCCGGCAAGCCCACGCGGAAGGCAACCTGCGCTTCGACTGGCGCTACCTGGACGGCGCCGGCCAGCCGTTCTGGGCCGAGGTGCTGATGACCTCCGTCACGCTCGACCACGAGCACATGTTCTACACGGTGATCCGCGACATCTCCGCCCGCAAGGAGGCCGAGCGTTCGCTCTACCTGGCGGCCCAGGTGTTCGAAAACAGCCGCGACGCCATCGTGCTGACCGACCGCGCCCACATCATCGTGGCCGTCAACCGCGCCTACAGCGACGTGACGGGCTACAGCAGCGCGCAGATGATGGGCCAGCCGCTGGCGGCGCACCGCTGCGGCATCGAGGACGAGGCCCAGTACCACCGCATCCTGGCGGCCGTGGAGGAGCACGGCCACTGGCAGGGGGAAGTGTGGGCCTTGCGCGCCAACGGCGAGCGCTATCCGGCCTGGCTGTCGCTGACGGCCATCCGCGACCGGGGCCAGCAAGTGAGCAACTACATGGGCATGCTGTCGGACATCACGGAGCGCAAGCAGGCCGAAGCCCACACCCGCCACCTGGCCGAGCACGACTTCCTGACGGACTTGCCGAACCGGGTGCTGCTGCTGGACCGCCTCAGCCTGGCCCTGACGGCGGCGCGCCGCCACCACAGCATGCTGGCCATCCTGTTCCTGGACCTGGACCGTTTCAAGCACATCAACGACGCCCTGGGCCACCACGTGGGCGACCTGCTGCTGCGCGAAGTGGCCGCGCGCCTGGTGCGCTGCGTGCGCGGGGTGGACACGGTGAGCCGCCAGGGCGGCGACGAATTCGTCATTATCCTGGCCGACATCGGCGGGGTGGACCAGGCGGCCCATGTGGCGGCCACCGTGCTGCAGGCGATTACCCAGCAGTACGTGCTGGAGCAGCACCGGCTCGACGTGACCACTTCGATCGGAATCAGCATCTACCCCAACGACGGGGCCGACATCGACACCCTGATCCGCCACGCCGACCTGGCCATGTACCACGCCAAGGAGCATGGTCGCAACCGCTTCCAGTTCTTCAACCCGGACATGAACGCCCAGATCACGGAGCGGGTGCGCTTCGAGAACGACTTGCGGCGCGCCATCGCCGAACGCCAGTTCGAGCTCGAATTCCAGCCCGAGCTGGACCTGGCCACGGGCGCCGTGCTGGGCATGGAGGCGCTGATACGGTGGCGCCACCCGGAACTGGGGTTGCTGGCGCCGGCCCGCTTCATCGGCGTGGCCGAGGACTGCGGGCTGATGGTCACCATCGGCGGCTGGGTGCTGCAGGAGGCATGCCGCCGCGCGCGCCTGTGGCTGGACGAAGGCCGGCCGCTGGTGGTGGCCGTCAACCTGTCGCTGGCCCAGTTCATGCAGAAAAGCCTGGTCGAGACGGTGCGGGCGGCGCTGCAGGCGTCGGGCCTGCCGCCGTCGCTGCTGGCGCTGGAAATCACGGAAGCGATCCTGATGAAGCACGGCAGCGGCGCCCTGGCCGTGCTGCAGGAATTGCGGGCGCTGGGCGTGAGCCTGGTGATCGACGACTTCGGCACCGGCTATTCACGGCTGGGCCACCTGAAGGACTACCCGGTCGACAAGCTCAAGATCGACCGTTCCTTCATCAACGATTTCGACTCCGAACCGGCCGAGGCGGCCGTCGTCAGCGCCATCATCGCGCTGGCCCACAGCCTGCGCATGAAGGTGCTGGCCGAGGGCGTGGAGACGGCGCAGCAGATGCGCTACCTGCTGGAGCAGGGCTGCGACCAGTACCAGGGCAGTTATGTGGCGGACGCCCTGCGTCCGCCGCCGCCGGGCGCCGCCGACGGCCTGGCGGCCCCGCGCGCGCCCTGAGGGCGCCTCAGCCTGGCGCGCCGGCCGGGTCGCGCGCGCCGTACAGGCGCAGCCGCACCAGCACCTGGCCGTGGTCGGACGTTTCCGGGCGCTGCTGCAACAGGTGGTCGTTCAGGTAGGTCACGTCCAGCACTTCGCCGATGGCGTAGCGCGAGGCCGGGTTGAATTCCTCCGACACCAGCACGTGGTCGATGGTCATGTAGTGGCCTTCGTGGATGTTGGTGTAGCCCACGTGGCGCAAGTGGTCCTGGCGCAGCTGGATCTGGTTGCAGTCGAACAGGCGCCCGTGCAGCTCCTCGCCCGCCAGGCATTGGGCGCCCGCGCCCAGCACGATGCTGGTGGTCACGGCATCGGCCGTGTCGTTGAAGTCGCCCAGCACGATGCAGGGCCGGCGCGGGCCCAGCGCCAGTTCGCTGGCCAGCGCGCGCAGCGCCACCGCCTCCGTGCCGCGCCGGATCAGCGAGCGCAGGCTGGCCTGGGCGTACAGCATGGGGTCGCCGCTGCCGGCGGTGGCGTCGCCGTTGCGGTAGTCGGGCCGTTTCGATTTCAGGTGCACCACCAACACGTCGACCAGGGCGCCGCCGGGCAGCACCACCCGGGCGTGCACGGGCGCGCGCGCGAAGCGGTCGGCGTCGCGGCTGCCGGCCGGCATGGCCACGCCGGCGGGGAAGGCGGGGTAGCTGGCGGCAGGGGCGGCCAGCGGCAGGCGCGAGATCAGCGCCACCTGCGGCGTGAGGCGCTCGGCGCCCGGATCGGCCGCGACCCCGGCCACGCTGGCGCCGGCGTAGCGCCGGCTGTGCGCCAGCACGTCGCGCAGGGCGTCCAGGCAGAACACTTCCTGCAGTCCCACCACGTCCGCGTCCAGCTGGTCGAGCTGGTGCGCCGTCCATTCGATTTTCGCTTGGTATTCCGCCGCCGTCAGGGGGGCCAGGTTGTCATACAATTTCGCGCCCGGTGGGGCCAGGTTGCAAACATTGAAAGTGGCAAAGTGGATTTCTTGCTGCATAATGCGACACTCCTTAGCGAACGTTTAGCGTATCACGGCATGGCGAAAAAAGAGCACATTTCAGAAACCCAGGCGACCCAGATGCTGCGCAAGCACCAGGTGGTCTTCAGCGAACATCCCTACCAGTACGAGGAGCATGGCGGCACCACCGTGTCGGCGCGCGAACTGGGCGTGGACGAGCACCACGTGGTCAAGACGCTGGTGATGCAGGACGAGGTGGCCAAGCCGCTGATCGTGCTGATGCACGGCGACTGCAAGGTCTCGACCAAGAACCTGGCGCGCGCCATCGGCTGCAAGTCGGTCGAGCCGTGCAAGCCGGAAGTGGCCCAGCGCCACAGCGGCTACCAGGTGGGCGGCACTTCGCCGTTCGGCACCCGCAAGGCGCTGCCGGTCTACGTCGAGCAATCGATCCTGGCACTGGAAACGATTTATATCAATGGCGGGCGGCGCGGCTACCTGGTGGGCATCGCGCCCCAGGTACTGCTGGACGTGCTGGGCGCGCGCCCGGTGCAGTGCGCGCTGGCCGACTAGCGGCTGCGCCCCGGCTGCGCGAGGTTGGCAAAAGCGCACAATTTTCCCGATGCGGGGCGGGCTTGGTGTATATTCAGCAGCCCCCGGCCCAGCGCGCCGGGAATTATCTGCAGAGGGAAACAATGAATACAGTATGGATGACCGTGGCCGCCTATCTGGCCGGCTCGATCTCGTTTGCCGTCGTAATGAGCAAGCTGTTCGGCATCGCCGACCCGCGCACCTACGGCTCCAAGAATCCCGGCGCCACCAACGTGTTGCGAAGTGGCAACAAGGGCGCCGCCATCATGACCCTGATCGGCGACGGCGCCAAGGGCTGGCTGGCCGTGTGGCTGGCGATCCGCTACGCCGACCAGCTGCAGGTGGGCGACATGACGATCGCCCTGGTGGCCATCGCCGTGTTTCTGGGCCACCTGTGGCCCGTGTTCTTCCGCTTCGTGGGCGGCAAGGGCGTGGCCACGGCGCTGGGCGTGCTGCTGGGCCTGAACCCTTGGCTGGGCCTGGCCACGCTGGTGACGTGGCTGGTGGTGGCGTTTGCCTTCCGCTACTCGTCGCTGGCGGCCCTGATCGCGGCCCTGTTCGCGCCGTTCTACTATGGCCTGCTGTTCGGCGTGGAGCCGCAGCTGTTCGCCGTGGTGGCCATGAGCGTACTGTTGGCTTACCGCCACAGCCAGAACATTTCGAACCTGCTGGCCGGCAAGGAAAGCCGTATCGGCAGCAAGAGCGCCGCCGCCGCCAAGGCCAAGCACAAGTAACGGGCACCAGAACGGGCGCAAGCACGGGCGCAAGCACGGGCACAAGAAACGTGCACAAGAAGCGTGCACAGCCGCGCGCCCGCCCAAGGGTCGCGCCGCCCGCTTGAAATTCGCCGCGCCGCCGCCATCTGGGGCGCGGGCGCCGGCATCACGCGCGGCGCGTAACACTCGCAAAGGCTCACATGACCACCCCCCTCACCATCGATTTCGTCTCCGACGTCTCCTGCCCCTGGTGCGCCATCGGGCTCAAGGCGCTGGAGGCGGCCATCGCCCGCATCGGCGACGAGGCCGACATCACGCTGCACTTCCAGCCGTTCGAACTGAATCCCAACATGGGCCCGGAAGGCCAGGACATCACCGAACACCTGATGGAAAAGTACGGCGCCACGGCCGAGCAGCAAGCCCAGACCCGGGGCGCGATCCGCGCCCGCGGCGCCGAAGTGGGCTTCGACTTCGCGCTCGACCAGCGCAGCCGCATCTACAACACCTTCGACGCCCACCGCCTGCTGCACTGGGCCGAGCTGGAAGGACGCGCCAGGGAACTCAAGCTGGCATTGCTGGAAGCGTATTTCAGCCGCGGCATGAACCCCAGCGCGCACGATGTGCTGGTGCGCCTGACCGGCGAGGCGGGGCTCGATGCGGCCACGGCGGCGGAGGTGCTTGAAAGCAACCAATACGCGGACGAAGTGCGTGAGCGCGAGCAATTCTTCGCCCGCCACGGCATCAATTCCGTGCCGGCCATCATCATCAACCAGCGTCACCTGATCTCCGGCGGCCAGCCGGTGGAAGTGTTCGAGCGCGCCTTGCGCCAGATCATGACGGAGAGTTGAAAAATGCCGGCGACTGCGGGTGACAAGGGCGCCCGCAGCCCCCTGTTTTGGGATAAACTGTCAAAGTAGCAAAGGGATCGGGCCAGCCATTCCGGCTATCCCGTTGCCGGCGTTGATAGCGCTACTTGGGGGGTCTTATGCTGGCCGCAGAAAAAATCCACATCTTGCCCATGGCAAGACCGCAGACCGACCAGTTCCGGCTGGCAGCCTTGCACCGTTACAACATCCTCGACACCCCCTCCAGCGAGGAATTCAATTTCCTCACCGAGCTCGCTGCCAGGCTGTGCAACGTACCGTATGCCTTCATTTCACTGGTCGACGCGGAACGGGTCTGGATCAAGGCCCACACGGGCATGGAACTGTCCGTGCTGCCGCGTACCGACTGCTACTGTTCGCTCGCCATCCTGGGCGACAGCGCCACGGAAATCAACGACCTGCGGGCCGACTACCGCACCGCTCACATGCCGCTCACCGTCAACGCGCCGTTCATGCGCATGTACAGCAGCGTGGCGCTGACTTCGTCGGACGGCTTTGCCATCGGCACCCTGTGCGTGATGGACACCGTGCCGGGCCGCCTGAACGAAGAGCAGCGCAACGTGCTGGCCCGGCTGGCGCGCCAGGCCATGGCCCTGATCGAGCTGCGGGCCAAGGAAAAGGCGCTGGGCGAATCGATGCGCGAGCTGGAACAGCTGACCATCACCGACGAGCTGACGGGCCTGCACAACCGGCGCTCGCTGCTGCAACGCCTCAAGTTCGAGACGGCGCGCGCCAAGCGTTTCCGCGCCCCGCTGTCGGCCCTGATGCTGGACCTCGACCACTTCCGCCAGATTAACGACGGCTACGGCCACGCCGTGGGCGACCAGGTGCTGGCCGGCGTGGGCCGCATGCTGCGCGAGAGCGTGCGCGTGATCGACATCCCGGCCCGGTACGGCGGCGAGGAATTGTGCATCGTGCTGCCCAACACCCCGCTGGACGGGGCCTGCAAGCTGGCCGAGAACCTGCGCATCAAGGTCGAGGCGCAGCAGCACCTGGCCGGCGCCCGCCCGCTGAACGTCACGGCCAGCCTGGGCGTGGCCGCCTTCGATCACATGGAGATCGCCGACGGCGACAGCCTGCTGCGCCAGGCCGGCGCAGCGCTGTTGCGGGCCAAGCAGTCCGGCCGCAACCAGGTGGCATACTGAATTAATGCCTGCCGCACGGCGGCGGGCCGGCGGCCCGCGCGCCGGCGCCGAATCCCGGTAAGATGCCGGGCATGGACAACATCACTCACACCGTCGTCGGCCTGGGCGTGGGCGAGTTGCTGGAACGCAGCCTGCCGCCGGAAGCCGATAGCGTGCGGGCCCGCACGCGGCGCCGCCTGTTGCTGGTCTCGTGCGCGCTGGCCAGCAACTTCCCCGACCTCGACCTGTTCCTGACTGGCTTGCTGCCCGATCCGCTGGGCTACCTGCTCAACCACCGCGGCCATACGCACACGCTGCTGTACGCGCTGCCGCAGGCGCTGGCGCTGGCGGCCTTGCTGTGGCTGTGCTGGCCGGCGGCGCGCGCCCTGCTGCGGGCCAGCCGGCCGGCCCGCCTTGGGCTGGCGGCCAGCATCATCACCGGCCTGGGGCTGCACCTGCTGCTGGACTACACCAATTCCTACGGCCTGCATCCGTTCTATCCCTTCGATGGCCGCTGGTTCTACGGCGACATGGTGTTCATTGTCGAACCGTTGTACTGGATCGCGTTCGGCGCGCCGCTGGCCATGATGCTGGGCACCCGGCTGGCGCGCCTGGCGGCGCTGGTCGTGCCGGCCTGCGCGCTGCTGTATTTCACGGCCAACGGCTACCTGGGCGCGGCGTCCTGCGTGGCCTTGCTGGGCGGCGGTGCGCTGCTGGGCGCCTTGCAGCGCCGCGCCGGGGCGCACGGGCGCGCGCCGCTGCTGCTGGCGGCCGGCCTGTGTGTTGTGTATGTGGCGGGGCAGGGCGCCGCCTCCCACGTGGGCGGGCAGCGCATCCGCGCCGCGCTGCAGCGCATCGATCCGGCCGCGCGCGTGGTGGATGTGGCGATGACGGCATTCCCGTCCCAGCCCCTGTGCTGGAATTACGTGTCGGTGGAGAGCGACGAGGCGGCCGGCAGCTACCGCATGCGGCGCGGCGTGGCCAGCCTGGCGCCGCACTGGCTGGCGCCGCTGGCCTGTCCGCGCCGGCTGGTCGACGGTGCCGCCATGGTCAGCCTGGACCCGGCCATCGTCGAGACGGGCGAGACGACGGCCAGCCTGCGGGCGCTGCGCCGGCTCCAGCGTGAGGATTGCCATGTGAACGCGTGGCTGCGCTTTGCCCGCGCGCCGGCCCTGGCCATGGCCAGGGCCGAGGCGTCGGACTACCGCTTTGCCACCACCCCGCGCGGCAATTTCAGCACGCTGCATTTCGGCGCCCTGCGCGAGAGCGCCTGTCCCCAGGGCGTGCCGGGCTGGGGAGAACCGCGCGCCGACCTGCTGGCCGGCCCGCCCCAGGCCACGCTGGCGTCCCGCCTGCGCGGCGCGGCGCCGGTGCCGGCACCTCACTAGCGCATCAGGCGGCCCGTTCCTGCCGGCGGGCCACGTCGTCGTGATCGGTGGAGGTGGCCAGTGCCAGCCAGGCCGCCAGTTCCGTTTCCACGAACGCGTTCTTGGCGCGCACGCGCTGCACTGTGTCCGACCCCAGCAGCAGGCGCACCGGTGGCCGGGCACTGTCGGCCAGCGTCAGCATGGCCGTGGCCAGCTTGGCCGGATCGCCCGGCTGCAGGTGGTTGACGCCGGCCGCGAAGGTGCGCATGGCGCCCACCGTGTCCGCATACGCCTCGATGCGGGTGGCCGTGGTGGCCAGCGACGAGGGGTCGAGGAAGTCGGTGCGGAAGAAGCCCGGCTCCACCACCGTCACTTGCACGCCCAGCGGCGCCAGTTCCAGCTGCAACGCCTCGCTCAACGCTTCCACCGCGAACTTGGTGGCGCTGTAGATGCCCCAGCCGGCATAGGCCGAATAGCCGCCCACGGACGAGATGTTGATGACATGGCCGCTGCGCCGCTCGCGCATGGCCGGCAGCACGGCGCGGGTGACGCTGTGCAGGCCGAACACGTTGGTCTCGAACAGGGCGCGCACTTCGTCCGGGCTGGCTTCCTCCACCGCGCCCAGCAAGCCGTAGCCGGCGTTGTTGACGAGGACATCGATGCGCCCGAAGCGTTGCAGCGCCTGTTCCGCCGCTGCCGCCGCCTGGGCTGCGTCGCGCACGTCCAGCTGCAGCGCCAGCAACCGCGGGTGCTGGCCCAGCGCGGCGACGACAGTGTGCGGATCGCGTGCGGTGGCCACCACGGCATCGCCCCGGGCCAGCGCCTGGCGCGCGATCAGCAGCCCGAAACCGCGCGAGGCGCCCGTGATGAACCAGACTTTATTTGCGTTCGACATGATCATTTCCTTTGAGTGAAAGTCCGCGCCCGGCGGCGCGTCCGGAAGTGGGCGGCGCGGGCGGCGGGTTGGTAGGAGGCAGTGTAGGACGCGCCATGCTGCTACACTAGCCATAGGAAAGACGTTTGATTTTCAACTGTTGGTTGTGAATGCGCCCATGGATACTTCCCGTGTCATCTCCCTCTTCATCGCCGTGGTGCGGGCCAGGAGCTTCAGCCACGCGGCGCAGGACGCCGGCCTCACGCCGCAGGCCGTCAGCAAGGCCGTGCGCCAGCTCGAGCAGCACCTGGGCGTGCGCCTGTTCCACCGCACCACGCGCAGCCTGAGCCTGACGGAGGAGGGCGCACGCCTGTACGAGCTGGCCAGCCCCGGCCTGCGCCTGCTGGACGAGGCGCTGGACCAGGTCCGCAACAGCCGGCAGGATGTCGATGGCCTGATCCGCGTGGCCGCGCCCACCTCGATCGGCAGCATGGTGCTGGCGCCGTTGCTGGCCCAGTTCCAGCAGCGCTACCCGCGCGTGCATTTCGACCTGCTGCTGGAAGACCAGTTCACGGACCTGGTGCAGGCCAGGATCGACGTCGGCATCCGCGCCGGCAGCCCGCCGGAACGTAACCTGGTGGCGCGCCGGCTGGGGGCGGTCCATCTGCTGATGTGCGCCGCGCCGCGCTACCTTGAGCAGCATGGCGCGCCCCGCCATGCCGACGACTTGCGCCAGCACCGCTGCACCGGCTACCGCCAGGCCAACACGGGCCGCATGATGCCGTGGGAGCTGCACGGCGACGGCGGCACGGTCTACCTGGACGTGCCGGCCGTGGCCAGCTTCAACACGGTGGAGAGCGAACTGGCGGCCGTGCGGGCCGGCGTGGGCATCGGCCAGATGCCGGCCTACCTGGCGCAGCACGAGCTGGCCAGCGGCGCGCTGGTGCATGTGCTGCCGCAACTGGATACGTCCAACGCCGGCGTGTTCATGTACTACCAGCAGCGCACCCAGATGCCGCTGCGGGTGCGCCACTTCATCGACTTCCTGTCCAGCGCCGCGCCGCCATTCTTCGCGCCGCCGCAGCCCAAGCCCGGCCGTCGCCGCCGCTGACGGCGGCCTGCGCCCGGCGCCGGTTGCTGTCGCGCGTTCCTTTTTGGTGCGCCGCACAATATCAGTGCCGCGCCGTCCATCGTGGCGCGGGCGCGCACCGCCGCGGCCCGCGTTTGTCTCCGGTTTGTGCGCTTTTCGCTGGCACAGCACTTGCTGATATCCCATGCAGGGCGGCCAGCCGGCCGGCCCATGGACCAGGCATGAGGATACGATGACTAGCGATACCCGCATCAAGCTGACCCGACGTAATCTGCTCAAGGCTGGCGTTGCGGCCACGGCCCTGAGCGGCCTGTCCACCCGCGGCGTGTGGGCCGCCGGTTCCGACAAGCCGGAAAAGGAAGAAGTGAAGGTCGGTTTCATTCCGCTCACCGACTGCGCTTCGGTGGTGATGGCGTCCGTGCTGGGCTTCGACAAGAAGTACGGCATCAAGATTGTGCTGAGCAAGGAGTCGTCCTGGCCCGGCGTGCGCGACAAGCTGGTGAACGGCGAACTGGACGCGGCCCATGTGCTGTATGGCCTGATCTACGGCGTGCAGCTGGGCGCGGGCGGCCCGAAGAAGGACATGGCGGTGCTGATGAACCTGAACCACAACGGCCAGGCCATCACGCTGTCGAAGAAGGTGGCCGACAAGGGCGGTGTGGACGGCCCCTCGCTGGCCAAGCTGATGCGCAGCGATCCGCGCGAATATTCGTTCGCCCAGACCTTCCCCACCGGCACCCACGCCATGTGGCTGTACTACTGGCTGGCCGCGCACGGCATCAATCCGATGAAGGACGCCAAGGTGATCACCGTGCCGCCGCCGCAGATGGTGGCCAATATGCGGATCGGGAACATGGACGGCTTTTGCGTGGGCGAGCCGTGGAACCACCGCGCCATTGCCGACGGCGTGGGCATCACGGCCATCACCACCCAGGACATCTGGCGCGACCATCCGGAAAAGGTGCTGGGCACCAGCGCCGAATGGGTGGCCAAGCACCCCAACACGGCGCGCGCGCTGACGGCGGCCGTGCTCGACGCCGGACGCTGGATCGACGCGTCGCTGTCGAACAAGCAGAAGATGGCCGAAACCATCGCCGACAAATCCTACGTCAACACCTCGGTTGACGTGATCAACCAGCGCATCCTGGGCCGCTATCAGAATGGCCTGGGCAAGACCTGGGACGATCCGAATTACATGAAGTTCTTCAACGACGGCAGCGTGAACTTCCCCTACCTGTCGGACGGCATGTGGTTCCTCACGCAGCAGAAGCGCTGGGGCCTGCTCAAGGGCGAACCCGATTACCTGGCCGTGGCCAACCAGGTCAGCCGCATCGACGTCTACAAGGATGCCGCCGCCATGGCCAAGGTCAGCCTGCCCAAGTCGCCGCTACGCAGCGCCAAGCTGTTGGACGGCACGGTGTGGGATGGCAAGAACCCCAAGGCGTACGCGGACTCGTTCAAGATCAAGGCATAAGGAGGCAGTATGAGCGCAGTGTTGAATCAATTGAATCGGGGCGCGCTGCCGGGACCGGCGGCGACGCCAGTTCCGACGCCAGTTCCGGCGCCGGCTGCGGCTGCCGCGCCATCCATTCCAGCGCCGGTAGCGGAAGCGGCATCGTTGTCTGCGCCCCCGTCATCGGCTCCCACGGCGGCCGCGTCGCCGGTGCCGGAAGCGGAGCGGCGCCGCCGCAGCGAACGCATCGCGGCGCAGGGCGTCAGGCTGCGCGGAGGCAGGTCGCGCCTGGCGCCGTTCGTGATGACCGTGCTGCCGCCGCTGATCGGACTGGCCCTGCTGGTGCTGGCGTGGCAGATCCTGGCCAGCCGTAACAGCAGCTTCCCCACGCCGCTGGCCACCTGGGACGAAGCGCTGCGCCTGTTCGCCGATCCCTTCTACCGCAAGGGCCCGAACGACCAGGGCATAGGCTGGAACATCCTGGCTTCGCTCAAGCGGGTGGGCATCGGCTTCGGGCTGGCGGCGGCCGTCGGCATCCCGCTCGGCTTCCTGGTGGGACGCTTCAAGTTCCTGGCCGGGATGTGCAATCCCATCGTCAGCCTGCTCAAACCCGTCTCGCCGCTGGCCTGGCTGCCGATTGGCCTGCTGGTGTTCAAGGCCGCCGACCCGGCCGCCATCTGGTCCATCTTCATCTGCTCGATCTGGCCCATGATCATCAACACGGCGGCCGGCGTGCAGCGCGTGCCGCAGGACTACCTGAACGTGGCGCGCGTGCTCAACCTGTCCGAATGGAAGATCCTCACCCGCATCCTGCTGCCGGCCGTGCTGCCGCACATGCTGACGGGCGTGCGGCTGGCCATCGGCACGGCGTGGCTGGTGATCGTGGCGGCCGAGATGCTGACGGGCGGCGTGGGCATCGGCTTCTGGGTGTGGGACGAGTGGAACAACCTGAACGTGCCGCACATCCTGATCGCCATCGGCGTGATCGGCGTGGTGGGCCTGGCGCTGGAATGGCTGTTGGTGACGCTGGCCAAATCGTTTACCTACGAAGAAGTGGAGAGCTGACATGGGCACCGCAAAAATCATCGACATCAGCCACGCCGAGATGGTGTTCGACACGAAGAAGGGCAGCTTCCACGCCCTGGCCGACGTCAGCCTGACGGTGGAGAAGGGCGAGTTCATCACGCTGATCGGCCACTCCGGCTGCGGCAAGTCCACCCTGCTCAACCTGATCGCGGGCCTGACCCATGCCACGGGCGGCGTGCTGCTGTACGGCGGGCGCGAGATCGCCGGGCCGTCGCCGGAGCGCGGCGTGGTGTTCCAGAACCACTCGCTGCTGCCGTGGCTGACTTGCTACGAGAACGTGTACCTGGCCGTGGAGCGCGTGTTCGGCGGCCAGGAGGGCAAGGCCAGGCTGCGCGAGCGCACGCAGGCCGCGCTGGCCATGGTGGGCCTGAGCGCCGCTTCGGCCAAGCGGCCGCACGAGATTTCGGGCGGCATGAAGCAGCGGGTCGGCATCGCGCGGGCACTGTCGATGGAGCCCAAGGTGCTGCTGCTGGACGAACCGTTCGGCGCGCTCGACGCGCTCACCCGGGCCCACCTGCAGGACGAGCTGCTGCGCATCGTGGCGGAGACGCAATCGACGGTGGTGATGGTGACGCACGACGTGGACGAGGCGGTGCTGCTGTCGGACCGCATCGTCATGATGAGCAATGGCCCGGCCGCCACCATCGGCCAGATCCTGCAGGTGCGCCTGGCGCGCCCGCGCGAGCGGCTGGCGCTGGCACAGGACCCGTTGTACATGGACTACCGGGCCAGCGTGCTGGAGTTCCTGTACCACCGCCAGGCGCGGCGCGCGGCCTGAATCGGGAAGGGCGGGCTCAGATGACCTTGAGTTCGTCCAGCGGCCAGCGCGGGCGCACGTTGAACGAGTAGTCGCGCTGGGCCGCCTGCGGGTTGATCTGCAGGCGCATGGCGCCGGCGAAGGCGATCATGGCGCCGTTGTCGGTGCAAAATTCCAGCTCGGGGTAGTAGACCTTGAAGCGCTTCTTTGCGGCGGCCGCGTTGAGCGAGGCGCGCAGCTGGGCGTTGGCGCCCACGCCGCCTGCGATCACCAGCCGCTTCAGGCCCGTGTGCTTGAGGGCCGACATGCACTTGGCCGTCAGCACGTCGACGATGGCGTCCACGAAGCCGCGCGCAATGTTGGCCTTGTCCTGCTCGCAGATGTTGGCGATGTTCGTTTCCTGCTTCTTCACCACCGTCAGCACGGCCGTCTTCAGGCCCGAGAAGCTGAAGTTGAAGTCCTTGGTGTGCAGCATGGGACGGGGCAGCTTGTACGCTTCCGGATCGCCGAATTCGGCCAGGCGCGAAATGGCGGGGCCGCCCGGATAGCCGAGGCCCAGCAGCTTGGCCGACTTGTCGAACGCTTCGCCGGCCGCGTCGTCCAGCGTTTCGCCCAGCAGCGTGTACTGGCCCACGCCGTCCACCCGCATCAGCTGGGTGTGGCCGCCCGACACCAGCAGCGCCACGAACGGGAACTGGGGCGGCTCGGACGCCAGCAATGGCGACAGCAAATGGCCTTCCAGGTGGTGCACGCCCAGCACCGGCTTGTCCAGCGCCAGGCCCAGGCTGCAGGCGATGGAGGAACCGACCAGCAGCGCGCCGGCCAGGCCGGGACCCTGGGTGTAGGCGATGGCATCGATCTCGGACATGGCGATGGCGGCGCCGTTCAGTGTCTGCTGCAGCAACGGAATGGCGCGCCGGATATGGTCGCGCGAGGCCAGTTCCGGCACCACGCCGCCGTACTCCTCGTGCATGGCCACTTGGGAATAGAGGGCATGGGACAGCAGGCCGCGTTGCGTATCGTACAACGCAAGGCCGGTTTCGTCACAGGAGGATTCGACGCCGAGAACGATCATGAAGAGTGCGGATTTGAAGGAGTAATCCGCCATTGTAAAGGAAAGCGCCCGCCGGGGGCTGCGGCGCGGCGCCGCCGGCAGGCGCCCGGGGCCTTGCGGCCCGGGTCTCCTGCCGTGGTGCGGGACGGCTTACGGACGGTTGCGCAGCAGGGCGGCCGCGTCGCGCAGCATCTGCTCGGTGGTGTCCCAGTCGATGCAGGCGTCGGTCACGGAGCAGCCGTATTTCAGCTCGCTCAGGTCGGTCGGGATCTTCTGGTTGCCGGCCACGATGTTCGATTCGATCATCACGCCCACCAGCGAACGGTTGCCGTGCACGATCTGGTTGACCACGTCGGCCATCACCAGCGGCTGCAGTTCCGGCTTCTTGTAGCTGTTGGCATGCGAGCAGTCCACCACCAGGTTGGCCGGCAGCTTGGCCTTGGCCAGCGCCTGTTCGGCAATCGCGATCGATACCGAGTCGTAGTTCGGGCGGCCGTCGCCGCCGCGCAGCACCACGTGGCCGTAGGCGTTGCCGCGGGTGCGCACGATGGACACGTTGCCCTGCATATTGATTCCCAGGAAGGAGTGCGGATGGGCCGACGACAGGATGGCGTTGATGGCGATGCTGATGTCGCCGTCGGTGCCGTTCTTGAAGCCGACCGGGGTCGACAGGCCGGACGACATCTCGCGGTGCGTCTGCGACTCGGTGGTGCGCGCGCCGATGGCGGTCCAGGCGATCAGGTCGCCCAGGTACTGGGGCGAGATCGGGTCCAGTGCCTCGGTGGCGGTGGGCAGGCCCAGTTCGCACACGTCGAGCAGGAACTGGCGTGCCTTCTCCATGCCGACGTCGACGCGGAACGAATCGTCCATGTCGGGATCGTTGATGTAGCCCTTCCAGCCGGTGGTGGTGCGCGGCTTTTCGAAATACACGCGCATCACCAGCAGCATGGTGTCGGCCACTTCGGCCTGCAGCGCCTTGAGGCGGCGGGCGTAATCGAGGCCGGCCACCGGGTCGTGGATCGAGCAGGGGCCGACCACCACGAACAGGCGCTTGTCCTTGCGGTCGATGATGTTGCGCAGCGCCTCGCGGCCCTTCATCACCGTGTCCGACGCGAGGTCCGTCATCGGCAGCCTGGCGTGCAGGGTTTCCGGCGACGGCATGGCGCCGAACGAGGTGACGTTGATATTTTCGATGTCTGGGGAGATCATGGTTCTCTGCTGTAGTTTTTTCCGGGGGAGCCATAGTGTAGCTGAAATGGCGCGAATGGGCCCGTGGCCGCAGCGGGGCGTCATTTCCGTGTAAGCTATTGGCTATGACGACATCGAACGAACCCTTCCTGGCCGCCCGCTTCATCAAGGAGATAGGCCGCGGCAAAAACGGCGCCCGCAGCATGACGCGCGACGACGCCCACGACCTGTACCAGGCCATGCTAGCTGGCCGCGTTTCCGACCTTGAACTGGGCGGCATCCTGCTGGCCATGCGCATCAAGGGCGAATCGGTGGAAGAAATCGCCGGCTTCCTGGACGCGGCCGAAGCCTCGTTTGAACCGCTGACGGCGCCGCCGGGCCAGTACGCGCCCGTGCTCATCCCCAGCTACAATGGCGCCCGCAAGATGGCCAACCTGACGGCGCTGCTGGCCATGCTGCTGGCGCGCGAAGGCGTGCCGGTGCTGGTGCACGGCGTGGCGCACGACGCGGGCCGGGTGGCCACGGCCGAAGTGTTCGAGGCGCTGGGCCTGCCCGCCGCGCAAGACCATGCCGAGGCCGAGGAAGCGATGGCCCAGGGCCGGGCCGCCTTCATCACCATCGACGCGCTGGCGCCCAAGCTGGCGCGCATGCTGGCGCTGCGGCGCGTGCTGGGCGTGCGCAATTCCACCCACACGCTGGTCAAGATCATGCAGCCGTTCGCCGGGCCGGCGCTGCGGCTGGTGTCCTACACCCACCCGGAATACCTGGAAATGCTGGGCGAGTACTTCACCACGGCGGCCCTGCACGAGCGGGGCGACGCCTTCCTGATGCGCGGCACGGAAGGCGAGACGGTGGCCAACGCCAACAAGGCGCAGCAGATCGACTGGTTCCATGGCGGCCTGCGCACCATGCTCGTGCCCAAGCAGACGCTGGTGCAGGAGCTGCCCGCGCTGCCGGAGCAGAAGGATGCCGTCACCACGGCCAACTGGATCGCGGCCGTACTGCGCGGCGAGGTGCCGGTGCCGCCCTCCATCGCCGAGCAGGTGGCGCAGATCATGCTGGTGGCGCGCACGCTGCGCTCGCGCCAGCAGGCCAGCGAACCGCTGGCATAACAGGGGCGACATCGCAGGGGGAGGGCAGGGCCGGCATCGCCGCCGCGGCATCGCCCGCGGCGCGCGATGGCGGCACGCGCAGGCGGGAAGCCATGCCTGGCCCCTGGCTCGGCAGCGCCGGCGAGGCATCCCCATTTGCCGGCCCCCGGACGGCACTCACGTACAATCACGCCTTTGTAACAGTGCGGGACCGGAATTCGACATGGCGAAACAGTTTGATGTGGCAGTAATCGGCGCGGGCGCGGCCGGCATGATGTGCGCGGCCGTGGCGGCGCAGCGCGGCAAGCGCGTGGTGCTGCTCGACCATGCGGCCCGGCTGGCGGAAAAGATCCGCATCTCCGGCGGCGGCCGCTGCAATTTCACCAACATCCACGCGGGCCCGCAGCACTTCCTGTCCGATAATCCCCACTTCTGCAAGAGCGCCCTGTCGCGCTACACGGCCCAGGACTTCCTGGCGCTGGTGAAGAAGCACCGCATCGCCCACCACGAAAAGCACAAGGGCCAGCTGTTCTGCGACGATTCGGCCGAGCAGATCATCCAGATGCTCAAAGATGAATGCGCGGCCGGCGGCGTCGAATGGCGCATGCCGTGCAAGGTGGTCGGCGTGGAGCGCCATGCGGCCGGCGGCTTCCTGCTGCAGACCGACAGCGGCGACATCGAGGCCGACAGCGTGGTGGTGGCCACGGGCGGCCTGTCCATTCCCAAGATAGGCGCGACCGACTTCGGCCACCGCATCGCCCGCCAGTTCGACTTGAAGCTGGTGGAACCGCGACCGGCCCTGGTGCCGCTGACGTTCGACGAGGCGGCCTGGAAGCCGTTCGTACCGCTGGCCGGCATCGCGCTGGAGGTGGATGTGGAGACGGGCAGCTTCAAGGGCCGCAACCCCACGGGCGGGCGCTTCCGGGAAGACTTGCTGTTCACCCACCGGGGCCTGTCCGGTCCCGCCATCCTGCAGATTTCCAGCTACTGGCAGCCGGGCACGCCCATCGTCATCAACCTGCTGCCGGAAATGGACCTGGCCCAGACCCTGATCGAAGGCAAGGGCAGCATCAAGAAACAGCTGGGCAACGTGCTGTCCCAGTGGCTGCCGGCCCGCCTGGCCGAGGGCTTGCTGCTGGCCCACGGCTTTGCGCCCGACGCCCGCCTGGCCGACCTGCCGGACGCCCAGCTGCGCCGCCTGGGCCAGGCCGTCAACCAGTGGACGCTGGTGCCCGACGGCTCGGAAGGTTACCGCAAGGCCGAAGTGACGCGGGGCGGGGTCGACACGCGCGAGCTGTCGCAGCAGACCATGATGGCCACCAAGGTGCCGGGCCTGTACTTCATCGGCGAGACGGTGGACGTGACGGGGTGGCTGGGCGGCTACAACTTCCAGTGGGCGTGGGCCTCCGGGGTGGCGGCCGGGCAGGCAGTCTGATATACTGACCGACCTTGATGTAGCGGCAGTTGGCCTTGAGGTGCAGGAAAGATTGCTCTCCGGCCTGCGTTGTAATTTTACTGAAAGCCGCATAGTTGGCCGTTCCGGCGGCCAGGCATCTTCCATTTTTGGATAAAAGCTGCTATTATCTCTTTCTTCCTATAACCTCAACGGTTTGAATTTTTACATGACCACTATTCGCCTTAAAGAAAACGAGCCGTTCGAAGTCGCAATGCGTCGCTTCAAACGCACCATCGAAAAAACCGGTCTGCTGACCGAACTGCGCGCACGCGAGTTCTACGAAAAGCCAACGGCTGAGCGCAAGCGCAAGCTGGCAGCTGCCGTGAAGCGCCACTACAAGCGCATCCGCAGCCAGCAACTGCCTAAGAAATTATTCTAAGACTGCTCTTGCAGAACGGGCCCGGGTAGTGCGGCGGATTGTCGCCACGGGCCATGTTGTGCAGCGTTTGGATGCCGTTAATCCAGATGAGTCGCCCACCCGCTCCGGTTCGCCGCAGCGGGTTTTCGCATTTATAAACTGTTTATTTTGATAGAAAGATCGCCATGAGCTTGAAAGCACAAGTCACCGAAGACATGAAGGCCGCCATGCGCGCCAAGGAAACCGGCAAGCTCAACACCATCCGCCTGCTGATCGCCGAGATCAAGCGCAAGGAAGTGGACGAGCGTATCGAACTGGACGACGCCCAGACCATCGCCATCGTGGAAAAGATGATCAAGCAGCGCAAGGATTCCATCACCCAGTTCGAAGCGGGCGGCCGTGCCGACCTGGCCGACATCGAAAAAGCGGAACTGGCCGTGTTGTCGGCCTACATGCCGGCCGGCCTGTCGGATGAGGAGATCGCCGCCGAAGTGACGGCCGCCGTGGCCGCCTCGGGCGCCGCCGGTCCCCAGGACATGGGCAAGGTGATGGCCATCGTCAAGCCCAAGCTGGCTGGCCGCGCCGACATGACGGTGGTGTCGGCCCTGGTGAAAAAGGCGCTGAGCCCGGCATAATCGCCGGCCAGTTCGCCGCCGCGCCTTGAGGCACCGCAAGGCCCATCAAGGCGCGGCAGTATAGTCTGATCTTAAACAAGGCCGCGCCAGCAAGTGATACCACAATCTTTCATTTCCGATCTGCTGAACCGGGTCGACATCGTCGACGTCGTCGGACGCTATGTGCAACTGAAAAAGGGTGGGGCCAACTTCATGGGCCTGTGCCCGTTCCACAGCGAAAAGTCGCCCAGCTTCACGGTCAGCCCCACCAAGCAGTTCTACCACTGCTTCGGCTGCGGCGCCCACGGCACCTCGATCGGTTTCCTGATCGAATACTCGGGCATGGGCTTCGTCGACGCCGTCAAGGACCTGGCGCAGAACGTGGGCATGGTCGTGCCCGAGCAGGACGACAAGATTCCGCCCGCCCAGCGGGCCCAGATGGCGGCCCACAGCATGGCCCTGACGGACGCCATGACGCGCGCCTGCGACTTTTACCGGACCCAGCTGCGCGGCGCC
Source organism: Rugamonas sp. FW305-51 (assembly GCF_058786935.1). Classification (NCBI taxonomy): domain Bacteria; kingdom Pseudomonadati; phylum Pseudomonadota; class Betaproteobacteria; order Burkholderiales; family Oxalobacteraceae; genus Rugamonas; species Rugamonas sp. FW305-51. Next base: position 90,175 of record NZ_JBYSZG010000018.1, read on the forward strand.
ACGGACGCCATCGCCTACCTGAAGAACCGGGGGCTGACGGGCGAGATCGCGGCCCGCTTCGGCCTGGGCTACGCGCCGGCCGGCTGGGACAACCTGCGTTCCGTCTTCCCCGACTACGAAGCGGCGGTGCTGGCCGAGTCCGGCCTCGTGATCGACAAGGTGGACGAGGATGGCGGCAACCGCAAGCGCTATGACCGCTTCCGCGAACGCATCATGTTCCCCATCAAGAACACCAAGGGCCAGGTGATCGCCTTTGGCGGCCGGGTGCTCGACCATGGCGAACCGAAATACTTGAATTCCCCGGAAACGCCATTATTTTCGAAGGGATTCGAACTGTATGGCTTGTTCGAGGCGCGCCAGGCCATTCGCGACGCCGGCTATGTGCTGGTGACGGAAGGCTATATGGACGTGGTGGCGCTGGCCCAGATGGGCTTCCCGCAAGCCGTGGCCACCCTGGGCACGGCTTGCACCACCCACCACGTGCAGAAACTGTTGCGCCAAACCGACAACGTGATCTTCAGCTTCGACGGCGACAAGGCCGGCCGCCGCGCCGCCCGCCGGGCGCTGGAAGCGTGCTTGCCCCACGTGTCGGACAACAAGACCATCAAGTTCCTGTTCCTGCCCACGGAGCACGACCCGGACAGCTATGTGCGGGCCCACGGCGCCGAGGCCTTCGAGCAGGAAATCCACGAAGCGATGCCGCTGTCCCAGTTCCTCATCAAGGAAGTGGTGGGCGAGCATGATTTGAATGGACCGGAAGGCCGGGCCCGCGCCCAGTTCGACGCCAAGCCGCTGCTGCAAGCCATGACGCCCACGGCGTTGCGGCTGCAGATCGTGCGGGCCCTGGCGCAGCTGACGCAGAGCACGCCGTCCGAGATCGAGTCGCTGTTCGAGCTGGCCAAGCCGGTGGCCGTGGCGCGCCAGGCGCCGCCGCGCAGCGGCCGGCCCGTGCCGGTGGGACTGGAATTGCAGATCGTGCGGCTGCTGGTGGCGCACCCGCCGTTGGCGCTCGACATCGACGCCGAAGCGCTGGCCGCGTTCCAGTTTTTCGGCGCCGAACCGGCCGAACGGTTGGCCCAGCTGGTGGCCCAGGCCCAGGCCATGGGACCGAACGGCGGTTTTGCTGCTTTTGCGCAACACCTGAAGTCACAGGGGGAAGAGTACGACGCCATCATCGCCGAGATCGTCAAGGAGCCGGAGTCCGATTTCGACGCCGTGCGCCTGTTCCTGCGGGGCGCCATCCGCCAGGTCAAGAACGACGCCCTCAAGCAGGAGCTAAGCCAGCTGTTCGCAGCCGGCCTGTCGTCCGACGAAATTGGCGTGCGCTACCGCGAGATTACCTCGAAGCAAGACCAGTTGTTGCGCGAGGCAGAAGCGGAACTGGCCAACCGCTAGGGCCGCAGGAGGGCAGGGCATGATTTGCCGGCGGGCGGGCAGGCGCCTGCCCTCTGGAAATTGCAAATGTGCGTGCTATAATAAAACGCTAAGTGTTGTCTATTTTGGCATCGTTTTTCAGTTCAGAGTGTGTTTGTTTTTTAGTAAGTTAGGCTCTTGATCGGCGCAGTAAGGCGGCGTCGGCGGCCAGGGCCGGCTTTGGTTGATACGGCGCATGAACGTGCGGCCGATGGCGAACGTTCTGTTCGCCCGTGAACCAGTCATGGCTCCAGCCCCCACACGCATGTCAAATGCAGTAGAATTTCTGCCGAAAACGGCTAGCTTAGCCGTCGGTAGGGAATCTGTTGTGGACGCGGATCGTGCCCAACAAGGTGTAAGTAAGTCGTAGTATTGTCGGACTTGTGTGGTCGGCAAGTTCGAAGACAGAGGCCCCACAAGGGCCGCAAGAAACTTTATCCTAAATAAGCAAGTCGTTGTGTAATCGAAAGCGCCTGTGCCAACCAAGAAACCTGAATCCCAAGCGGCTGCAAAGCCCAGCAAAGTGACCGCCAAGTCTGCCAAAGCGACGGACAAGCCGGAAACGCGCGTTGCCAGCAACCCGCCGGCGGTCAGCCAGACGACGGATGCGGCCACCTTGGCCGCCATCGACACGTCCGGCTACGTGTTGCCGTCGGTAAAAGTGCCGGGCCGGCGCGGTCGCAAGCCGAAAGAATTCCAGCCTGAGAACGACGAAGTGGCGGCCCTGAACGCGGTCGAGCGCGCCGAACTGAAGGCGGTGGACAAGGCCAAGGCCAAGGACCGCAAGGCCAAGGAAAAGGCTTTGCTCAAGGATGCGTTCTCGTCGGACACGGAAGCGACCGAGGAAGAACTGGAACGCCGGCGCCAGAAACTCAAGACCCTGATCAAGTTCGGCAAGGAACGCGGTTTCCTCACCTACGCCGAAATCAACGACCACCTGCCCGAAAACATCGTCGATCCGGAAGCGATCGAAGGCATCATCGGCACCTTCAACGACATGGGCATCGCCGTCTACGAGCACGCGCCCGATGCCGAGACGCTGCTGCTGTCGGACAACGTGGCCACCGTCACCAGCGACGACGAAGCGGAAGCGGCGGCCGAGGCGGCCCTGTCCACGGTCGACTCCGACTTTGGCCGCACCACCGACCCCGTGCGCATGTACATGCGCGAAATGGGCTCCGTGGAACTGCTGACCCGCGAAGGCGAAATTGAAATCGCCAAGCGCATCGAGGACGGCCTGAAGGACATGATCCAGGCCATTTCCGCCTGCCCCGTGACGATCGCCGAGATCATCGCCGCCTCCGAGCGCATCCGCGCCGACGAAATCAAGATCGACGAGATCGTCGACGGCCTGGTGGACGAGAACGAGGACGCGCCCGCCGCGCCCGCGCCGGCCGCCGCCAGCGAGGAAGACGAGGAAGAGGAAGAAGAGGAAGAGGAAGAGGAAGAAGAGGAGGAAGAGCCCAGCACCTCGGGCGCCGCCGGCTTCTCGGCCGAACAGCTGGAAGCGCTGAAGTCCACCGCGCTGGAAAAGTTCGACATCATCTCCCTGCAATTTGACAAGATGCGCAAGGCCTTCGAGAAGGATGGCTACAATTCCAAGGCCTACGTCAAGGCACAGGAAGCCATTTCGCTCGAACTGCTGGGCATCCGCTTCACGGCCAAGGTGGTGGAAAAGCTGTGCGACACCCTGCGCGGCCAGGTGGACGAAGTGCGCCACATCGAAAAGCAGATCCTCGACGTGGCCGTCAACAAGTGCGGCATGCCGCGCGCCCACTTCATCAAGGTCTTCCCCGGCAACGAAACGAATCTGGACTGGGTGGACGGCGAAGTGGCCGCCAACCACGCCTACAGCGCCATCCTGGGCCGCAACATTCCCACCATCAAGGAACTGCAGCAACGGCTGATCGACCTGCAGGCGCGCGTGGTGCTGCCGCTGCCGGACCTGCGCAACATCAACCGCCAGATGGCGGCCGGCGAAATGAAGGCGCGCAAGGCCAAGCGCGAAATGACGGAAGCGAACTTGCGCCTCGTTATTTCTATCGCCAAGAAATACACCAACCGCGGCCTGCAGTTCCTCGACCTGATCCAGGAAGGCAACATCGGCCTGATGAAGGCGGTGGACAAGTTCGAATACCGCCGCGGCTACAAGTTCTCGACCTACGCCACGTGGTGGATACGCCAGGCCATAACGCGCTCGATCGCCGACCAGGCGCGCACCATCCGCATCCCGGTGCACATGATCGAGACCATCAACAAGATGAACCGCATCTCGCGCCAGATCCTGCAGGAGACGGGCGCCGAGCCGGACCCGGCTACGCTGGCCATCAAGATGGAGATGCCCGAGGACAAGATCCGCAAGATCATGAAGATCGCCAAGGAACCGATTTCGATGGAGACGCCGATCGGCGACGACGACGATTCCCACCTGGGCGACTTCATCGAGGACAACAACACGCTGGCGCCGTCGGACGCGGCGCTGCACGCCTCGATGCGGGGCGTGGTGAAGGACGTGCTCGATTCGCTGACCCCGCGCGAAGCGAAGGTGCTGCGCATGCGTTTCGGTATCGAGATGTCGACCGACCACACGCTGGAAGAGGTGGGCAAGCAGTTCGACGTCACGCGCGAGCGCATCCGCCAGATCGAAGCGAAAGCGCTGCGCAAGCTGCGCCACCCATCCCGTTCGGACAAGCTGAAAAGCTTCCTCGAAGGTAACTAAGACTTGACTAGTGTCCCGGATGCCCCTTATCCTCTCGGGTTCGTTTTGACAACGTGCGCGTCGGAGGGCAGGAGTACCGGGCCCCAGCGCAACAGTAATACCCTGGGCCTCTAGCTCATGCTTGGTTAGAGCAGCGGACTCATAATCCGTTGGTGCCGTGTTCGACTCACGGGAGGCCCACCAATTATTCAGTTTCAAAATCAAAGGGTTGGCCGGGTGCCAGCCCTTTTTTTTAGCTACCTCTGCTGTTTGTAACGGAATCGTGGCGGATATTGTGGCTTCGAGTATTCTGCCCACATTCACCGCATGGTGTGACATTCGTGCCACCCCAAGTGCGGCGAATTCAAGAGTGCGGTCGCCGCGCGGACTTTCTTGGTAATGAAAAGTCCTAACATTAGGAGTCCTTGTCAGAAAAACGTGCTATATTTTCTGACATGCGCACTATTTCCCCATCCACCGGCCAAAGCCGAATCGCCAAGCAAACCCCGGCTGCCCCCAGCAGCGTGGACGCGGCTATTCGCGCCGCGTTGGGCGCGAGCACAGCGGGCAAAGTCTTCAGTCCGATTGATTTTCTCCACTTGGGTAGCCGTGCGGCGGTTGATAAGGTGCTGTCGCGTTTGACGGCAACCGGGGAGATTAGGCGGGTGGCCAGAGGTCTCTATGATGTCCCGCGCACGCACGCGGTTCTAGGGCCGCTATTGCCTTCTGTCGACGATATCGCCAGGGCAATTGCCGGCAAGGGAAGCCTACGGCTGCAACCATCCGGGGCCTATGCGGCCAACTTGCTGGGGCTGACAGAGCAGGTGCCGATGAAACTGGCATTCCTGACTGATGGTGCGTCGCGCACGGTACATATCGGCAATCAAAGCATACTTTTAAAGCACACCACGCCGCGCAACATGGCGACAGCCGGGCGCATCAGCGGCCTGGTGATCCAGGCATTACGGCATCTCAAGCAAGAGCACGTCGATGATCTGGCGATAGCGACGCTCAGGTCGAGGTTGACTGCCGAAGACAAGGCTGTGCTGCTGGCCGATGCCCCGTTGGCCCCGCTGTGGATCGGCGACGTCATGCGACAAATTGCGCAAGACAAGGACTGAACGATGCGGGAGTTCTTAAAGTTATCCAAGGAAGACCAGAAACTGGCGATTGAGCAAACTGCGGCGCGCAAGGGCTGGGTTGCATCCAGCGTCGAGAAGGACTTCTGGGTGTGCTGGTCCTTGGAACAGTTGTTTGCACTCCCCGAACTGGTAGGGCATTTGACCTTCAAGGGTGGCACATCGCTGTCGAAGGCCTGGGGATTAATCGACAGGTTTTCCGAGGACATCGATTTAACCATAGGGCGTGATGCTTTGGGTTTTGGTGGCGAGAACAGTCCGGAGTGCGCGCAGAGCGCAAAGCAGCAAGCCAAGCGCCTGAAGGCGTTACGCGATTCATGCGGTGTATTTGTCCGCAGCGTAGTGTTGCCGGGGCTGGGTGCGCATATTGATGCTCAACTTGGCCATGATGGCTGGCAGCTAGCCTGGGACGAAAATGACCCCGACGGCCAGACATTGTTGTTCTCTTATCCGACGCACTTCGGCGTGGACGAAGCGCGTTACGCCCGGCCCATCGTCAAGATGGAATTTGGCGCCCGCTCCGACCCCTGGCCGGCGTCTGAACGCCCGGTGCGCCCGGTGATAGCCGAGGTATTTCCGCAGGTGTTCCAGCACCCTAATACTATCGTTCACGCCCTGGCGCCGGAGCGGACCTTCTGGGAGAAGGCAATGCTGTTGCATGAGGAAAGCTACAGGCCAGCGGATAAGACGCGACGGCCGAGGATGGCAAGGCATTACTACGACCTGTATCGATTAATCTTGGCCGGTATCGCGGATAGGGCCAGGGCGGATGTGGAATTGTTCAAACAGGTACTCGCACATCGAAAAGTATTTTTCGCGCAAAGCTGGGTCAAATATGAGGACATAAAGCCAGATGCGTTACGTTTGTTACCGTTACCCGAGCAGGAGCAGGGATGGCGACAGGATTACATCGCGATGCAAGCTGAAATGTTCAGCGAGACACCGCCAGATTTTGACGTTGTGCTAAATGACATTCGCCAATTTGTACATACGGCGCGCTATTAGTATCTGAAATCATGAGGCCGGCAATGGGCAAAATAACTGCAGAAACCGTCTTTGGTGAATTCATGCAACTAGCGTCCAGCGAGCGCGCCAAGTTCTTTGCACTGCTGGCAGAACCGTGTGTGCGCAGCGAAAATTTCTCGCATGAGCAAGTATTCGGGCATCTTGCCGGTGACGCATTCACCGCTGGCGAGGCTGCGGAGTACCTGGACGTTTCGTTGTCAACTTTCCGTCGCTATGTCAGCAGTGGACGTTTGAAAGCGTCTGGTGAGCTGGGACGGAATCAGCTGTACGCGACCAGCGAGTTGAAGGCGTTTAAGCGCTCGCTTCAAGAAGTTAAGCCGCGAAAGACCGTAGCTTGATCGCGCACGGGCCGTCAGCGATTGCTAGCTGATACCGCTAATGCATGACATTATGCATACATTGCATTGGCTTTCCGCGGCCACTCTCCCTAAAGTGCGGGGGCGTGGTAGCGTCTGGCTGCTGGCATAGCCGGCAGAAGCTACTTTTCGCAAGATTAGCCGACTCATAACAATCACTATCAATCAGGAGAAGTAAGGTTATGCATAAGTGTCACTCTCGTTTTCATCCTTATCTGCAGCTGATGTTCGGCGCGCTAATGTTGGCCAGTTCGTTGGCAAGCCCGCTGGCGCAAGCGCAGGATGCGCAGCAAAAATTGCCTAATGTGATGATACTGGCGACCGGCGGCACCATTGCCGGTAGCGGCGCCACCAGCACGACGACGATCGGCTATACCGCCGCCACCGTCGGGGTAGAAAAACTGATCGCTGCGGTACCGGAGCTGAAAAAAGTCGCCAATGTCAAAGGCGAGCAAGTATTCCAGATCGCCAGCGAAAGCATGACCAACGACCACTGGCTGAAGCTGGCCAAGCGCGTCAACACGCTGCTGGCACAACCAGATGTGGATGGCATCGTCATCACGCACGGGACCGACACGATAGAAGAAACTGCCTACTTCCTCGACCTGACCGTCAAGAGCCGCAAGCCGGTGGTGGTGGTCGGCGCCATGCGTCCTTCGACCGCGATCTCGGCCGACGGCCCGATCAACCTCTACAACGCCGTACTGCTGGCCGGCAGCAAGGAAGCGATCGGCAAAGGCGTATTGGTGGCATTGAACGACCAGATCAATGCTGCGCGCGAAGTCACCAAGAGCAACACTTCCACCACCGACACCTTCAGGTCGCCCGAACTCGGCATGCTGGGCTACATCCAGGGCAACAAGCCGTACTTCTATCGTCAGTCGACGCGCAAGAATACGGCCGACACCGAGTTCGATATCAGCAAGCTCGATGTGCTGCCCAAGGTCGACATCATCTACGGTTACGCCGATATGAATAGCGTCGCACTGGATGCCGACGTCGCCGCTGGCGCCAAGGGTATTATCCAGGCCGGCGTTGGCGATGGCAGCGTTGCCGCGCAAATGAAAGCGCCATTGGTGGCGGCGCGCAAGAAAGGCGTGATCATCGTCCGCGCCAGCCGTGTTGGCCAGGGCATTGTGGCACGCAACGGTGAAGCCAATGACGATGAACTGGACTTCGTTGTGTCGGACACGCTGAATGCACAGAAAGCGCGCATTTTACTGATGCTGGCGCTGACCAAAACCAACAATACCAAGGACATCCAGCAGATGTTCTACTCTTATTGATACTGACGATTTGATGTGAAGAATGGTGGATCGGCTGATGCCTGATCCACCATTTTTTTTGTTCTTCTCGGATTAGCGGGAGACTGCACGGGGCTAGAGGTTCCGGTCTTCGTTTCCGTCCCGCGGTCTAATTCGGTCGAAACCATGCAAATCCCCGCTAATGGCGTCCAGAATTTCCGGGGCGCAAAATTCTGTAGACCGTAATCGCCTCCGCAAAGCAACACTGGGAGTGGTTTAGACTTTTCTGCCCTTCGGCTTAGACCTATGTGGAGAGGCATAGGCAACTTATAGCCTGCTTAGTCTTTCCTCAGACCGCGCCCTGCAATTGGCGGCACGGATCCCCTTGGGCATGGCGATTGGCAAACAGCGAAGGCGTCAAGGTCATGATTCGCTCCAATTAGATGAGTCTAAAAATTGGACAGCGGCATCGGAAGTTGGTTCGCTTTAGACTTTTTCATCAAAATACGCGACCCGACTAGACTCGGGGCCCATATTTCATGGACGGTTCTGGACTGGCGCTTGGAAATTTCAGGCCGAATTAGCTGCAAGCGGATTGCACTGGACCGAATTAGACCATAGGGCGGGAGTGCCGAAACCTGACATGCCCCCAAAGGCGCTCCCGGTAATCTGTGACGCCCCTTCTTTTGCTGCCGCTTGCTGAAGAAACCGCAGGACCACGACCGACATCGCGCTTTTTCGGCTTTGACGCGTAACACGTCGTTGCCCTTGCGCTGCTGGCTGGACCGTATGTAGGCAGTGAAGCGCTGCACATTGGCTCACGGAATTAACTAAATTATGGCTCCCGTATAATTACATGCTGGCCATAATCGCAATAAAGACAAGAGATTAACGTCTCAACTGGGACCGAACAGCATGAACTTAACAGCACGAATTGCCGCCTTGGTATTGGCAGGCATCACCACCGGGGCGGTCGCGGCACCAGCCGACGCGTACATCGACTGCACCATCCTGGCCGACGCGGCCGGCGGCCAGCCGCTCATCCACGACGGCCGTTGCGACGAGCGCGTCACGTCCGGTTCTACCTTCAAGATCGCCATCAGCTTGATGGGTTACGACAGCGGCATCCTGCGCGACGAACACACGCCCTCGCTGCCGTTCCAGCCCGGCTATGTGGACTGGTTGCCGGGCTGGCGCGAGGCGGCCGATCCGGCGCGCTGGATGCAGCTGTCCGTCGTCTGGTATTCCCAGCAGATCACGGCCCGGCTGGGCGCCGCCCGTTTCCAGCGTTATGTGGACAGCTTCGATTTCGGCAACCGCGACCTCTCCGGCGACCCCGGCAAAAACAATGGCCTCAGTTACGCCTGGATCAGCTCGTCGCTGAAGATTTCGCCGGACGAGCAGGTGGCCTTCCTGGGCAAGGTGGTGAACCGCAAGCTGCCCGTCGCGGCCAACGCCTACGCCATGACGGCCCGCATCCTCAAGCTGCAGACCCTGCCTAGCGGATGGGAAATCTACGGCAAGACGGGCAGCGGCTCGCCCGTCTTGCCCAACGGCGAAGATGACGATGAGCACCAGTACGGCTGGTTTGTCGGCTGGGCCAGCAAGGGGCAGCGCACCATCGTCTTCGCCCGCCTGCTGCAGAACCAGCACAAGGAGGCCGGCCTGGCCGGCCCACGCGTCAGGGATGCATTTTTGCGCGAGTTGCCGGCCAGGCTGGAATCGCTGTAGCCTTCGCGTTGCGGAAATTGGCGACGCGGCGACCGGCCGTCGATGGCACCTGCATGGCATTGAATAATCGCCATGGCCCGCGCCGCAGCCTGGCCTTCAATGATCGCGGCGACCGTGACCGTGCTCAGTTCCCGAAAACTGGCAAGAGCCGTTCGTCCATCCGGCCCGGGGCGATTTCGTAGATTTCCGGCGTCACTATGCCTTCGGCGACGAAAGGATCGGCGGCGACGCGGGCCTGGATCTCCTCCATCGTTGCGGCCACCGCCAGCAGGGCGCCGCCCGTCCCCGCCGCCAGGCTGCCCACCAGCACGAATGCGCCGTCGTCGCAGCCTTGCTTGATCCATTCCTTATGCGCCGGCATGAATTGCGGCGCCAGGGTCTTGCGTTCAGTGAGTTTCAACAGGATGACAAACATATTTTTCTCCTTTCAAGGTCAGGTGTAGCCGTTAATGGGTCATGCCGGCGGCGGGCGGCGGCTTGCCTGCGCAGCCTGGTCGTCCAGCCAGTCGCACAGTTGCTGCACTTCGTATTGGATGTACGTTTCATCGTGGAATGCATTGGCCAGCGTCGCGACGCCCTGGCTGCGGCCGAGCAGGTGCATGGCCAGCACATCGGACTTCCCGCCGCAACCGAGCTGTTCGAACTGTTCACGCAGCCAGTCACGGAACAGGGTGAATAGGGCTGCGGCCTCGTCCCTGGAGGCGTGCTCCAGCTTCGCCAGTTCGGCGCACAGCGTGCCGACCGGACAGCCGTAGTTCTGGATGGCGGCCTTGTTGCGCAGCAAGATGTGGATGAAGTCGCGTATGCGTTCCCGCGGCGTGGCACCGGCCGCCGACCAGCCAGCCAGCATGCCTAGCGTCTTGTCCCCTCTGGCTGCAATGACCTCTGCCAGGATGTCGTCCTTGGTCTTGAAGTGGTAGTAAAAGTTACCGCGCGATATGTGGACGGCTTGCGCGATGTCGGCGAAGGACGTTGACTCGAATCCGTGCTCGTAGAACAGCCGGTCTGCGGCGGCGATGATCTGGTCGCGAGTCGATAGGGTGGTCATGCGTTCTTCCTAGGTCAATTGTCCTAATAGTTGGTGTTATGTTAATTTCATCATCAACCCCTGTCAAGCGTTCCATCCTCGCTGGCGGGAAATGGCGAGGGGGACGTGTGCCCAGGCTGCTTCTTGATGTGTGCTGCGACGCGACATTGGCGCGAATCCCACACTTGCCATGCCAGTACCGGTCATTCGCGACGGACTTTCCACCAGCAGATTGTATCGGCCGTCAAAAGGTAGTAAATTGCCGTGTGGCAATTAGTTCTGGTGGATTTGCGGATATCCGGCCGGCTGGCGCCTGCGCTTGCTATCGAACCGGCCCCCAACTCTCATGCCGCCTTTCCATCCAATTCAGTAGAGGCAAAAAGTGAGCAATATCGTAGAGAGCGCCAAGAGCTTGGGCGACAGGATGGGTTTTTCCCGGGAAGCGTGGACCCATGCGGAAGCGCGCTTGCTGTCCAACCAAGGTCATGCGCAACGGCTGATGGTGGTCTATTCCATCTACAGCCTGTGCTTCGCCATCTCCTTGCTGAAGTACAAGGTGGTGTCGGACGACTTCCAGAACATCTTTTCCGTCGTCCTGGCCGTCATGCTGCTGGCCCTGTCGCTGAACCTGAGTACCCGCAACTTCCGTGACCGGGCGCTGCAATTTAAGAGTGCTTACCTGAAGTTGATGGATATTGAAAGCAGGATCATGCAAGTTTCCTTGCAGCGCACGCCGCAGGCCATGCTCGACGATTACAACGAGCTGTTCGCCAGTTACAAGCAATTGCTCAATGACGTGGAAAACCACACGGCCGGCGACGCCCTGCTGGCGCGCTACCGGGCCAGGAACGACCGGGCCGGCACCGGGCTGACGGTGCCGGAATATGCGCATGTGTTCCTGCTGCGGGCCTGGCGCGCGCTGTGGCTGGTGCTGTTCTACCTGGGCCCCGTGCTGGCCTTGACGGCTTGCTACCTCGGCATCCGCGCCAATCTGTTCTGATCGCAATGCCAGGGGGCGCTTTGCCCTCCGGCCCGTGGACGGCGCCGTGTTTCAGTGCGTCAGTGCGGCGCTGGCGTCGAAACTGTTGTTGGAGCCGGCCGAGGGCGTGACGATGTAGAGCTGGCCGCCGTTGAGGAACAGGCCGCCCGGGGTGGCGCCCAGCACGTTGTTGATCTGGATGTCCGTGCCGCCGCCGCTGTAGGCGATGTGCCACACCGTCTTGCCGTTGACTACGGACGAGCTCACGCCGCTGCCGCTGAAACTGACGGTGGCGTCCGACGCAACGGCCGTGCCCCGATCCACCGAGCCCGTCAGGCTCAACCCCGATTGCAGGTGGACGATGGCGTTGTTTTCTGTCGCCACATATTGCAGCGTGGCGATGGGCGCGGAATAGACGCCGGTGGCGACCAGGGCGCCGCTGCAGTCCGCATTGTCAAAATACTCAATCTTGTCCGACAGCGTGGCTGTCGTCGCGCCGGCCGTGGTGATGGCCACCGTCACCGTTTCGCGGTGGTGGAACTGGCATGTATCCTTCCAATCGCCCACATATTTGGAAAAGGGCGCCGTGGCCGGCGGCGTGACGGGGCCGCTGGAGCCGCTGCCGCCGCCACCGCAGGCGGATAAAACAGACGCTGCTGCCACGCAGGCGAGGACATGTTTCATGAGTATTTTCCGATCGGTCGCAGATATAGGAAAGTTAATTATAGCCAATGCCGATCATGGGCAGTCCTCCCATTCTGGAGGATATCCACTAGTTGCGCCGCCCACCGCCACAACGGTGACGGGATAGACTGACCGGGCAGCCGGCCCGTGTGTTTGTTGCCGGCATTTCAATTCATTTTATTTTCGGGGAATACCATGTACGAAAAAACCTTGGTCGCTGGATGGGGCGATATGGACTTTAATGCGCATATGCGCAATACGGCTTATCTCGATAAATCAGCCGATGTGCGGATGATGTATTTCGCCGATTGCGGTTTTCCCATGTCGGAATTCATGCGCCGTAAACTGGGGCCGGTGGTAATGAAGGATGAAGTTGAGTACTTCCGCGAATGCCACTTATTGGACGAATTAAAGGGCACCTTGATGCTGGCCGGTATTTCCGACGACGGCAGCCGCATGAAACTGCGCAACGACTTTTATCGCGGCGAGCAATTGGTGGCGCGCGTCACGTCGACTGCCGGCTGGATCGATCTGGCGCAGCGCAAACTGGTTTGCCCGCCGGCCGATTTACTGGGCCATTTACAAGGGCTGGACCACAGCGAAGATTTCACGGTGCTGCCCAACAGCGTGCGCTGATAGCCACTGCCGGCCAGCGGCCGGGCCCCGCCATCGGCGGCGGCTGGCCGTGGGGCGGCCTATGCATGCCGGATTTTGGCGTTAACGCGCCAAAATCCAGCATGATGGAGCGGCATTTGCCCTGAGGCGGGGCCGGCGACAGGCTAGCCGGCTGCGGCAGCCGCTGCTTTGCCGTCCTGCCAGCTGGCCATCGATCGTCAGAATCGGAAGTCCGCCAGCCAGCGCTGGAAGCGTTCGCGGCTGGCTGCCACGTCGACCGGACCGCGGTTCATCTTGTCGAGTTTGATGACGTCCACGTCCTGCACGCCCAGCGTGCCGAATATATGGTGCAAATAAGGCGTCACAAAATCGGGCTGCCAGGTGGCAGGCGATTCCAATGGACCACCGCTCGACAGTATTATTCGCACCGGCCGGTTAGTTAATGCGCCGATTTTTCCTTCCGGGCTGGGACGGAACGTGCGGTTGGGACGCACGACATAATCGATCCATGTTTTCAGCGTGGCCGGCACCGTGTAGTTATGCATGGGGGTGGAGATTAAAACCATATCCGCTGTTTCCAGTTCGCCGATTAACTGTTCGGACAGGGCCAATATATTCTGTTCCGGTTCACCGCGTTCCGTTTCCGGCATCAGGCTGGCCGCGGTCCAGGCCGCGTCTATATGGGGCAGCGGGGCCATGCCCAATTGTCGTTCGATGATATGCAATGCCTGCGTGTCGAGCTGAATATGGGCGATGGTTGCCAATCCGGCCGAATAACTGGACGAGGCGGCGCCGCGCGGGCTGGCGTTTAAATGCAATAAAGTAGGCATGAGATGGTCAGGTGGTCAGGGGGAGATTGAAACGCAGGGCGCTGCTGAGCATCCCTTGCCGGAAATAAAAACGCTGGCCCAGGGCATTGCTGAGTGGCGTATCGAGCACCAGTTTGCCGCAGCCCAATGCTACGGCTTCCTGTTTCAACCGGTCCAGCAGGGCGGCGCCGTGGCCGCCGCTGCGCCGGGCGCTGTCGGTCACCAGGTCGTCCACGTACAGGAAACGGCCATGCACCAGGTTGTGCTGGACCCGGTAGCCGGCCAGCGCCACGGGAGTGGCGCCGTCGTAGCGGGCCAGCAGGCGGTAGCCTTCCTCGCGCTGGCATTGCCATCTGGCCACCCACTCGTCGGCGTCGGTCAGCTGGGGACGCAATTGCTGCATCAGGCCATAACAGTTGCGCACGGCCGCCTCGTCGGTCACGGCCACGATGGGCAGCGGGGGCGTGCTCATGCCGCCACCTGGTCGGGCAGGGCGTGGGCCGGCACGGGGGCGGTGAAGCGCAGGGCGCCCGCGATCCGGTTCCAGGCGTTGATGTTGGCCACGGCCGCGCTGAGAAAGGCAATTTCGGAGGTGCCGAAATGGCGGTGCAGTTCTTCATAGACGGCTTCGTCGACGTGGTTGCCGGCCATCAGGGTCAGCGCTTCCGTCCAGGCCAGGGCGGCCCGCTCGCGTGCCGAGTAGACGTGGGCGTCGCGCCAGGTGGCCAGCAGGTCCAGCTTGGCCGGCGCCAGCGGCAGGGTGCGCGCCAGGTTCAGGTGGAATTGCAGGCAGAAGGCGCAGCCGTTCAGCTGCGAGGCGCGCAGCTTGACCAGTTCCGTCAGCGCCTTGTCCAGGCCGGAATCGTCCACCGCCTTGCCCAGCGCGCGCAGGGCGGCGCCCACGGCGGGCGCCAGCTGGTTGAAGGGCTCGTAATCGAGACGTGCGAGATGGGGTGTCATGGCGATGCTCCATGGAAGGCGCGGTGACGCGCGTGTTAATATCAGAGTTCGAACACAAAAAATTATATTCGAATTCTTACATTATGGGCAAACCAATCAATTCCCCCGTCATTCCGGCCGTGGGCGAAGGCAAGCGCGGGGTGGATGGCCACCTCGGCTATCTGTTGCGGCAAGCCCATGCGGCACATCGCATCCGCATGGAAAAGGCCCTGGCCGAGCTGGACGTGACGCTGCCCCAGTTTTCGGTGCTGACCATGCTGGCGGCCTATCCGGGCGCGTCGGGCGCCGACCTGGCGCGGTTGTCGCTGCTCACGCCCCAGACCATGAGCGTGATCGTGCACAACCTGGAGCGGGGCGGGGCGGTGAGTCGCCACTCCCATCCCGTGCACGGCCGTATCCAGGTAATCGAACTGACGGAGGCGGGACGTGCGCTGCTGGCCGAGTGCCGGGTCCGCGTGCAGCCGGTGGAAGATGCCTTGGGCGGCGGGCTGGATGAGGCGGCAGAGCAGCAGGTGCGGGCCTGGCTGGTGAAGGTAGCGCAGGCCGACGGCTTGCTATAAGCGCAAATTGGGGACGGACTCCGGTTTGATAAATCGCAAATCGGAGTCCGTCCCCAATTTAGGGAGCCGTCGCCAATTGAGCCATTTCGTGGGGGCGGGACCTGGCTGCGTTACGACGCCAGCGCGGCGTCGTCGCCGGTTTCGTCGGTGTCCGGCACGGCGTGCGGGGTCAGGGCGGGGAAGCTGAAGTGCAGCCGCACGCCCTGGCCGGGCGCGCTGTCGAGCCGTAACTGGCCCTTGAAGATGGCTTGCACCAGGTTGTTGACGATCGATAGCCCCAGCCCCGAGCCGCCCTTGCCCAGCTTGGTCGTGTAGAACGGCTCGAACACGCGGTGCTGGACTTCGGCCGGAATGCCATGCCCGTCGTCGCTGTAGTGCAACTCGATCATGCCGTCGCAGCTGCTGGCCCGTATCTCGATCCGGCCGCCGCCCTTGCCGTCGAAGCCGTGGGTGATGGAGTTCATCACGATGTTGTTGATGATCTGTTCCAGGTGGCCCGGATAGCTGTCCATCTCTATCCCGTCCGGTATCTGCAGGTCGACGGCGGCCTTGGCGCGGCGGATGATGGCGCCCAGCGCCGTCAGGCTGTCCTGCACCGTGGTGCGCAAGTCGAAGGTGCGGCGGCGCTGGCTGGTCTGGTCCACGGCGACCCGCTTGAAGCTTTCGATCAGTTCGTTGGAGCGGTAGCCGTTGCGGGCGATGATGTCGCTCGCGCCCAGGCATTCGTGCAGGCCGTGCAGCAGGCCGGAGCGGGTCAGCCCGTTGTGCTCGGCCGCGCACGACAGTTCGGCCAGCTTGTCGGCCAGGGACGTGGCGGCCAGCACCATGTTGCCGATCGGTGTGTTCAGTTCGTGCGACACGCCCGCCACCAGCACCCCCAGCGAGGCCAGCTTTTCCGATTCCACGATCTGGTCCATGGCCAGGCGCAGCTCGCGCGTGCGTTCCTCGACCCGGTTCTCGAGCTGCTCGTTGAGCTCCTGCAGGGCTTGTTCGATGCGCTTGCGCTCCGTCAGGTCGACGTGGGTGCAGATCATGCGCAGCGGCTGGCCGGCGCCGTCGCGGCTGACCAGCATGCCGTTGTCGAGTACCCACTTCCAGCTGCCGTCGCGGCCGCGGGTCCGGTATTCCTCCTTGTAGCGGCGGCTGGCGCCGGCAAAGTGGGCGCGCAGGGCCGCTTGCAGCCGCGGCAGGTCGTCCGGGTGGACCAGGCTGTCGCGCCAGGCGGCGGTGGGCACCACGTCCGCTTCATCGTAACCGTGCATGCTGCGCCAGCACGACGAGAACAGCACCTGGCCGCTGGGGATGTCCCAGTCCCACACGCCGTAGCCGGCCCCCTCCAGCGCGAAGTTCCACCTTTCCTCGGCCGCCCGCAGGGCCTGGGCCGCGGCCCGGTGCTGGCGGCGCCGTTCGGCTTCCTTCAGTTCGCGCGCCACGGCCGGGCCCAGCCGGGCCAGGTCGCCCTTCATCACGTAGTCGTGGGCGCCGGCCCGCATCAGGGTCACGGCCGTCTCCTCGCCGATGGTGTTGGAGACGACGATGAAGGGCAGGTCCAGCCCCGCCGCGCGCAACTGGTCCAGGGCGATGCCGGCGTTCAGGTCCGGCAGGTTATGGTCGGACAGCACGATGTCCCAGCGCGGCGCGGCCAGCGCGGCGCTCAGGTCGGCCGCCGTTTCCACCCGGTCCAGTGTGACGTCGTAGCCGGCCTTGTGCAGGCAACGCACGATCAGGTCGGCATCGCTGTCGCTATCTTCCACCAGCAGGACGGCAAGCGGGGTCATGGCTGCCCTCACGGCGCTTCGTTCAGTACCAGCCAGTATAAACCCAGCTGGCGCACGGTTTCGGAAAATTGCGCGAAATCGACCGGCTTGCGGATGTAGCTGTTGACCCCCAGGTCGTAGCCGGCCGCGATGTCCTGTTCCTCGCGCGACGAGGTCAGGATCACCACCGGCACGCGCCGGGTGCGGGCGTCGGCCCGGATCCGGCGCAGCACGTCCAGCCCATCCACCTTGGGCAGCTTGAGGTCGAGCAGAACCAGCACCGGCAGCGCGGCCACGTCGCGCCCCGCGTGCGGACCGGTGCCGAACAGGTAGTCCAGTCCTTCCTGGCCGTCCTGCGCCACCACCAGCGTGTTGGTGATGTTGTTGCGCAACAGGGCGCGCTCGGTCAGGGCGATGTCGCTGGGATTGTCCTCGACCAGCAGGATGGCTTTGGCGCTCATGGTGCGTCCTCCAGGGTGAAGTAGAAGGTGGCGCCGGCGTCGGGCGCGGCGCTGGCCCACACGTGGCCGCCGTGGCGCTGCACGATGCGCTGCACGGTGGCCAGGCCGATGCCGCTGCCGGCAAATTCGCTGGCCCGGTGCAGGCGCTGGAATACGCCGAACAGCTTGTGGGCGTGGCGCATGTCGAAGCCGGCGCCGTTGTCGCGCACGAACCAGGCTTGGGTGGGCTGGCCGCTGGCCGGGTCGACGGTCAATTCGCGGCCGAAGGCGATGCGGGCCGGCGCGCGCATGGCGCTGAACTTGCAGGCGTTCTCGAACAGGTTGTGCAGCACCGCCTCCAGCAGGGCGCGGTCGCCCCACGCTTGCAGGCCGGGCGCGATGGCCAGTTCGATTTGGCGCTCCGGATAGTCCTCGCGCACGCGCGTGGCCACGGCCCGGGCCAGGGCCGACAGGTCCAGCGGCCGGCGGTTCAGGGCGGCCCGCCCCAGGCGCGACAGTTCCAGCATGCCGTCGATTAGCTGGCCCATGCGCTGCGCTTCGCCCTGCACCCGCTGCAGGTAGAGCCGGCCGGTGGCGTCGAGCCGTTCGCCATAGTCTTCCTCCAGCGCCTGCGACCAGCCAGCGATGCCGCGCAGGGGGCTGCGCAGGTCGTGCGAGACGGAGTACGAGAACGCTTCCAGTTCCTTGTTGGCCCGCTCCAGTTCGGCCGTGCGCTGGCGCACCTGGGCTTCCATGCTGTCGTTGGCCAGGCGCAGCTCGGCCCGCGCCTGTTCGGTCTGTTCGAGCAGCTTGGCCATCGCTTCCTCGGCCGCGCGCCGCTCGCTGAAATCGGTGTGGGTGCCGATGATGCGGGTGGCGCGGCCCAAGGCATCCTGTTCCACCACCATGCCGCGCGCCACCACCCACTTCCAGCTGCCATCCTTGCAGCGCATGCGCTGCTCGATGGCATAAGTCTTGGAGCTGCCGTTGAAGTTCGCTTCCAGCAGCCGCATGGCGGTGCGCAGGTCGTCCGGGTGGGCCAGGCGCTGGTAGGTGTCAAGGTGGTTGGGCAGCTCGTCGTCGCGGTAGCCCAGCATCTCCTTCCAGCGCCGGGAATAGATCACCTCGCCCGTCAGCACGTGGTAGTCCCACACGCCGTGGCCGGCCCCTTCCAGCGCGTGCTGCCAGCGGAACTCGCTGTCCTGCAATTGCTGGAACGACGCGTTCAGGCGCTGGCGCATGGCGTTCAGGGCGGCCACCACCTGGGCCAGTTCGTCATGCCGGTTGTGCTTGCCGTCGGCGCGCTCCAGCGTCAGCGGCTGCTCCAGGTGGCCGGCGAACAGCAGGTCGGAATAGGCGGCGATCCGCTTCAGGTGGCGCCCCACCAGCAGCTGGAACAGCACCAGGATGAACAGCGACACGAGGAAGGTCTTGATGGTCTGGGCGATCAGGATCGTCACCACCTTGTCCTGCAGGCGCCGGTAGGCGCCGTCCAGGCTGGCGACGGCGTGCACCTTGCCGATGTAGACGGGCCGCCCCCGGTGCTGGTAATAGAGGGGGAATTCGCGCCCCAGCACGCGCTCTTCGCGGGCCTTGCCGGCGCGCGCCATGGTCTGCCCCTGCTCGTTGGCGATGTCCACGTACTGCAGGTCGGGCAGGCGCATGATGCCCTGCAGTTGCAGCTGCAAGTCCTTGCTGCTGGTGATCCACAGGCTGGAGGCCAGGCTGTCGGCATAGCTGGCGTGGATCTGCTCGAGCTGGCCGGCGATGTCGTCCACGTCGCGCCGGTATTCGAGCGCCAGCTGCAGCACGGTCGACAGCAGCGTGACGACCGAACTGAACAGCAGAATCTGCACGGCCAGCCGCCGTCCCAGGCTGGCGCCCGCCAGGTTGTGCAGCCAGGGCCGGGACATGTCCATCGGGCGCCTCAGTGGGAATAGCGGCGCAGGGCCTGCTCGAAGATGCGGTCGTAGCTGCCGTCCTGCTTCATCAGCCGGATCTGCTCGGCCAGCCGCGGCACCAGGGCCGCGTGCTTCTTGTTCAGGTACAGGAACCAGTCGCCCTCCACATAGGCCGGCTGCAGCACCTTGATGCCCTGCAGGCCCATGCTCTGCACGAAATGCAGCCCTTCCAGCTTCTCGATCACGGCCACGTCGATGCGCTCCATGTCGAGCATGGCGAACAGCTGGCGCCCCGTCTCCAGCCGCAGCAGCGAGCGGGTGCCGGTGATGCTGCGCTCGAGGATCTTCCAGCCCGTCAGGATGCCCACGTCATAGGGCCGCAGGCTGGCCGCGCCGTCCACCTTGAAGTCGGCATGGCGGGTGAATACCACCATCTGGTAGGTCATCACCCGCTCCGGCACCCGCACCAGGTTGGTGTAGCTCTGGTCTATGCCCAGCACGCGCGAGACGTCGCCGTCGTCGATGCCGCTATTTGCGTTGAGCAAGCCCCGTTCGGCCGAGGCCGGCTGTATCTCCACCGCCAGGCCGACCCGGCGGAACAGCTCGGCGTAGAACAGGTCGAGCGCGCCGTCGTGCGCGGGCGAGGTGATGGGGGCGAAAAACGAGGTATTGAGCACCAGCTTGGGCGCGCCCAGGCAGGGCAGGGCGAACAGCAGTGCGGCCAGCAGCGTCAACATGGATTGCATGGTTTCCCCCCTGCTTGGCGGACGCCGCCCACGGGCGCCCGGCCTTGCCACACAGTATGCCCAGATTCCCCCGCTTTGGCTATTTGTGGCCGCATCGCAGGCCGCCGCGGTGTTGCCGATTTGCCCTGCGGCTAGTTAGTATGCCCGCAAGCCATGCGCGGCTGACGGTCGAACTATTTGCCTTCGGGCAACACCCGGATTTCCGGCCGTCATTATTCAGACTACAATACCGGGAGTGACGGCCCGCTGTCGTGGACAGCGCGGGCCGGTCAGCCCGGCGCCGCGCATGGCGGCCGGCTCCGAAGCGGAAGAGATAAATGAGTAGTCCGGACCCCAGCCAGTACGCTTACATTTCCGTGGTGGCCGATGCCATCCTGAGCGCCATCCTGATCTTCCTGTGGCTGATGCAGCGCAAGGAACGCCATGCCCTGTACTGGGCCATGGGCCAGCTGGCCATCATGGGCGGCATCGTGCTGTGGTTTTCCGGCCTGCCGGCGCTGGAGCCGCTGCGCCGTCCGCTGGGCGCGCTGCTGCTGACGGGCGGCGTGGCCGGCTACTGGGCCGGCACCCAGTTCTTCCTGGGCGGCTTGCGCCGGGGCGAGGGCGCCTTGCCGCTGCTGGGCTTCCTGCTGCTGGCCGGCGCGCTGCAGCTGTGGTGGGCCTACGACGAGCGCGTCGTGCTGCCGTCCTGCGGCGCCCTGCTGGGCCTGGTCATGGTGTGGACCGGCGTGCGCCTGGGACGGGGCCGCCATATGCACCGCTACCGCCTGCTGGGCATCATCATGGTGCTGCGCGGCCTGTTCAACGCGGCCGGCAGCATGACCATGGTGCCGCAAACCTATCTGTACTGGTTCGCCGCCAGCACCTTGCTCAAGTCGCTGGCCATGCTGGGCCTGATCTACGCCGTCCAGCACGAAATCAAGCTGCGCTACGCCAGCACCATCGACAGCCTGAGCAACGGTTTCCTCATCCGCGACCGGCGCGGCTACGTGCACGTGGCCAACGAACGCTGCGCCCGCCTGCTGGGCTACATGGGCGCGGCCGACCTGATCGGGCGCCACGTGACGGACCTGCTGCCGGGCCTGACGCGCCAGATGGCCGACGACTATTTCGCCGCCCTGGAAGCGCCCGGCGCCCGCTTCCCCATGACCCAGGAGGCCGAGCTGACCCTGCACAACGGCAGCAAGCTGCCGGTGGAGATGATGGCCTCGCCCTACGTCGAGCGGGGCCGGCTGTATTGCCTGGTGCAGCTGCTCGACATTTCCGAACGCAAGAAGAAGGATGCCCTGCTGTACCAGGCGGCCCGGGTTGATCCCGTCACGGGCCTGGGCAACCGCTACGCCCTGTCGGCCCGGCTGCAGCAGGACATCGCCCGGGCCGGCGCGGCCGGGGGCGCCTGCGCGCTGCTGTTCATCGACCTCGACAAGTTCAAGCGCGTCAACGATTCGTTCGGCCACGCCACCGGCGACGAGCTGTTGCGCAAGGTGGCCCGGCGCCTGCAGGCGCTGCTGGGGCCGCAGGACATGCTGGCCCGCTTCGGCGGCGACGAGTTCATCGCCGTGCTGCCCGGCCTCGAGGGCGACGGTTGCGCGGCGGCCCAGGCCTGCGCCGAACGCATGCTGGCGGCCATGGGGCCGGGCTTCGACCTGGCGCACCACACGGTGGCCGTGTCGGCCAGCATCGGCCTGGCCTGCTATCCGCGCCACGGCGCGGACGGCGACACCCTGCTGCGCCACGCCGACATCGCCATGTACGAGGCCAAGAAGGCGGGCCGGGGCGAGCTGCGCTTTTTCAGCGACGCCATGAACGCGGCCGCGCGCGACGCGCTGGTGATCGACGGCGCCCTGCGCCAGGCCATCGGGGCCGGCGAATTCCGGCTTGCATACCAGGTCATCGCGGAGGCCGGCAGCGGCCGGGTGGGCAAGGTCGAGGCCCTGCTGCGCTGGCACAGCGCCACCCTGGGGCCGGTGGCGCCGGACCGTTTCATCCCGGTGGCCGAGGACAGCGGCCTGATCGTCGAACTGGGCAGCTGGGTGCTGGAGGAGGCGTGCCGCCAGGCGGCCCTGTGGCGCGGCGGCCCGCTCGACGGGGTACCGGTCAGCATCAACGTGTCGGCCTGGCAGCTGGCCGAGCCCCGCTTCACGGCCCTGGTGGAAGCGACGCTGGCGCGCCACGGCCTGCCCGGCACGGTGCTGGAACTGGAGCTGACGGAGCGGGTGCTGATCGACGACGGCGCCAACGTGCGCGCCGTGCTGGCGCGGCTGCGGGCGCTGGGTGTGAGCGTGTCGCTGGACGACTTCGGCACCGGCTATTCCTCGCTCAGCTACCTGACCCAGTTCCCGCTCAACACGCTCAAGATCGACCGCGCCTTCGTCATGGACATCGAGCACAGCGCCCGCAGCAACAGCCTGGTGCACGCCATCATCGCCATGGGCCACAGCCTGGGCCTGCAGCTGGTGGCCGAAGGGGTGGAGACGGCAGGCCAGGCCAGCATCCTGGCCCGGATGGGCTGTCATTATCTGCAAGGTTTCCACATCGCCCGCCCCGCCGCGCCGGAGCAGCTGTTGCTTTTTGCTGCATCGCGGCCGGCTCCCGCCAGCGGAGTGGCGGCCTGACACCGGCGGCGCGTAAAATCTTCTACACATTACTGGCCAGACGCATATCATAGGAAATAGCAACATCCAATCTGCAAGTTATCTTTTTTGCAGGCCTACACCTGGAGGTCGACATGAATCCTCTCGCACTGGTGAGCCGGCTGCGCTTGCCGCACAAGTTCCTGATCCTGAGCATTATCGCCGTCGTGTTGGCGGCCATCCCCACCTATTTCTACGTGCGTGAAGCGGCCAAGGGCCTGGACGCCTACCTGTCCGAGCAGGAGGGCGTGCCGCACGTGGCCGACGTGCTCAAGACCATCCAGCTGACCCAGCAGCACCGCGGCCTGTCGGCCCTGTACCTGGGCCAGGTGCCGGGGGTGGAGGGCAAGCGCCAGGCCAAGCAGGACGAGGCCGACCGGCTGTACGCCAAGGTGGACGCGATCGTCAAGCGGATCGACGACAAGGGGGTAACGGCGGCCTGGGACGAGGCCCGCGCCGACTGGGAACGGCTGCGCCAGGGCGTGGCCACGCGCACGCTGACGGTGCCGCAAAGCTTCGCCGCCCACACGGCGCTGGTGCCCAAGCTGCTCAAGGTGAACGACCTGGTGGGCGACTATTACGGTCTCAGCCTCGACCCCGACAAGGACAGCTACCAGCTGATCCAGTCCATGTATTACCAGCTGCCCTATCTGACCGAGGAACTGGGCAAGACGCGGGCGCTGGGCGCCGGCCTGCTGGCCCGGCACGAGGCCACGCCCGAGGAGCGGGCCCGGCTGTCGGCCTACATCGGCCGCGTCAACGACCGCCAGTACCAGACCCGCATGGGCTATGACAAGGCGGCCGCCGCCAACCCCGCCATCGAGACGGCGCTGGGCGAGCCCATGCGCGAGGCGGCGCGCGCCGCCGCCGCCTTCACCAAGGTGGCCAGCGAACAGGTGGTGCAGGCCGAGCAGCTCAGCTATTCGCCGGAACAGTATGTGAACCTGGCCACCCAGACCATCGATTTGCAGTTCAAGGTCAACGAGGCGGCCGCGGCCCAGATCGCGGCCATGCTCACGACCAAGATCGCCGACTTCCACGTCACGCGCTGGGTCATGCTGGGCAGCATGGCGGCCTTGCTGGCGCTGGCCGGCTGGGTGGCCTGGCTCATTTCCCGCTCCGTCACGGTGCCGCTGCAGAACGCCGTGTCGGTGGCGCAAAGCGTGGCCCGGGGCGACCTGGTGTCGGACTTCGACGTCGGCGCGCCCAACGAGGTGGGACAGATGCTGCGCGCCCTCAAGCACATGAACGACAGCCTGCGCACCATCGTCGGCGATGTGCGGGCCAGCATCGACAACATCGGCGCGGCCACGCGCGACATTGCCAGCGGCAACGCCGACGTGTCGGCCCGGCTGGAAGCCCAGGCCTCCAGCCTGGAGGAGACGGCCTCGTCGATGGAACAGCTGACCAGCACCGTGCGCCAGAACGCGGAAAACGCGCGCCAGGCCAATGTGCTGGTGGTCAACGCCTCCAGCGTGGCTACCCGCGGCGGCGAAGTGGTGTCGCAGGTGGTGCAGACCATGGGCGAGATCAACGCCAGCTCGCACCGCATCGTCGACATCATCGCCACCATCGACGGCATCGCCTTCCAGACCAACATCCTCGCCCTGAACGCGGCCGTGGAGGCGGCCCGGGCTGGCGAGCAGGGGCGCGGTTTTGCTGTGGTGGCGTCGGAAGTGCGCAACCTGGCCCAGCGCAGCGGGGCGGCGGCCAAGGAAATCAAGGACTTGATCGGGCACAGCGTGGAAAAGGTGGACGCCGGCAACCGCCTGGCCGACCGCGCGGGCCAGGCCATGGGCGAGATCGTGGGCAGCGTCGAGCGCATCACGGCCATCATGGCCGAGATCGCCACTGCCTCGGCCGAGCAGGGCAGCGGCATCGAGCAGGTGAACCAGGCGGTGACCCAGATGGACGACATGACGCAACAGAACGCCGCCCTGGTGGAGCAGACGGCCGCCGCCTCGGCCAGCCTGCAGGAGCAGGCCGAAAGCCTGATCGTTTCGATGAGCGTGTTCCGCCTGGAAGACGATGGCCGGGCGGCGCCGGCCGCGCCGGTTGTGGCGTCCGGTCGCGCGCTCGCGCGCAAGGCCATGCCGGCGGGGCGCCAGGCACTGACGCATTCTTGAACGCCGCCTCCTGTCGTTGCTTCCCCCAGAGCCGGCCAGACCTGTTTGTCCGGCAGGGTGGGGCGCAGGCAAGGCAGGCATTGCCGCCGTGCGCGGCAAGCCGTCACCCCGGCAGCGCGTCCCAGGCGTGACGGCTACTTCGCCGGCGCAGGCAGATCCTGCGCCGCTTCCTCGTCCGTCAAGATCCACACATCCTTGATATCGCCGTTGGCGTCTTCCGTGTAGTAGACGACGATGCCGCTGCCGCGCAGGCTGGCCGGCATTTCTATCGTGTTGTCCTGGTTGAAGATGCGCGACGCGGGCGACAGCTTGCGCGCCTTGCCGTCCATGGTCAGGTCGGGGTAATAGCCGGGCGTCATGCGACCGCGCTTGATGTCGGGCGGGAAGGGGC
>NZ_JBYSZG010000019.1:0-18715 GCF_058786935.1 Rugamonas sp. FW305-51
GACTCTATCTCCACACCAGCACGGCACACCCGCCTCATGCCAGAAAATGACACTTACGCGCCAACAATTAGCATAATCCGGCCGGCATGCGCCGCCGACAGGCAGCCAGTGCGGCATAACGCGACGGCAAATCAGGCGTTACCCCGCCTGGATACCACTTATGAATCGAGGAGAATAATTGCGGACAAGATAAATAGCGAGATAAGTGGGGACGGGATAAATGGGGACGTACCCCATTTTAAAAGATGGAATATAAAAAATGGGGTACGTCCCCATTTTCTTAATAACTGTTTCACCCCATTCTTTAAAAAAAAGGGGTACGTCCCCATTTTTTTTCGCTCGCCGCTTTCTCCCATTATTTGCCTGTGAGATATCGCGTGACTTTTGCTCGGCTTGCTATTTATTGTTTTCCGGTCGCCAATTATTTTAAATATCGTCGGGTGGCTTAGTTATCCAGCAGGCCACGCAAACCGGACGCGCGCTGGGTGCGCTGGGCGATGGCTTCCTGTAGCAGCTGGGCGCTGGGCGAGACGAGGGTGAAGTAGCTGCGGGCGCGCGTGATGCCGGTGTAGACCAGCTCGCGCGCGAGGCCGCTGCCGCCGTCGCGCGGCAAGGCCAGCACGGTGTGATTGAACTCGGAACCTTGCGATTTGTGCACCGTCATGGCGAACGCCGTTTCCACATTGCGCAGGCGGGTGGCCAGCACGCTGCGGATGCGGTCGCCTTCCGAGAAGTACACGCGCAAGGCGCCGGGACGGGCCGGGTCGGCCAGCGTCAAGCCGATGTCGCCGTTGAACACGCCCGTGCCGTAATCGTTGCGCGTGACCATGACGGGACGGCCCACATACCATTCGCCGCGCCGCCGTATCAGCCCCGCCGTTTCCAGCCTTTGTTCGATGACTTCGTTCAGCCCGGCAACGCCCCACTCCCCTTCGCGCACGGCGCACAGGATGCGGAACGCTTCAAACTCTTGCAGCACGGCGGCGACCCAGCCGTCATGCCCGCCCCCTTCCGGCGCCCCGGCCCGGATCAGCTTCAGATAAGCCTGGTAGCCGCCGCCCACGCCGGCCCGGCCCGACAGGGCCAGTTGCACCACGTCGGCCTGCTGGGCCGGCTCTATCCACGCCACCGTGCCGTCGGTCGTGCCGCGCAGCACTTCCTGCGCCTTGATACTGTCACCCGCGTTGACGGCCAGCGCCAGCGCGCCGATCGGACCGCCGAATCGACGGCTCTGCCGCAACATCACCGTTTGTTGTGCGATCGGGCCACCTTGGCCGTGGAACGTAACCGGTACGGCCTGGCCGGTCGCGGCGGCCACGTAATCCAGCGTGGCCTCGTCGTAGCCGCCCGTCTCGGCCTGATGACACAAGTCGCCCAACACGGCACCCGCCTCGACGGAGGCGAGCTGGTCCTTATCGCCGAGCAGGATGAGCCGCGCATGGGATGGCAAGGCCGCCAGCAGCGAGGCCATCATTTCCAGGTGGATCATGGACGCTTCGTCCACGATCAGGACGTCAACTTCCAGCGGATTGCCCGCATGATGCTGGAACGCCCGCGTATCGGGCCGGGCACCCAGCAGGCTGTGCAGGGTGCGGGCCGCGCCCATGCGGGCCGCCAGCTCGTGCAGCGGCAGGGCCGGCCCCACCTTGGCGGCCAGCACGTCCAGCGCCTGGTCTATCGATTGCTTGAGCCGGGCCGCCGCCTTGCCCGTGGGCGCCGCCATGGCGATACGCATGCCGGCCTTGTGCTGGCCTTCGGTGGCGAACAGCAGCGCCAGCAGACGGGCCACCGTGTAAGTCTTGCCCGTGCCGGGACCGCCCGTGATGATGCCCAGCTGGCCGCGCATGGCGACGGCGCAGGCGATCTTCTGCCAGTCGGCGCCCCCTTCGCGGGGCGCGTGGTCGAACAGCACATCGAGCCAGCGCCGCACTTCGACCACATCCGGCGCCTGCACGGCCAGCGCCCGGCTGCGTACGGCCTGCGCCACCTGGGTTTCGTCGCGCCAGTAGCGGCGCAGGTAGAGCCGTTCGCCGTCCAGCACCAGCGGCTGCTGGAAGTCCAGGTCGCCCACGGGCCACACCTGGTCGGAGCCGGCCAGCGCGGCGCGCCAGGCAGCCACATCTTGCGGCCAGTGGCCCACTGCGTCGCGCAACGGTTGCCACTGCTCTTGCGTCCAGCCCATCAGGACGGCCGGCGCGGCGGCCAGGTCGGCCAGCAGCAGGCAGCTGTGGCCGCGTCCTTCCAGTTCCGACAGCAAGGCGCACGCCACCATCAATTGTGGCGTACTGCCGCCAACGGAGCCGATAAAGCGCGCAAATGCGCCGCTCAGGCGCCGCAACTGGCCGCCGTCGGTCAGCTCGTCCAGCACGGCGAACAGGGCCGGCTCACGCATCATGGTCATAGGCAAGCTCGTTCGTTTCGTCCAGTAAGTGATCCAGTCCGTCCAGCAAGATCAGGTCCGGCGCCAGCAGGTAGCAGCCGTGCGTTTGCGGATGGGCGATGCCGCGCAGGAACAGGAAGATGGCCCCGCCCAGGTGTTGGGCAGGGTCGTAGGCCGCGCCCAGCCGGCTGCGCAGCAGACGGTGCAGGGCCAGCATGTAGATCGCGCCCTGGATGTCGTAACGGTGCTCGGCCATGCCGGCCGCCAGCGCCTGCCGGTGGTAAGCGCTGTCGCCCGCGCCCAGGGCGTTGGACTTGTAATCCATCACCCAGTAACGGTTTTCATGCTCAAACACCAGATCGGTAAAACCTTTCAACATGCCGTGCAGCTGGCGCTCCGGCAAGGCTGGCCGGGGCACGCCATCCAGCAGATGCGTGCGGCACAAGCGGTCCAGTGCGCCGGAACTGAGCCGCTCGCTGGGGAACCAGAACTCCATCTCCGGCAAGGCCGTGGTGATGCGGCACAGCGGCGCGCCCAGTTCCGGCAAGAGCGTGCCGGCGATGGCGCGCAGCCAGGCTACCGTATCGTCCAGCCGGTGGCTCCAGCCGGCCCGCTCCACGCGCCGCGTCAGCGCCGTCTCGAAATAGTCGCGCTCGACGATGTCGAAGCCTTCCTGCCCCATCCATTCCAGTTGTTCATGCAGGAAATTGCCGGGCACGGAACCGCGCGGAAAACGGTGCCAGGGCGCGTCTTCCGTGCGCGCCATCGCAGGACTGTCTTCCGATTCCAGCAATTTTTCCTGCAAGGCATGGCGCGGCACGGGCGCGCCGCCGGCGGGGCCCGTACGCCGCGCCAGCGAGCTGAAGCTGCCCACCGACCAGTCGCGCTCAAAACTGCCCGTGTACGGCGCCGTCTCCAGCAAAGGCGGCCGCTGCTCGACCCGCTCCAGCACCGTGAATTGCTGATCCTGCGCCAGCGCATGGATGGCGATGGCGGCGCAATCGCCGCGCAGATACTGCCAGCGCTCCAGCAACAGCTCGACCGGCAAGCTTTCGCCGCCCGTCAACAGATAGCCCAGGGCCGATTCATGCAAGGTATTCTCGCCCGCCTTGCGGCCGGCCAGCGCGGCCACGCCCAGCCACAGCGCGTGACGGGCCCGGGTCAGCGCCACGTACAGCAGACGCAAGTCTTCCTCGATGCGGGCCCGCTCCACCGCTTCCAGCGCCGCATCCGTCAGGGCCAGGTCGATCTGGCGCGCGCCGGCATCGTCCGTGTATTCGAAGAAGCTGCGATTGCGCCGTTCCACCTTGCGCGCCGTGACGGCGAACGGCAGGTACACCAGCGGATATTCCAGGCCCTTGGATTTGTGGACCGTGACCACCTTGACCAGTTCCGCATCGCTTTCCAGCCGCAGCACCCGTTCGTCGCCGCCGTCCGTGCCGCCGTCGATCTGCTCGGCCAGCCAGCGTATCAGCGCCTGCTCGCCATCGAGCTGGCGGCTGGCCGATTGCAGCAATTCGGCCAGGTGCAGCAGGTTGGTCAGGCGCCGCTCGCCGCCGGCCTGCGCCAACAGCGCGGCCGGCAGCCCCAGTTCGTGGATGAAGCGGCGCAGCATGGCCAGCACGCCCTGGCGCTGCCAGACGATGTGCAGCGCCTTGAGCTGCTCCACCCGCTCTTCCCATACCAGTTCGTCCGACGTGAGGCGGGCCAGTTCGGCCAGCGGCAGCCCGGCCGTGCGGGTGGCGAAGGCGGCGCGGGCCAGCGCGCCGTCGAGCGGATTGGCCAGCGCCGACAGCCAGCGCAGCACGTCTGCCGCCTCGTCGCTGTCGATCACGGAATCCTTGTCGGACAGGTAGACACTGGCCACCTTGCGCCGCTGCAGGGCGCGCCGGATGGCGGCGGCCTCCCTGCGGTCGCGCACCAGCACGGCGATGTCGGCCGGCTGCAGGCGCACAAAGCCCTGCGGGCTGTCGAAGCCGGCCCGTTCGTCGTTCAGCTGCGCCACGATGTGTTCCGCGCAGTGGTGGGCGAAGAAGTCCAGATAGCCTTCCTTGCGCATGTCCGGCGCCGCCGTGCAGCACACGGCCATGGCTTGCACGTCGCCGGCCGCGTTGACCAGCCGTTCGGCGCGGCCCCGCGCGCCCACGGCCTCGAACGGCAGCGGGTTGACGCCATCCTTGCGGAAGCGGAAGGCGCCGCGCGGGAAGCCGGTGCCCTCGCCCGCCCCTTCCGCGTGCAGGAACAGGCGGTTGACGGCATCGACCACGCCGGCCGTGGAGCGGAAGTTGGTGCCCAGCTGGTAGTGGCGGCCCGTGGTGGCCAGCCGCGCCGACAGGTAGCTGTGGATGTCGGCGCCGCGGAAGCCGTAGATCGACTGCTTGGGATCGCCGATCAGGAACAGGCCATGGCGCGGGTCGTTGTCGGCTACGCGGTACAGCAGGTTGAAGATCTGGTACTGGTTGGGCGCCGTGTCCTGGAACTCGTCCACCATCGCCACCGGATACTGTTCCGTGATGCGCTTGCGCAGCGCCTCCGCGTTCTCGCCCTGCAGGGCCGCGTTCAGGCGGTCCAGCATGTCGGCAAAGCCGAACTGGCGGTTGCGCCGCTTGAGCTCCGCCATGCGCCGCGCCACGCTGGCCGCCGCGTGGCGATACAGCGCGTGCGACAGCGGCGCGATGGCCGCCAGCGCCTGCTGCAGCGGCGCCATGGCGTCGAAGTCGTCGGGTACGTCGGCCGCGTAGCCTTTCGAATACGCGTCCGCGATGCCGTCCGGCGTGAGCCGCTTCCAGGCCGTGGCCGAGATGTCGGGCATCAGCTGATGCGGCGCCTGCGCCCACGCGCGCAGGCCGTCGAACCAGGCCACCAGCGAATCGGCGCGCATCTTGTTGCCGTTGAAGCATTTGGGGTTGGCTTCGCGCTGGGCCGCGATCCACTGCTCCATGCGGCTGGCGCGCGCGTGCCAGTCCTGCTTGAGCGCCACCAGCGTGGCTTGCTGTTCGCGCAGCACGCGGGCGATCAGCAGCGCCAGTGGTTCCGTGCCCTCGTCGGCGGCGCCGTCGGCCCGCCTGGCCAGTTCGCGCACGGATTTCTTCAACGCTTCCACGTCGCCCCAGCAGGACAGCAGCGCTTCCAGCGCGCCGGCGTTGAGGGGATAGACTTGCTGGCGCCAGTAGTCGTGGGCCGCATCGTCGAACAGGGTTTGCTCGTCGCTCACCAGTTCCTCGTCGAACAGGCTGCCGCTGTCAAAGGCGTGCTCGCGCAACATGCGCTGGCACCAGGCGTCGATGGTGAAGATGGCCGCTTCGTCCATCGTCTCGGCCGCCAGCATCAGGCGGTGCGCGGCCTGCTGGCGCGCCGCGTGGTCGGGATACGATTCCAGCAGGGCGTCCAGATAGTCGTCCGGCCGCGCCGTCTGACCACGGAAGTAGGCAGCCGCCTCCACCAACCGTTCGCGCACCCGGTTCGACAGCTCGCGCGTGGCCGCGCGCGTGAAGGTCATCACCAGGATATCGGCCGGCAGCAGCGGGCGCATATAGCCGTCCTCGCCGCCGTGGCCCAGCACCAGCCGCACATACAGGGCGGCGATGGTCCACGTCTTGCCGGTGCCGGCGCTGGCCTCGATCAGGCGCGAGCCGTGCAGCGGGAAGGTCAATGGTGCCAGCAGTTGCGTCATGCGTGTTCCCCGTCGTCGGCGATCTGTTCGACCGTGATGTGATCCTTGAGCCAATCGGCCAGCGGGCCATACAGGGCCTGGGCGCAATCGGCCCACAATTCCTCGGCCGACAGCGCGGCGAAGTCCGGCCACAGGCGCGCCAGGCACAGGTCTTCGTTCTCGCCCTTGATTTCGAAACCGCCGTCGTACACGGCGCGCGGGTCGCCGCCCTGGGCCAGCGCCAGCGCCGTCTTGCAGGCCGTGGGCAGCGGGCGGTGCATGCCGTCGCGCCAGATGCTGACCAGGTCGTGCAGCGCCTGCAGCGCCGCGCCCTGCTCCAGCGGCGCCATGGTGACGATGGCGTCACGCGCCACCAGGTAGCCGGTGACGGGCATGCCGGCCGCCGCCGCGGCCAGCTGGCGCAGCCACATGGGGATCAGCTTGTCGCCACGCGCCTGGCCGGCCTTGTCCGTCACCTTGGACGACATCTGCGTCAGCCACACGGTGTCGCTGCCGTTGCTGCGCAGGTGGTCGAGCCAGTCGTCCAGCGGCACGCCCGACAGCTCCAGGCTCAGGGCCAGCTTGGGCGCGGCCTGCGGATAGTGCTGGCGCAGCGTGAGCCAGGCGCAGCGCACGGGCACCAGCGCGTCCACCAGTTGGCGCTGCCACTGCTGGCCGATCAGGCCGATGGGCAGCACGCCTTCGCGCGCCAGCCGCTCGGCGCGGGCGGACAGGTGGTCGCGCACGTCCTCCAGCTGCTCGGCGTCGGCGCCCTCGTCGTCCAGCATCACGTCTTCGAGCAGATAGCGTTCCAACGCGTTGAGCGAGAACGGTTCCTCGTCCTCGCCCACCATTGCCGCCTCGCCGAAGATCACGCCCAGGCGCTGGCGGAAGAAGTAGCGCACCGGCTGGCGCAGGAAGCTGGCCAGCGCCGACAGCTTGAGCCGGTACTTGTCATCGATCTCGAACGGCGGCAGTTCGGCCGCGCCCTGCTGCGCGTCCTTGTCGGCGTGGGCGGCGCGCCACTCGCCGGCATAGGTCAGCAGGCCGCCGGCCTCGAAATAGCGGCGGCTGAACGGCTGCAGCGCATGCTCGGTGGTGCGCGCGTGCAGATCCAGGCCCCAGCCGTTGACGAGGTAGTCGCGCAGCTGCGACACCAGCACCGACGGCGGCTGTTCGCTGTTGTCGCGCACATTGCGTCCCACCCAGCTCACGTACAGTTTGTCGCGCGCGGCCAGCAGCGCCTCCAGCATCAGGTAACGGTCGTCGTCGCGGCGCGAACGGTCGCCGGGGCGGGCCATGCCCGGCTGCGCCAGCAGGTCGAAGTCGGCCTTGGGCGCGCGGCGCGGGAAGTCGCCGTCGTTCATGCCCAGCAGGCACACGACGCGGAACGGCACGGCGCGCATCGGCATCAGCGTGCAGAAAGTCACGCCGCCGGAGACGAACTGGTGGTCCAGCGTCGGTTCGTCCAGCGCACCAAGCCACGCCTCGCGCAGCACGGCCAGCGGCACGGCTTCGTCGAACTGGGCCGCCTCGCAGGTGGACAGCCAGTGGTTGAGCGTGTCGCTGAGCTGGGCCAGCGTGAGGCGGTCATGCTCCTCGGCGCCGTCGAAGAAGGTGGCCAGCAGCGCCCGCGCCTGCACGCCCCAGTCGGCCGGGGAACGGGACCGGGCCAGCAGCGCGCGCCAGTGCAGCAGCGCTTCCAGCAGCTGCGCCAGCGAGCCGGCCAGGGCGGCATCGAGGCCGCCCACTTCCGCGTACGGTTCGATGCCGGCGAAACTGGCGCCCCCGCCGCTGGCGTAGCCGAGCAGCATGCGCCGCACGCCGAAGATCCACGCATTCTGTTCGCCGGCCGAACCCAATCCCAGGCCGTCGCGGTGGGCCTGGTCCAGGCCCCAGCGCACGCCGGCCCCTTCTATCCACAGGCCCAGCGTGGGCAAGTCTTCCGGCCCCAGGCCAAAACGGCTGGCCAGCGCCGGCACGTCCAGCAAGTCGCGCACTTCGCTCTGGCGGCAGCGCTGCTGGGGCAATCGCAGCAGCCATTCCAGCGCCACCAGCAGCGGGTTGACGCTGCGGTCCTTGACATCGGCGATCTCGAACGGGATGTAGCGCGGGTCGCTGCGCTTGTGCTGGGCGAACACGGCGTGGATGGCGGCCGAGCAGGTGTCGATGTCGGGCACCATCACCACCACGTCGCGCGGGCGCAAGGGCGTGTCGCCGCCGGCCGCGAACATGGCCAGCAGTTGGTCGTGCAGCACTTCCACCTCGCGCTGGACGCTGTGGGCGACGTGGAATTCGATCGAGCGGTCCGTGTCCGGCGGCGCACAGTGGGGATGCTCGGACAGGGGCAGCAAGTCGCGTACGGCGGCCTGCACCTGGCCCAGCAGGGACTCGGCCTCGCCGTCGCTGAACAGGTCGACCCGCAGCGGCGCGCTGCCCTCGTCGCCCTGCGCTTCGGCGGCGGCTGCCGCCTCGGCGTCGAATTCGTCGAGCATGCGGATGAAATCGCGGCCCTGGCGCCCCCAGCTGGCCAGCAGCGGGTGGCTGTGGGCGTGCAGTTCTTCCAGCGGGATCTGGCCCAGGTCCTGGCCGTTGCGCAGCTGCTGGCGGCGGTGGGCCGCGCGCAGCAGGTCGCGCCCTTCGATGATGTCGCCCCAGTAGAACTGGCAGGGATTGGGCACGGCCAGCAGCACCTGGGTATGGCGTGCCAGCGAGGCCAGCGCCTGCAGGCTCTGGTACGGCAGCGCCGACACGCCGAACAGCACGATGCGGCGCGGCAGGCGCCCGGCCGGCGCCGCGCCGGCGCCGATGGCGCGCACGAATTCCGTGTGGACAGTGGCCCGGCCCAGTTCACGCTCCTCCGGCGCCACGTCGGCGATCACGGCCCGCCACAACTGGCCTTGCCAGCACTGGTCGGGCGGCAGCGGTGCCGTTTCGCCGCGCGCGCTGCGCAGCTGGTCGCGCCCGGCGGCCCAGTCGGCCAGCCAGTCGGCACGGTACACCTGGTACTGGTCGAACAGGTCGGCCAGCCGCTCGGCCAGCTGCAGGCGGCGCTCGGCCTCGCCGTCGGCCAGGAAGTGGCGCAGCGGCGCGAACACGGGCTGGCCCAGCAGCGTGGGCAGCAAGCGCATCAGGCGCCACGTGAGGGGGCCCTTGTCGAAGGCCGACAGGGCCGGCACCCGCTCGCGCCCCAGCATGCCGCGGTAGGTATCCCACAGGAAGCGGGCCGGCAAGGCCACGCGGGTGGCGGCGCACACGCCCAGTTCCTCGGCCAGGGCAATCTTGAGCCATTCGGCCACGCCGTTCGACTGCACCAGGAAGATATCCTGTTCCAGCGGCCCCAGCGGATGGTTGCGCAGCCACTGGAACACGGCCGCGCGCAGCTGTTCCATCTGGTTGCCGTGCAAGATCAGCAGGCCGGGGGTGACGCTCGAATGCATGGGACTCCGTTTCGTGGCTGGCGCCGGGTTGGCGCCATGCGCATTATCGCCGCTGGCGCGACTCTGCGCAGCCCCCTGGGCAGGGGATGGCCGATCTTTTTACCGCCGGCGGCGGCGATCACGCAATATTTGGAGAGAATTTCACACTGCAAGATACAGTACCATCAATGCGTTTCCAGCCCTTGGAGTACCGCATGTCGTTTCGCCCCGCAGGATTTTGCCTTGTGTGTGCATTGGGAGCGGCTGCCGCTGCGGTCCAGGCGAGGGGCGTCGAGGAAGTGCCGCCGCCCCACTATTCCATTTCCATCCAGGGCACCGGCATCGCCGGGCGCACGCTGGAGCTCGATGCGCCGCCCTACAGCAAGACGGTGGTCGAATCGCTGGGCGACCTGACGGTGGAACTGACGCCGCGCCAGAACGACGATCCCAACGGCCCGGCCGTGGTGCGCCTGCTGCGCAATTACGAAGGCGCGCGCCTGCTGTTGCACACTGCCAAGGTGGCCGCCCGCAGCCAGGGCAAATGGCAGTTGGCTTATCTGATTTGCAACGACACGGTGACTTTCATGTCGCCCGCGCCGCAAAATCCGCCCGGCTGCCGGCCTTAATTCCCCCCGCCGCCCTCCGCATGCCCGGCGCCGGGCTCAGCCCGGCGCCAGCGCCAGCAATTCCTGCGCCACCAATTCGTTCAGCTGGGCCAGCGTAGTGTGCATCTGCGCCACCAACTGGCGTGCCCGCGCGAGGTCGGGCTGCTGGCGCATCTGCTCCAGCGCCAGGCACAGGTTACCAAAACGCATGGCGCCGACCGCCCGCGCCGAGGACTTGATGCGGTGGCCCAGTTCCGACAACTGCGGCAGGTCACCGTTGGCCAGCGCCGCGTCCACCTCCACCATACCGTCCCGGGCCGAGGCCAGGAACAGCATGGCGTACTTGCGCATCTTGTCGGGCTTGTTGCCGAAGGTCTGGCCCAGGGCCACCAGGTCGAACATTTCACCGTCCTCAGCGGGCGGGGCCGCGCCCTGGACGGAGACGGCCGGCGGGCTCGCGGCACCGATGGCGGCCGGGGCCGGAGCGCCCGGCATTGGCGTTGCGGCGCCTGGCGTTGCAACGGCCGGTGTCGCAGCGTTTGGCGTCACGACGGGCGGTGCGCCCGCGTCTGGCGCCGCAACGGCGGGTTTGGCGGCCGCCGTGGCGCCGGCTTCCACCGCCATCGCGGCAGCGGCTGGCCCTGCCGCCGGGGCCGGGGCAGTTTTCGGCACCGGGGCGGCGTCCGGTGTTGCGGTGGCTACCGCTGGCGATACCGGCGCGGCGCCCGGCGCCGGGCCGGCGGCCGACGGCGCGGCCGACGGCACCGGCAAGACCACGTCCGGCACCAGCACGGCCGGCGGCGCGTTGGCCGGGGTCAGCGGCCCGGCCGCCCGCGCACGCTGGTTCATCCATTTCGACAGCACGTTGAACAGCAGCTGGGGCGCGATCGGCTTGGTCACGAATTCGTCCATGCCGGCCTCGATGCAGCGGCGCTGGTCTTCGCGGCCCGCGTTGGCCGTCATGGCGATCACCAGCGTGGCCTGCAGCCGGGGGTCGGAGCGGATCAGGCGGGTGGCCTCGAAACCGTCCATGACGGGCATCTGCACGTCCATCAGCACGCAGTCATAGCGCTGGCGCAACAGCATGTCGATCGCTTCCTTGCCGTTGTTGGCCACGGCCACGGTGGCCCCCGCATCTTCCAGCAATTCCTGCCCCACTTGCTGGCTGAAAATATTGTCTTCCACCAGCAGGATGGAGGCGCCCCGTATGCTGTCGAGCACGTCCGGCTGGACGGCATCGTGGTCGGGTTCAAGGAAACTGGTGCCCTTGGCCAGGCGCGCCGTGAACCAGAACGTGCTGCCTTCGCCCAGCCGGCTTTCCACGCCCACCGTGCCGCCCATCAGTTCGGCCAGCTGCTTGCTGATGACCAGGCCCAGCCCCGTGCCGCCGTACTTGCGGGTGGTGGAGGTGTCGGCCTGGTGGAAGGACTGGAACAGGTTGCCCATCTGGCTCAGCGTCATGCCTATGCCCTCGTCCTGCACTTCGAAGCGCACCAGCGTCGTGTTGTCGCGGTCTTCCACGGGGCGGGCCCGGACGTGGATCTTGCCGTTCTCGGAGAACTTGATGGCGTTGTTAGTGAAATTCAGCAGCACCTGCTCCAGCCGCAGCGGGTCGCCGCGCAGCTGGTGCGACAGGCCGGGCCACACTTCGTACACCAGTTCCAGCCCCTTGCGCGCGGCGCTCTCGCCCAACTGGCTGGAGAGGTTGCTCAGCAACGTATCGAGCGCGAAATCGGCCACTTCCAGTTCCATCTTGCCGGCCTCGATCTTGGAAAAGTCCAGGATGTCGTTGATGATGCCCAGCAAATGCTGGCTGGAATGGAAAATCTTGCCCAGGTAATCGCGCTGCTTGGGGTCGCTCACGGCCTTCAGCGCCAGGTGGGCCATGCCGATGATGCTGTTCATCGGGGTGCGGATTTCGTGACTCATATTGGACAGGAAATCGCTCTTGGCCTGGTTGGCCGCGTCCGCCTGTTCCTTGAGCTTGTGCAATTCCGTCACGTCCGTCGACAAGGCGATGACGGCCGTCTCGGCGCGGTCGATCTCGACCGGCACCTTGACCGTCCACAGGTGGTGCACGCCGCCGTCGCCGTCGGTGTATTGTTCCTCGCCGGCCCGCTTGACATTGTCGGCAAACACGGCGCGGTCCTCGGCCCAGGCCGCATCGGCGGCGGCGGCCGGCATCAGGTCCCGGTCCAGCTTGCCGATGATGTCCTGCACGGGCACACCCAGCACCTGCGCCACCTTGGCATTGGCATAGATGTAGCGCCGGTCCTGGCTCTTCATGTAGACCCGGGCGTCGATGTTGTTGAGCACGGTATCGAGCAGCAGGCGCTGCTTGATGGCGCTGCGGCGCGACGAATACAGCATGAAGAAATAACCGTAGATTAACATCGTGCCGGCAAAGCCCGTGCCCAGCGCGATGGTGGGGAAATAGCTGTCGAACACGGTGAGCAGGTCGGCCTTGCGCACCACGAAATGGGCCTTCCACAAGCTGCCGTTGAAGTCGATGGGCAGCACGGACTGGAAATATTCGGCCAGGTGGCCGTCCGGCACCGTGCTCGCCTGCATGGAGCCGTTGTCGTTGAACAGCAAGCGGTCCGTCTTTTCGATCACCAGGCGGCGCTGTTCGACGTCGGTGCTGCCGTCCGCGTACAAGGTCAGGTGGACCTGGCGCACGGCCATCTCGTCAATCGCGCCCTGCACCAGCTTGGGCACGCTGAAGCCTATGCCCACCGTGCCCAGATAGGCGGCGCGCCGGCTGGGCACGTCGGTCAGGTCCATGCCGCGCCGGTACACGGGCAGGCGCATGCCCAGGCCGATGTGCGGCGTGGGCAGCTTGACGACGATGGGCTGGCCCGACGCGCCCACCTGGCCGCTGTCGCGCGACAGTTCCATGGCGCGGTCGATGGCGGGATTGGCGGCGATGTCGACGCCCATCTTCTCCTTCGCCAGCGCGGTCGGCTCCAGGTAGGTCAACACCGCGTAGTGCGGACGCCGGCCGGGCGGCTTGATGTCGAAATTGGGGTAGCCTTGCGGCACCAGCGAGCGGTCGGCCCGCACCGACGCCACGAAAGCGTCGCGCTGGCTATCCATCACCAGCGGCGCCCACGTCAGCGCCTCGATGGCGGCGAAGTGCTGCGGCAAGTCCAGGCTGTCGACGTACTGGTGAAATTGCAGGCGGCTCAGCTGGTCGGTGGTCTGGAACAGCGCCACCAGGCCCCGCACCAGGTCGGAATACGATTTGACGCGGGCCGAAATGCTGTATTGGGTGCTGCGGGTCAGGTTCTGGAAACGTTGCTCGGCGTCGTCCTCCACCGTTTTCAGCGCGGCCGCGTACAGCGTCATGCCGACCGCCAGCGCCAGTGACGCGCCCACGCCCCAGATCAGCATGCGCGAACTCGTCACTGCCTTTCTCAGGTTAGCCAATGTGCGCATCGTCCATCACTTTATGTCTGAATAAAACCAGGCCACGACAGCCTGCGCGGGACGCCCGATCAAAAGAAATTTGCATCACAGCAGCATACTATTAATGACGCCGGGTAACCATGTTTACCTGCAAAAGCCCGGCCTTGTTATCGGCGTTGCGACATATATCAACAGTCATGCGGCCTGATTCGCGCGCGATGCGGAACCGGCGGCATCCCCTTGCGCTCTAACGTTCAGTTGCAAGGAGATAGTTGTGGACGCGAACGCCAAGCGGAAGGCAGCCGCTATATTAACGGGAAGCGCGCCAACGTGCAGCGGCGCGCGCGCAACTGCGGCGGCGCTGACAGCGCTGGCGGCGCTGGCGTCGATCACCTGCGCCGGCACGGCCCAGGGCCGCCAGGCCGAGCCGCCCGACCACCGCGAATTCGACGCCGCACTCGACGTTCCCTACCGCGCCAGCGCCGGCGCGCCGCGCACCATCACCATGCACCTCAGCTATCCCGACCAGGGCCGGCGCCACCGGGCGTGGTGGCGGCTGACGTTGCAGGGATCAAACGGCGCCCCGCTGCGCAGCTGGCACGGCAGCGCCATGCTGGGCGCACAGCCGCGCACCATCACGCTGCGCTGGGATGGCCGCCCGGCCGGCGCAGCGGCGGGCGCGGCCGATGCTCCCGCTGCCCGCTACCGCCTGCGGCTGCACGCCGTGGCCGGCACCAGCGTCATCGACCAGGCGTGGCCCGTCTCGGCCGGCAACGCCCCCATATTGCCGCTGCCGCCGTTCCATCCGATGCGGGCCCACGCGGCGCGCGCGACGGGCGCCGACCAGCCGCCGGCGCCCCCGGCCACCGTGGCTGCCGCGGCCGCCGACGCGCCGCCGTACACCGTCTATTACGGCAACCTGCACAGCCAGACCAACCACAGCGACGGCGGCGGCGACCTGGCCCACTGCACCGGCGCCCAAGACCCGCAAAGCGCCGCCCTCGGCCCGGCCGACGCCTATGCCTACGCCCAGGCCCACGGCCTCGATTTCCTCATGACGTCGGAACACAACCACATGTACGACGGCTCGGACGGCACCAATGTCAACGCCGATCCGCAGCAAGCGACGGCCCTGTACCGGCGCGGCTTGCAGGAGGCGAGCGACTACAACGGGGGCCACCCCGGCTTTCTCGCCATCTACGGCCAGGAATGGGGCGTGATCGCCAACGGCGGCCACCTGAACATCTTCAACAGTCCGGAACTGCTGGGTTGGGAGCGCAACGGCAGCGGCCAGTTGCTGGCCGACACAAAAACGGCCAAAAGCGACTACGCCGCCCTGTACAGCCTGATGCGCAGCCGCGGCTGGCTGGGCCAGTTCAACCATCCGGCCCCCGGCCAGTTCAAGGCTGGCGGCGTGCCATTGGGCTACACGGCCGACGGCGACGAAGTCATGGTGCTGTGCGAAGTGATGAACAGCAGCGCCTTTTCCCGCAGCACGGACGAGAGCGAAAGCCATCGCAGCAACTACGAGGCCGCATGCGACCAGTTGCTGGAGGCCGGCTATCATCTCGCCTTCAGTTCCGACCAGGACAACCATTGCGCCAACTGGGGCGCCTCCTACAGCAACCGCAGCGCCATCCTGTTGCCCGGCGACACAGCGCTCGACAGCGCCGGCCTGCTGGCCGCCCTGCGCGCGCGCCGCGTGTTCGCCACCATGGACAAGCAGGCGCAAATCCTGTTCACGGCCAACGGCCACCTGATGGGCGAGCGCTTCGCCAACTGCGGCCCGCTGGCACTGAGCGTGCGCTACGCGGGCGGGCCGGGGCGCAGCGCGGCCGAACTGGCTATCATCGAGGGAGTTCCGGGGCGCAACGGCACCGTCAGCGAGCTGGCGTATACGGCCGATACCACCTTCACGCCCGCGCCCGGCGAGCATTTCTATTACGCCAGGCTGACCCAGGACGACGGCAAGCTGCTGTGGTCGGCCCCCGTGTGGGTCAGCCAGCAGGCTGGGCAGCTATCGTGCGCTGCATTGAAATAATTTCCGCTAATCTTTTTCGTTCAGGAAATACCGGGCCGGCCATTGCTGCGAAGACAGATTGCCGGCTCCGCATTTTGCTTGACTCCAAGGCACACTGGCGTATCTTTCAAGTCACAAGATGACCGCGCCGACCTCACCCGATTGAAGCTACGCCGTGCATATTCCGAAAGTGCTCCTGGTCAACGACGACCCTGCCAGCCTGTTTGCGCTGGAGAATTTGCTGGCGGACTCGGCCCGGCAGAACGGCTATCAGCTGTTGACGGCCGGTTCCGGCAAGGAAGCGTTGCGCCAGGTGCTGCGCCATGAGTTCGCCGTCATCCTGCTCGACGTGAGCATGCCGGCCATGGACGGTTTCGAGACGGCCGAGGCGATCCACTCCCATCCCCGCTCGGCCGACGTGCCCATCATCTTCATCACGGCCCATTATGCGGACGAAATGAACCGCCTCAAGGCTTACCAGAAAGGCGCCGTCGACTACCTGTTTACGCCCGTGATCCCGCAAATCCTGCAGACCAAGGTCGAAGTGTTCGTCGAGATAACGAAAAAGAACATCCAGCTGCGCAAGAAATCGGACGAACTGGCGCGCCTGAACCAGGACTTGCGGGTGCAGCGCATGCAGGACCTGGAACGCATCAACCAGGAACTGGAAGCGGAGATCAAGGAACGCAAGCAGGCCGAGCAACGGGCCCACGAACTGTCCACGCGCGACGTGCTCACCAACCTCGTCAACCGGCGCTCGCTGATCCAGCAGCTGGAACACGCGGTCGCGTCGGCCGACCGCCACGGCACCCAGTTCGCCCTGCTGTTCCTGGACCTGGACAAGTTCAAGGAAGTCAACGACCACTATGGCCACGAAGTGGGCGACGAGCTGCTGCGCCAGGTGGCGGCCAGGCTGACGGCGGCCGTGCGCGTGTCGGACGTGGTGGCCCGGCTCGGCGGCGACGAATTCGTGGTCCTGATCGAAGGCGAACGGGCCGCCGCCAACGCGGCCCGCGTGGCGCGCAAGATCGAACAGGCCGGCGCCCGGCCCTACCTGATCGGCTGCCACCGCATCATCAGCGCGCCCAGCGTCGGCATCGCCCTCTATCCGCAGGACGGCAACAACGCCGGCACCCTGATGCGCAACGCCGACCTGGCCATGTACCAGGCCAAGCAGGACGCCGGCTGCAGCATCAAATTCTTCCACGAAGAGCTCAACGCCCGCGAACGCGAACGGGAATTGTGGACGCGCGAACTGGAGCAGGCGCTGGAGCAGGACCAGCTGGAGCTGCGCTACCAGCCGCAGGTGGCGCTGGAGACGGGCCAGGTGCACTGCGCGGAAGCGCTGCTGTACTGGCGCCATCCGCGCCTGGGTCTGATCCCCGGCCCGCAGTTCCTGCCCTGCGTGCACGACCGCGCCCTGCTCGACCGGCTCGACGCCTGGGTCATCGCCAACGCCTGCGCCCAGGTGGCCACCTGGCACGACGCGCCGCCGGCCTTCCGGCTGGGCGTGGCATTCAACCTGGCCGCGCCCCAGCTGCACGCGGAACTGGCGAAGCAGCTGCTGCCG
Source organism: Rugamonas sp. FW305-51 (assembly GCF_058786935.1). Classification (NCBI taxonomy): domain Bacteria; kingdom Pseudomonadati; phylum Pseudomonadota; class Betaproteobacteria; order Burkholderiales; family Oxalobacteraceae; genus Rugamonas; species Rugamonas sp. FW305-51. The sequence goes on from NZ_JBYSZG010000019.1 coordinate 17,055, forward strand.
GTCTTGCGGCGGCACCGGCTGCAGGCCGGCAGCGTCACGCTCGAACTCAATGAAACGCTGCTGTTTGGCGCCGGCGACGACGCCCTGCCCCTGCTGCGCCAGCTGCAGGCGGCCGGTGTGCGGCTGGCGCTCGACCACTTCGGCAGCGCCCACTCGTCGCTGGCCACCTGCAAGCGGCTGCAGTTCGACGCGCTCAAGATAGACCGCGCCTTCGTGCACGCCATCGGCTGCGAACGTGGCGGCACCGACATCGTGGCCGCCGTGATCCACCTGGCGCGGGCGCTGGCCATGCAGGTGGTGGCGCTGGGCGTGAACCACGAGAAGCAGCTCGACGAGCTGCGGGCCCAGGGTTGCGACTACTACCAGGGCGAACTGTATTGCCAGCCCATGCCGCCGGCCGACCTGATCACCCATCTGCACCACACCGGCGCCGCCTGCCCGGCACGCGCGCCCTGCTCGACCAACGCCACCAACCCCACCAACCCTCCCAAGCCTAGAGGACCACGCCCATGAACAATATGACCGACATGCGCGAAGAGCTCGATATCAAACTGCTGCTGGCCACGCTGATGGCGCTCAAGAAAGGTGACTTCACGGCCCGCATGCCGTCCGACTGGACCGGCATCTCGGGCAAGATCGCCGATACGCTCAATGAACTGATCGAGACCAAGGAAAAGATGGTCAAGGCGGTGACGGAGGTGAGCCGGGTGGTGGGCCGCGAAGGCCGGCTGACCCAGCGCGCCTCCGTGCCCAACGTGGTGGGCGGCTGGGCCACCATCATCAGCTCCGTCAACACCCTGATCGACGACCTGGTGCGTCCGACCACGGAAATGGCGCGCGTGATCGGCGCCGTGGCCAAGGGCGACCTGTCGCAGACCATGGCGCTGGAAGTGGACGGCCATCCGCTCAAGGGCCAGTACCTGCGGGCGGCTACCACGGCCAACACCATGGTCGAACAACTGTCGTCGTTCTCCTCCGAGGTCACGCGCGTGGCGCGCGAGGTGGGCACCGAGGGCAAGCTGGGCGGCCAGGCCCAGGTGAAAGGCGTGGCCGGCACCTGGAAGGACTTGACCGACTCGGTCAACTCCATGGCCGGCAACCTCACCTCGCAGGTGCGCAACATCGCCGAGGTGACGACGGCCGTGGCCAACGGCGACCTGTCGAAGAAGATCACGGTGGACGTGCGCGGCGAAATCCTGCAGCTCAAGGACACCATCAACGTGATGGTGGACCAGCTGCGCTCCTTCGCCTCCGAAGTGACGCGGGTGGCGCGCGAGGTGGGCACCGAGGGCAAGCTCGGCGGCCAGGCCTACGTGCCCGGCGTGGGCGGCACCTGGAAGGACTTGACCGACAACGTGAACTTCATGGCCTCCAACCTGACGGGCCAGGTGCGCAACATCGCCGCCGTGACGACGGCCGTGGCCAACGGCGACCTGTCGAAAAAGATCACGGTGGACGTCAAGGGTGAAATCCTGGAACTGAAGAACACCATCAACGTGATGGTGGACCAGCTGTCCTCGTTTGCTTCGGAAGTGACGCGGGTGGCGCGCGAGGTGGGCACCGAGGGCAAGCTGGGCGGACAGGCCCAGGTGAAAGGCGTGGCCGGCACCTGGAAGGACTTGACGGACTCGGTGAACTCCATGGCCGGCAACCTGACGGGC
>NZ_JBYSZG010000019.1:18815-115011 GCF_058786935.1 Rugamonas sp. FW305-51
CAGGTGCGCAACATCGCCGACGTGACGACGGCCGTGGCCAACGGCGACCTGTCGAAAAAGATCACGGTGGACGTGAAGGGCGAAATCCTGGAACTGAAGAACACCATCAACGTGATGGTGGACCAGCTGAACTCCTTCGCCTCCGAGGTGACGCGGGTGGCGCGCGAAGTGGGCACCGAGGGCAAGCTGGGCGGCCAGGCCAACGTGCCCGGCGTGGCCGGCACCTGGAAGGACTTGACCGACGGCGTGAACTCGATGGCCGGCAACCTGACGGGCCAGGTGCGCAACATCGCCGACGTGACGACGGCCGTGGCCAACGGCGACCTGTCGAAAAAGATCACGGTGGACGTGAAAGGCGAAATCCTGGAACTGAAAAACACCATCAACGTGATGGTGGACCAATTGTCGTCGTTCGCCTCCGAGGTGACGCGGGTGGCGCGCGAGGTCGGCACGGAAGGCAAGCTCGGTGGCCAGGCCTACGTGCCCGGCGTGGGCGGCACCTGGAAGGACTTGACGGACAATGTGAACTTCATGGCTTCCAACCTCACGGGCCAGGTGCGCAACATCGCCGCCGTGACGACGGCCGTGGCGCGCGGCGACCTGTCGAAAAAGATCACCGTGGACGTCAAGGGCGAAATCCTGGAGCTGAAGGACACCATCAACGTGATGGTGGACCAGCTGTCCTCGTTCGCCTCGGAAGTGACGCGGGTGGCGCGCGAGGTCGGCACCGAGGGCAAGCTGGGCGGCCAGGCCAATGTGTCCGGCGTGGCCGGCACGTGGAAGGACTTGACGGAGAACGTCAACCAGCTGGCGGCCAACCTGACCAACCAGGTGCGCGCCATCGCCGAGGTGGCGACGGCCGTGACGCGGGGCGACCTGTCGCGTTCGATCCAGGTGGAGGCGCGCGGCGAAGTGTCCTACCTGAAGGACAACATCAACGAGATGATCCGCAACCTCAAGGACACCACGCTCAAGAACGCCCAGCAGGACTGGTTGAAAACCAACCTGGCGCGCTTCACCCGGCTGCTGCAGGGCCAGCGCGACCTGCAGGCCGTGACGAAGCTGATCCTGTCGGAGCTGGCGCCGCTGGTGTCGGCCCACCACGGCGTGTTCTACATGATGGATTCGCAGGAGAGCGACGCCCGCCTGCGCATGATCGCCAGCTACGGCTACCGTTCCAGCCGCAAGCTGCCCACCTCCTTCCTGCCCGGCGAAGGGCTGGTGGGCCAGTGCGCGCTGGAGAAGGTGCGCATCTGGCTGACGGACGTGCCGCGCGATTACATCGTCGTCTCGTCCGGCCTGGGCGCGGCGCCGCCCACCAACATCGTCGTGCTGCCCATCCTGTTCGAGCAGCAGGTCAAGGCCGTGATCGAAATCGCCTCGCTGGACCGCTTCACGGAAACCCACCTGTCCTTCCTGGACCAGCTGATGGAATCGATCGGCGTGGTGCTCAACACGATCGAGGCCAACAGCCGCACGGAGTCGCTGCTGACCCAGTCGCAGTCGCTGGCGCAGGAACTGCAGCAGACCAACCAGGAGCTGGCCGAGAAGGCGCGCCTGCTGTCGGAGCAGAACATCGAGGTCGAGCGCAAGAACCGCGAAGTGGAACAGGCCAAGCTGGCACTGGAGGAAAAGGCCACCCAGCTGGCACTGTCGTCCAAGTACAAGTCCGAATTCCTGGCCAATATGTCGCACGAGCTGCGCACCCCGCTCAATTCGCTGCTGATCCTGGCCCAGCAGCTGGGCGACAACCCGGAAGGCAACCTGTCGGGCAAGCAGGTGGAATTCGCCAAGACCATCCACGGCTCCGGCTCCGACCTGCTCACGCTGATCAACGACATCCTGGACCTGTCCAAGATCGAATCGGGCACCGTCACGCTGGACGTGTCCGAATACCGCTTCCAGAACCTGCGCAACTACGTCGACCGCACCTTCCGCCACATGGCCGAGGCCAAGCACCTGTCGTTCACCGTGGTGCTGCACGAAGCGCTGCCGACGGCCATGATGACCGACACCACGCGCCTGCAGCAGGTGCTGAAAAACCTGCTATCGAACGCCTTCAAGTTCACCAACCACGGCCAGGTGTCGCTCAATATCAGCCTGGTGACGAGCGGCTTTACCAGCGACCACCCCAACCTGCTGCACGCGGACGCCGTGCTGGCCTTTGCCGTCAGCGACACCGGCGTGGGCATCGCGGCCGACAAGCTGCAACTGATTTTCGAGGCGTTCCAGCAGGCCGACGGCTCCACCGCCCGCAAGTACGGCGGCACGGGCCTGGGCCTGTCCATCTCGCGCGAGCTGGCGCGCCTGCTGGGCGGCGAGATCCGGGTCGAAAGCGTGGTTGGCGCCGGCTCCACCTTCACCCTGTTCCTGCCCTACAACCGGGCCGGCTTCATCAACTACGACATGGGACGCCAGCCGCAGGTGCGCCTGCCCTCCCCGCCGCCGCAAGTGATATACGCTTCGCCGCCGCAAAACGGGCATGACGAACAGGAAGCCACGTCGCCCGGGCAGGATGCCGACCACGACCTGGCCGACTACAACGCCACCGGCGACGACCGCAGCCTGATCGCGGCCGGCGACCCGTCGGTGCTGATCGTGGAGGACGACGAACGCTTCGCCAAGATCGTGCTCGACTTCGCGCGCGAGAAGAACTTCAAGGCCATCGTCACCCACCAGGGCGACTCGGCCCTGAGCCTGGCGCGCGACTACCTGCCCTCGGCCATCCTGCTCGACATCGACCTGCCCGACATCGACGGCTTCACGGTGCTGGACCGCCTCAAGCGCGACCCCAGCACGCGCCACATCCCGGTGCATGTGATGTCCAGCCTGCGCGAACGGGAGCGGGCGCTGCGCCAGGGCGCCATCTCCTACATGAACAAACCGGTTGGCAAGGAGGCGCTGAACGAGGAATTCGGCCGCATCCAGAAGTTCCTGCTGGGCGGCAAACGCAGCCTGCTGGTGGTGGACGACGAGCCGCACCAGCGCGACGCCATCGTGGCCCTGATCGGCGACGCCGATTTGCGCATCGTCGCCGTGGACACGGGCCAGGCCGCGCTGGACGCGTTGCGCGAATCGCACTTCGACTGCATGGTGCTGGACCTGACGCTACCCGACATCAGCGGCTTCGACCTGCTCGACCGCATCGGCAAGGACCCGGCCCTGCGCGACCTGCCCATCGTGATCAACACGGCCAAGGAACTCAATCGCAAGGAAGTGGCCAAGCTCAAACGCTACGCCAAGACCATCGTCATCAAGGACGCCCGCTCGCCGGAGCGGCTGCTGGACGAGACGGCGCTGTTCCTGCACCGCTCGCAGGCCAGCCTGCCCGAGGCGCAGCGCCGCATGCTCGAAGAGATCCACGCCGCCGAGGGCGGACTGGCCGGGCGCAAGGTGCTGATCGTGGACGACGACCTGCGCAACATCTTCGCCCTATCCTCGCTGCTGGAGCGCCAGCAGATGCAGGTCTCGTTCGCCGAGAATGGGCGCGACGGCATCGAAGTGCTGGAAAAAGACCCCACCATCGAGATCGTCCTGATGGACATCATGATGCCGGAGATGGACGGCTACGACACCATGCGCGCGATCCGGCGCATCCCCAAATTCCGCTCGCTGCCCATCATCACGCTGACGGCGAAGGCCATGAAGGGCGACCGCGACAAATGCATCGCGGCCGGCGCCTCGGACTACATCACCAAGCCGGTGGACGTGGCGCAGCTGCTGTCGCTGATGCGGGTCTGGCTGCACTGATGGCGGGCGCCATGGATACCGTCGAACCGGCCACGGGCCAGCCCGGCGCACCGGCCGTGGAGGAACTGGAGCTGGAACTGCTGCTCGAAGCGCTGTTCCAGTGTTACGGCTACGACTTCCGGGGCCACGAACGCAGCGCGCTGCGGCACAAGCTGCGCGCCGCGATGGCGCAGCTGGGCGCGCGCACCATCTCGGCCCTGCAGGACCGCGTGCTGCACGACCATGGCGCCGTGGCCGCGCTGCTGCGGGCGCTGCACGTGCCGCCGGCGGCCATGTTCGACGATGCGCAGGAAGTGTCGCAGCTGCGCGCCGTGCTGGGCGGCTGCCTGCACGGCGCGGCCCTGCCCAAGGTATGGCTGGCCGACTGCGCCGGCGCCCAGCAGGCGTGGACGCTGGCCATCCTGCTGCGCGAGCAGCAGCTCGACGGCCGCACGGAGATTTTCGCCACCGTGCCCAGCGACGAACAGCTGGCCGAGGCGCAGGACGACAGCCTGCCACTGTCCCAGCTGCCGGCGCTGCAGGAAAACTATGTGCGCTGCGGTGGCCAGGGCAAACTGCTCGACCATTTCCAGGTCCAGGGCGAACGGGCCGTGCTGCTGCCCCAGCTGCGCAACCGCATCACGTGGGCCCAGTACAACCTGGTGACGGACGCCTCGTTCAACGAGTTCCAGCTCATCGTATGCCGCCGCGCCCTGCCCGACTTCGGCCCCGTGCTGCGGCGGCGCGTGCTGCGCCTGTTCCACGACAGCCTGGCGCCGTTCGGCGTGCTGGGCCTGGACCGCACGTTCGACGAGGACGATGCGCTGGCGGCCAGCTACCGGCCATTGTTTCCGCAACAGGCGTGGTACAAGCGCACGGGCGCTTGCGCTGGCATTTATCAAACATAGCCGCGGCGGTGCATATGGTTAATACTGAAATATTGCATGCAATTTAAAACGTCCCCGGCAACAGAATGTTCCGGTCCACCTGCTGCACATCGCGCAAGCCGCAAAACGCCATCGTCAAATCCAGCTCGTTACGGATGATCTCCAGGCATTTGGTCACGCCCTGCTCGCCCATCGCGCCCAGCCCGTACAGGAAAGGCCGGCCGATATAGACCCCGCGCGCGCCCAGCGCCAGCGCCTTGATCACATCCTGGCCGGAGCGGATGCCGCCATCCATATGCACTTCGATGCGCTTGCCCACCGCCTCCACGATGGCCGGCAGCGCGCCGATCGACGATTGCGCGCCGTCGAGCTGCCGCCCGCCATGGTTGGAGACGATCAGCGCGTCGGCGCCGCTGTCGGCGGCCAGCCTGGCATCTTCCGCATCCATGATGCCCTTGAGTATCAGCTTGCCGCCCCAGCGCTGCTTGATCCACTCCACGTCCTGCCACGACAGGCTCAGGTCGAACTGCTGGCTGGTCCAGGCCGACAGCGACGACATGTCCGACACCGACGTGGCATGGCCGACGATATTGCCAAAGCCGTGACGACGCGTGCCGGCCATGCCCAGGCACCAGCGCGGCTTGGTGGCCATGTTGACGATGTTGGCCAGCGTCAGCTTGGGCGGCGCCGACAGGCCGTTGCGCAAATCCTTGTGGCGCTGGCCCAGCACCTGCAAGTCCAGCGTCAGCACCAGCGCCGCGCAGCGCGCGGCCTTGGCGCGGTCGATCAGGCGGTTGATGAACTCGCGGTCCTTCATCACGTACAGCTGGAACCAGAACGGTTTGCTGGTATGAGCGGCAATATCTTCGATCGAGCAGATGCTCATGGTCGACAGCGTGAACGGCACGCCGAAACGCTCGGCCGCGCGCGCCGCCAGGATTTCGCCGTCCGCATGCTGCATCCCGGTCAGGCCGGTCGGTGCCAGCGCCACCGGCATGGCCACCTCCTGCCCGACCATGGTGCTGTGCAGCGTACGGTTTTCCAGGTTGACGGCCACCCGCTGCCGGAATTTGATCGCCGCAAAATCGCCGCTGTTGGCGCGGTAGGTCGATTCCGTCCAAGAGCCGGCGTCGGCGTAGTCATAGAACATGCGCGGCACGCGTTTTTGCGCCAGGACGCGCAAGTCGTCTATGCAGGTGATGATGGTCATGGGCAATTCCCCGGTCGATGATGCTTCAAATCATCGGCCATTTCATTGCAAAAGCCAATATGTATGCAAAAAAACAAACGCCATGAGAGCGGGCCCGCCGCGCCACGGCATAGCCAGCATCACTCGCCACGGCTTATTGCATATAAAAAATATATGATGAGTTTTTGCAACTAGCCCAACCGCTCAAAAACGGCATGTGTTTTAATGAACTTCAATCATGTAACTGCGCGTCAGCGCGCAGTGGATTGCCTTACAGAAACAAGATGTCTCGCCGGTGCGCGTGAAATGCGCGCACTCCCCGTTAACACTTTTGATTTTTGTCCAATCCATGTCCCCCTTGCCCCCGCCGGAATCCCATCCCGAATTGCCAGGCGCGATATCCCGTCTGGCCTGGGCCGGCGGCGCCCTGGTGACCTTGCTGGTGCCGCTGCTGTTTTTCATCGTCGGCTACCAGCGCGCACTGGCGCCGCTCGACGTGGCGCTGCGCGTGGCCGGTCACACGATGCTGCATGGCGCGCCAGCGCCAGCCGGCCCGGCCGGCCGCTCGCCCCAGGCGCTGGCCGCCTCGCTGGCCTGGCTGGGCGAGGATACGGCCGTCCGCCTCACCGGCCCGGACGGGCAGTTGCTGGCGGCCAACCAGGCCGAGCCGGGCGAGCCCGCCGTCAGCCGCGCCGCCATGCTGGAGCAAGACGGCGGCGGCCTGGGCTGGCGGCTCGAATTACGCCATTCGCTGCGGCCCATGCTGCTGGTGACGCTGCTGATGTGCATTCCCGGCCTGGTACTGGGCCTGATCGCCTTCACCTCGCTCAAGAGCGTGCCGCTGCGCGCCTTCCATCTGGCGCTGGAGGAAGTGACCGTGCGCAAGGCGACCGAGGAAAGGCTGGCCAAATCCCTGTCCATCTTCTCGGCCACGCTCGAATCGACGGCCGATGGCATCTTCGTCACCGACATCCATGGCCGGCCCATCGTGGCCAACCAGCGCTTTTTCGACCTGTGGAACCTGCCCAAGGGCTCCACGGCCGGCGTGGCCGCGATCGAAACGCTGGTCCTGCTGGCCGACCAGCTGCGCGAGCCGCAAACCTTCCTGGCCATGCAGAAGGACTTGACCCGGCAGGTGGGCGGCGACCAGGGCGCCATGCTGGAACTGCGCGACGGCCGCCTGTTCGAATGGAATTCGCGGCCCCAGTTCGTGGACGGCAAGGTGGCCGGGCGCGTATCGAGTTTCCGCGACATCAGCGAACGCAAACGGGCCGAGTCGCTGCTGGCGGCCGAAAAGGAAGTGCTGGAAATGGTGGTCTGCGGCACCACCCTGCAAGCGGCCCTGGAAGTGCTGGGACGGCACGTGGAGATGTTGTCCGGTCAAATGTTCTGCGCCATCCTGTTCCGCGAAAGCAGCGCCGACGGCCAGCTCATGTATGCCACCGGCCCCAGCCTGCCGCGTGCCGTGAAGGACACCATCGTGCGCCACGGCCAGCCCTGCCTGGAGCAGATCTTCGCCAACGCGGCGACCCAGGGCCCGTTGCAGCAGCATGGCCTGTCGGACGAATTCAGCGGCGTCATCGAAGGCGTCGCCAGCGAGCCGGCCTGGTCCGGCTACCGCGATTTACTGGCCAGGCACGAGCTGCAGACCTGTTTCGCCGTCTCCATCCTGTCCTCCACCCGGCAGCTGCTGGGGGTGATCGTGGCGCACTACCGCAACGCGGCCGACCAGCCGCGCCATGACCGGGAACTGATCTGGGTCGCCGCCCATCTGACCAGCATCGCCATCGAGCGCCGTCAGGCGGAGGCCCGGCTGCAGGTGCTGGCCCACTACGACGCCCTCACCCTGCTGCCCAACCGCGACCTGTTCCGCGATCGCCTGCAGCAGGCGCTGGCCCGCGTGGAGCGCCACAAGGGCCTGGTGGCCGTCATGTTCCTCGACCTGGACCGCTTCAAGACCATCAACGATACCCTGGGCCACGACGCCGGCGACAGCCTGCTGCGCGAAGTGGCGGCGCGCCTGCAGCGCTGCATGCGCGGCGAGGACACGGTGGCCCGCCTGGGCGGCGACGAATTCACCGTGATCCTGGAACAGATCGCCCGGCCGGAAGACGCCGCCACCGTCGCCGGCAAGATCGTCGACGCGCTGGCGCCGGCCATCATGCTGGACGGCCAGGAAACGTTTGTCACGCCCAGCATCGGCATCACCATCTTCCCCGGCGACAGCGGCGACTCGGAAAGCCTGCTCAAGAACGCCGACACGGCCATGTACCGCGTCAAGCAGGAAGGCGGCAATGGCTACCGCTTCTTCACGCCGGAAATGAACACGCTGGCCGTGGGCCGGCTGGAAACGGAGAGCGGACTGCGGCGGGCCCAGGAACGCGAAGAGTTCGTCGTCTATTACCAGCCCAAGCTGGACTTGAAGTCAGGGGCCATCATCGGCGCCGAGGCGCTGTTGCGCTGGCAACACCCGGAGCGGGGCCTGGTGGGGCCCGGCGAATTCATTCCCATCCTGGAGGAGACGGGCCAGATCGAACAGGTGGGGGTGTGGGTGCTGCAAACCGTCTGCCGCCAGATCAAGCAATGGCAGGGCGCCGCCATGCCCGCGCTGAACGTGGCCGTCAACCTGTCCGGACGCCAGCTGCAACGCAACAACCTGTCCTCCACCATCGCCGAGATCCTGGACGAGACCGGACTCGATCCCCGCTTCCTGGAACTGGAAGTGACGGAAAGCATGCTGATGCACGACGCCCAGTACGCGGTCGACATGTTGATGCAGATCCGCGCCAAGGGCGTGGTGCACATCGACGTGGACGATTTCGGCACCGGCTACTCTTCGCTAAGCTACCTCAAGCGTTTCCCCATCGACGCCCTCAAGCTCGACAAATCATTCGTCGACGGCTTGCCGCACGACGAGGACGACATCGCCATCTGCCGCGCCGTCATCGCGCTGGCCCACAGCCTCAAGCTGCGGGTCATCGCCGAAGGGGTGGAACACGACGACCAGCTGGCGTTCCTGCGCGATAACGGTTGTGACGTGATCCAGGGTTACATCGTCGGCCGCCCCCTGCCCGCCGATGCCTTTGCCGAACTGGTGCGTCAGTACCAAAGCCATCCGCGCTGGGGCGCCGAGCAGGGCAACGCCCGGCTGGCGCTGGTGCAGTGACGGCCCGGCCGGACGCGCCAAACGACAAGGGCCTGAAGGTTTGCACCTTCAGGCCCTTGCTTTACTTCTGATTCTGGTGCGGCTGGCAGGAATCGAACCCACGACCCCTTGGTTCGTAGCCAAGTACTCTATCCAGCTGAGCTACAGCCGCGCGAGGCAAGATTATAGCAGGGGTGTTTCTGGATGCCAATAGGAGATTGGGCGATTTGTTCAGCCCAGCACTTGCATCGCCGTATCGTACAAGGCCAGGCGTTCGGCCAGTCCCCGCGTGCCGCCGTTGACCCGGCGCGTCACGGCCACCTGGTCGCCGGCGTCGGCCAGCCCGTTCAGGCCATGGGTATGCCAGAACCAGCCCGCCGCACGGCAGGCCGGCAGCATCTGCAATGGAATGGAACGATAGTTACTATTAAAGCAACTTCGATGGGAATGCCTACGACGGGCGCAAACCGGGTGCGGATCGGTGGTCGGCAAGGCGGGAAAAACGGCGCGGGAAAAGAAAAAGGGGTCAGATTTTGCAATCTGACCCCGATATTCTGGTGCGGCTGGCAGGAATCGAACCCACGACCCCTTGGTTCGTAGCCAAGTACTCTATCCAGCTGAGCTACAGCCGCTTAAGCAACATTGTAACGCATTAATTAAATTTTGCAAAGTGCGATATTTTCAATCACTTAGTTGGCTTGGCGATACAACCACCGAATCAACTTCTCTGCAATAACGTAGAAACAGCGTTTATTGCCTCTTTCAGAAGGCTTGCCGTCCGAAAGAAGCAAGATTATAGGGAGCTTCGCCGCCCTTGTCCAGCATGATTTACGATCGCCGTTTATTTCGCCGCACCACCTTGGGCAACAAACTTCGGGGCTTACTTCATTCATGCCAGTGATTTCCCACATCATGAATCACCATTGGCATCTATTTCTACAATGCAGCATCATTCACCTGTCTCCTCTATCTCCTCCAAGGAAATAGATTTAGCCCGCTCCCGCAGCGGGCTTTTTTTTGTCCGTCTGGGTATGGGCCGCCAATTGGTGTAGGATTTCACCATCCACGCCACCCGACAGCTGCCCCGCATGAATCTGCCAGACCGCGTCGTGCCCCCCGCCCCAGACTGGTCGCTTACCCGGCTGGGCGAACCCGTCCACTGGCCGCCCGGGCTGCGCCTGGTGGTCGATATCCTGCTCAACTGCCCCACCCCCATGTTGCTGATGTGGAGCCGCGAACAGATCATGGTCTGCAACGCCGCCTATGTGGCCCTGAACGGCACGCCCAGCCTGCAAGCCCCGGGCGGCAAGGTGCCGCCCATCCTGCCGCCGGCCTGGAGCTGGAGCGGCGCCGCCATCGAACAAGCCTGGGCCGGCCACAGCGCCAGCTACCGGGGTCAGCCACTGTCCGTGTGGCGCGACGGTGTCCCCATGCAACTGCCGCTGGACCTGTACTACACGCCCGTGCGCGACGGGCAGGACACCGTGGCCGGCATCCTGTGCACGCTCGCGCCGGCCACGGCGGCCGCCGCCGCACCGCAGCAGCGCCCGCTGCGCATCCTGGTGGTGGAAGACAACGGCGATGCCCGCTACCTGGCCTGCGAGACGCTGCGCGCCCTGGGCCACCAGGTCGACACGGCCGCCAGCGGCGAGGCCGCCCTGCCGCTGCTGGACCAGGCGCGGCCCGACGTGCTGTTCAGCGACGTCAGCCTGCCCGGCATGTCCGGCGTGGAGCTGGCGCGCCAGGCGCTGGAGCGCCAGCCCGGCCTGCAACTGCTGTTCGTGTCCGGCTACGGCGACGCGCTGACCCGCCACCTGCCATGGCCGGCCACCACCCTGCAAAAACCGTACGAACTCGAACAATTGCAGCTGGCCCTGGCTACTATCGGCCGCCGCCTACAACATGACGCGCCCTAATCCCACACCCGGGCGCGGCTATCGTGCGGGCGCGCCGGCCCCGCGCCCGCTACAATATTGCCATCGTCACATGCAAACCGCACGTCTTGCCCCGTTGGCCAAGCAGGTATTGCAACGATTCACTAGGGCAAAGACCCATTCATGACATTTTCCACCGAGCCGATGGGCGCTCGTGCGCTCGCCCCGGCAAAAGCTGTCCAGCCCGCTTCCGGGGCAGATGACGACGTCGCCGCATTGCGCGAAGCGTTGCGTCTGGCCGAGGAACGCAACGCGGTCCTGCTCCGCAACGAGCAGGCCCTGCGGGAGCGCTTGCGGCTGGGCGAGGAGGAAATGCGGGCCCTGGCCAACGCCATGCCGCAGCTGGCGTGGATCGCCGGGCGCGATGGCAACATGATCTGGTGTAACGAGCGCTGGTATGCCTACACGGGCACGGCGCCCGACCAGTTGAGCGGCCCAGGCTGGCCCGCCGTCTACGCGCCCGACTGCCTGCCCCAGCTCACGGCGCGCTGGCATGCCTCGCTCTCGAGCGGCCAGCCGTTCGAAATGGAAGTACCGATCCGCGGCGCCGACGGCCAGTACCGCTGGTTCCTCACCCGCGCCAACCCCGTGCGCGACGCCAGCGGCCAGGCCCTGCGCTGGTTCGGCACCAGCACCGACGTGGACCAGGTCAAGCGGGTACAGGAAGCGCTGCGCGACGAGACGGCCGTGCTGGAACTGCTCAACAGCACCGGCAACGCCCTCGCCTCCACCCGCGACCTGCCGCCCCTGTTGCAGGAAGTGACGGACGCGGCCACCCGCATCAGCGGCGCCCGCTTCGGCGCCTTCTACTATCACAGTGGCGACGGCGAAGGCGCGCCCCACATGCTGCACGCCCTGTCGGGCAGCGCACCAGCCCAGTTCGCCAACTTCGGCCGGCCCCGGGCCAGCACCCTGTTCGGCCTGGGCGCGCGCGGCGAAGGCACGGTGCGCAGCAACGACTTGCTGCGCGATCCGCGCTACGTGTTGCCGGCGCCGGACGCCGCCCTGCTCGTGCGCAGCTACCTGGCCGTGCCCGTCGTCTCCCGTTCCGGCGAAGTGGTGGGCAGCCTGCACTTCGGCCATCCGGAACCGGACATGTTTACCGAGCGCACCGAACGCATCATCGGCGGCATCGCGGCCCAGGCCGCCGTCGCCATCGACAACGCCCGCCTGTACGCGGCCGCCCAGCGCGCGGCCGAGGAGCGCAAGGTGTTGCTCGACAGCGAACGCTGCGCCCGCGCCGAGGCCGAACGCACCAGCCGTCTCAAGGACGAGTTCCTGGCCACCCTGTCGCACGAGCTGCGCACGCCGCTGACGGCCATCCTGGGCTGGGCCCAGGTGTTGCGGCGGGGCAGCCGCGAGCTGGCCGACGTGCAGCGTGGCTTGCAAACCATCGAGCGCAACGCCCGCGCCCAGGCCCAGCTGATCGAGGATTTGCTCGACATGAGCCGCATCACCTCCGGCAAGGTGCGGCTGGAAGTGCAGGTGCTGGCGCCGCAGGCGATCGCCGAGGCCGCCATCGACGCCGTGCAGCCGGCCGCCGACGCGCGCCAGATCCGCATCGAGCGCCACTTCGACCCGCAGGCCGGCGTCGTGGCGGCCGACCCCAACCGGCTGCAACAGATCATCTGGAACCTGCTCAGCAACGCCCTCAAGTTCACGGAACGGGACGGCACCGTGACGGTGCGCCTGGGCCAGGCGGACGGCCAGCTGGAAATTGCCGTCTGCGACGACGGCATGGGCATCCGGGCCGAATTCCTGGCCCACGTGTTCGAGCGCTTCCGCCAGGGCGACGCTTCCACCACCCGCCGCCATGGCGGCCTGGGCTTGGGGCTGGCCATCGTCAAGCACCTGGTGGAACAGCATGGCGGCACCGTCAGCGCCGCCAGCGAAGGGGAAGGCCGCGGCGCCTGCTTCACCGTGCGCCTGCCCTTGGCCCAGTACGCCCTGCCGCCGGTGGCGCCCGTTCCCGCCGCGCTGGCCGCGGCAGCGGACACGGCCGGCGATGGCTGCCGGGTGGCCCGTCCGATTTAGTTTATAATTGAACAATACCGGCAAGCGACCGTCGGGTTCGCCTCATGAGATATTGCTAAGTAGCAACAGTCAATTCCTACCTGCGCATGCGGCGCTGTCCTACAGCAACTTTCTGTGGCTTTGCTACACTTCAAACAGCATGAAAACGCGGTACAATAATTTCCATGTGGAAATAATTGCTCTCGCGTGCGCCGTGTCCCGGCAGGGCGCGCTATTATCGATTTATTACGCTACCGGCACTGTGCCGGGGCGCGTGCAATGACAGAGAACACTATGCCGAGTCGAGATGAAATCCTGAACGCCAAGATCCTGGTGGTGGATGACTGCGCCGACAATATCGACCTGATGCAGGAAATCCTGCGCGACGCCGGCTACCTGGACGTCACGTCCACCATGCTGCCGGAACAGGTCTGCCCGCTGCATCGCCAGCACTGCTACGACCTGATCCTGCTCGACCTGCAAATGCCGGGCATGAACGGCTTCCAGGTCATGAAGGGGCTCAAGGAAATCGAACAGGGCGGCTACCTGCCCGTGCTGGCCCTGACGGCCCAGCCCAGCTTCAAGATCGCCGCCCTGGAGGCGGGTGCGCGCGACTTCATCAGCAAGCCGTTCGACTTGCTCGAAGTACACAAGCGCATCCACAACATGCTGGAAGTGCGCCTGCTGTACAAGGAATTGGCCCAATACAGCAAGCAGCAACAGGAACTGGCCCTGCACGACCCGCTGACGGGCCTGCCCAACCGGCGCCTGCTGGAGGATCGCATCGCCACCGTGTTGCAGCACGCCATGCGCCAGCACAGCAAGGCGGCCGTCATGTACCTGGACCTGGACGGCTTCAAGGGCATCAACGACACCTATGGCCATGCCTACGGCGATGAAATCCTCAAACTGGTGGCGCGCCGCCTGACCGGCTGCTCGCGCAAGGAAGACACGGTGGCCCGCGTGGGCGGCGACGAGTTCGTCATCGTGCTGGGCGACGTGAGCACCCTGCGCGACGCCCAGGAACCGGCCTCCAAGCTGATCGAGGCCGTGTCCGAACCCTACCTGATCAACGGCGTCACGCTCAAGCTGTCGACCAGCATCGGCATCAGCCTGTTCCCGGACGATGCCACCACGGTCGAATCGTTGATCGCCGTGGCCGACAGCGCCCTGTACCAGGCCAAGCGTTCCGGCAAGAACCGTTGCTGCGCGGCCGCCCTGGCCGCGCCCCTGCCGGACGCCCCGCTCCAGCACAGCATGCTGTCCACCCCGGCCTGACGGCGCCGCCACCTGCCCGCTGGCGGGGCGCCCCCTCCCCTGCTCACCTAATGGCGGGACACCGGCGTGCCGCCCCCGCGTGCGCCCCCCGGCGCCTGCCGCAAGCCCTTGGCCGTGCTTTCCTCCACCTGCCCCGCATGCTGGTGATCCTCATGGCCGCCCACCGTCTCCGGCGCCACCTCGATCCGGGTCACGCTGGCGTTGATGGACAGCGGATCGCTGGCGGGAAACGTCATTTCCACCGCCTCGTCCAGCAGCGTTTCCCTGGCCTGCTCCACGGCCGTGGGCGGTTCCTCGTCGGCCAGCGCCGTAATGACGGTGGCCCACTTGACGCAATCGAGGCGCGCCAGGTCGCGCACACTGTGTACGCCGAACTCCTGCGCCAGCAGGCGGGCGCCCTCGCCGCTCATGCTGCGCAGGGCCGTGACGGGGGCCTCGGCCAGCGCCCGCATGTCCACATCGGCAAACTCGTCGCTCACCACGGAATTGAGATTCATGATGCCATCCTCCTCGCTTGTCGCGCCGCGGCCGTGTGCCGCCCCGCCTGAAGTCCCACTGTGGTGGCGGCCGCCGCTACCGTCTGTGCGGCAACGTACGGTGCGGCCCGCGTACGATAGAACCGGCTTTTGACATTCATAAATGCTGTTGCTATGATCGACTGAGCTCTTATCTGGCGGCATCACGCCGGCCCTCGCCGCAGCCGGCGGCCCGCCACTCCCAGCGCAGCGCACTGACCGACAGGCCTGACCCCGTGCCCACATTAGAAAAACCGAAGATCCTGGTCGTCAACGACGACGCCGCCAGCCTGTTTGCGCTGACCAGCTTGCTGAACCAGTGGGCCGAACAGGAATCGTTCGAGGTCTTGTCGGCCCGCACCGGCCAGGACGCCCTGCGCCAGGTACTCAAGCACGATTTCGCCGTGATTTTGCTCGACGTCAATATGCCCGGCATGGATGGCTTCGAGACGGCCGAGGCCATCCACCAGCGGGCCCGCTCGGCCGACATCCCCATCATCTTCGTCACGGCCTTCCTCACGGACGAACTGGACCGGCTCAAGGCTTACCAGCGCGGTGCCGTCGATTTCCTGTTCACCCCCATCATTCCCCAGGTGCTGCACGCCAAGATCGCCGTGTTCGTCGCGCTGGCCATGAAGAACGAGGAACTCAAGCGCCAGGCCCGCCAGCTCAGCCTGCGCACCACGGAACTGACGGGCACCAACAAACGGCTCACGCGCGAGATCGAGGAGCGCAAGTCGGCGGAGCGCCAAAACCACGCCAAGGATGAATTTCTCGCCATGCTGGGCCATGAGCTGCGCAATCCCCTGAGCGCCATCAGCAGCGCCGCCACCCTGATCGGGCTGCCCGGCGTATCGGCCGAGGGCGCGGCCCGCGCGCGCCAGATCATCCAGCGCCAGAGCCAGCACCTGGGCCGCATCGTGGACGACCTGCTGGACCTGTCGCGCGCCATGTCGGGCAAGATCCTGCTCAGCCGCGCGCCCCTGGACCTGGCCGCGCTGGTGGCGGCCTGCCTGGAAACGTGCCGCGCCACCGGCCGCGGCGCCGACTACACGCTGCACCAGCAGCTCGAACCGGCCTGGGTCGACGGCGACGCCACCCGGCTCGAACAGATCGCCAGCAACCTGCTCGACAACGCGCTCAAGTACACCCCGCCCGGCGGGCGCATCGATGTGCAGACGGGCGCCGACGGCGACCACGCCGTACTGACGGTGCGCGACTCGGGCGTGGGCATCGCCGCCGACCTGCTGCCCCAGGTGTTCGACGTGTTCGTCCAGGGCGCCAGCACGCTGGACCGGGCCCAGGGCGGCCTGGGCATCGGCCTGTCGCTGGTGCGCCGGCTGGCCGAACTGCATGGCGGCAGCGTCCACGCCGAGAGCGGCGGCGACGGCGCCGGCAGCACCTTCACGCTGCGCCTGCCGCGCGTGGCGCGCGGGGCCGCCGCCGTGGCGCCGCCGGCCCGCCACGAGCAGCCGGGCAAGCCGACCGTGTTGCTGATCGAAGACAACGACGACGGCCGCGAAATGATGGCCATGATGCTGAGCTGCTACGGCTATCCCGTGCAGCAGGCGGCCGAAGGCGGCCATGGCTTGCAGCTGGCGGCCCGCTGCCGGCCCGACCTGGCCCTGGTCGATATCGGCCTGCCCGGCATGGACGGCTACGAAGTGGCGCGCCGCCTGCGGGCCGACCCTACCACGCGTGACATCAAGCTGGTGGCCCTGACCGGCTACGGCCTGGCCGAGGATCGCCAGCGCGTGCTGGAAGCGGGCTTCGACCGGCACCTGGTCAAGCCGGTCGACGTCGAACAGCTGCTGCAGGTGATCGGCCACTGCATGGGCCAGGCCGTGGACTGACGCCGCGCGCCGCCACGGTCCGGCCCGCGGTGCGCCAGATATTTCCATCCTCAGGTATGATCGCCTCAACCCGCCGTTTCTTAACCAGCCGAGTATGCCATGCCCGTCCAGGCTTCCCCCACCACCAACCCGGCCGCGCCAGACGCGGAGCGCAATGCGGAATTGAGCGAACTGCTCGGCCACGTCCACGCGTGCTGGGACAATGAGCGGCGCTCGCTGTCGCGCCAGCTGCACGACAGCCTGGGCTCGTCGCTGACGGCCCTCACCATGCACCTGGGCATGCTGATGCAGAAGATGCCGCCGGAACCGGCCCTGCAGGAACGGGCCGCCCACATGAAGCAGCTGCTGCACCAGATCGTGGAAACCAACCGGGAAATGCAGCACCGCCTGTGGAACGACAAGCTGGAGTTTCTCGGCGTGCGGGTGGCGCTGGCCGAGCAGGCCGCCCAGTTCGGCGCCAGCCACCAGCTGGCCGTCCACTGCAGCCTGCCCGACGAGGAACTGGACTGCCCGCGCAGCCACAGCGTGGTGCTGCTGCGCACGCTGGAAGAAGCGCTCAGCAACGTGGCCGCCCATGCCGAAGCGACGGCCGTCGACGTGATCGTCGACGACAACGAGGAACAGCTGGTGTTGACCGTGCGTGACGACGGCGTCGGCCTGCCCGCCGGCGGCACGGGCGCCGCCAACGGCAAGTATGGCTTGCGCATGGCGCGCGAACGGGCCGCCTACCTGGGCGGCCGCCTGACCGTGGCCGCCAACGGCGAACGGGGCGTGACGCTGACCGTCGTGCTGCCCAAGCCGTTCAATGTAGCTTGACCGGCGGCCCGCCCTGGCAGTGCGGGAGATCAGTCGTCGCGGTTGTGGCCGTGACCGTTGCCGTTGCCATGGCCTTTGCCGTGGCCATGACCACGGTCGCCGTCATCGCGGCGGTCGTCACGACGGTCGTCGCGGCGCTCTTCGCGGTATTCGCGGCCACGCTCGCCGTGCTCGGCGCGGTAACGGGGCGCGTATTCCTTCTGGTACCAGTTATCATCCACAAAGTACACGCGCTGGCCGCAGGCATGGTATTCGCGGCAGTGCTTGTCCCAATGCTTGGCATGGCCGGGCGGCACGCGCAGGTAGATGGGCGCCGCTTCCACGTAACGCGTGGTCCGTTCCACGATCACCGGTTCGCGGTACAGCACTTGCGGCTGAGGATAGTTGCCCAGGTCGATGCGGCCGTAAAAGCCGGGCTCGCCGACGCTGATGGACACGCCCACATCGGTCGCCATGGCAGTGGAAGACAGGGCCAGCAGGCTGGCGGCAAGAATCAGGGATTTCATCAAGGTTCTCTCGTTGTTGTAAAAATGAAAATCAGCCGCATAATGCCGGCGAGAATGACATTTTAACTGCCAGACATGGCCCGCACCGTTCGCTAGCGAACATTTCACCACAAACGCGCCAGCGGCAACACCACGCCGCTGAACACGGACCAGTCGGCCGACGCCCGGTTCAGGCCCTTGGCCATGCCGAAGTCCACCGTCACCAACTTGCTGGGGCTGTAGGCGGCCGCCATCAGGGCTTGGGCCGTGCGGTCGGCGCCGCTGCGGCGCGTACCCGACAGCTCGCCCGTCACCCCCCAGCGCTCGGCCACGGGGACGGAGAACGAGGCCGACAGCCCCGTCTGGGTGCGGCTGCTGCCCTCTTCCCAGGTGCCCAGCCGGGTCAGGTTGACGTTGGCGTCCATGTGAACCGTATCGAAATCGCGGCTGTAGATGGCGTTGACGCTGTAGTCGGCGCGGCCGCTGCCGATGCTGTCCTTGGCCGTGGGCGCCTTGGCGCCCAGTTCCACGCCAAACGCGGTGGCGCTGTCGACCAGGAAGGCGCGCTTGAGCACCACGGTCGTGTCGCCCACGCCACGGACCCGGCCGCCGTCACCGTCGGGCGCCGCAACCCACGCCTCGCCGCCCACCACCACACCCCAGCTGTCGTTAAAGCCCAGCTTGAAGGTGTAAGGCAGGCTGTTGCGGTAGCCGCCGTCGGCCTTGGTGCTCAAGCCGCCCAGTTCCAGCTCCAGCTGGCCCGGATAGGGCAACTGGGCCGGGCTGGACACGGACGGCCGGTACGGCGTGACGGCCTGCAGCTCCTCGGCCTCACCGGGCAAGGCCACCATGGCCAGCACAGCCAGGGCGGCCAGCGCGAGCAGGCAGGTGACTTGACGTTTAATCATGCTTATCCTTTCTGAATTGGTTAGCGTTTGGTTTGCAGCCTAACACCGTTTCCCGGCCCGCCCAAGCACCCGGTTGAACTTGCTGTGCAGAAAAAATACTGCTAAGCTAATCATTAGATACCTAACCATTTGTGAGCAAACATTTTGTCCTCTATCGAAGACCGATTCTCCGCCGCCCTGCACACCTCCGCCCGCGGCTGGCGCCAGGTGGTAGACCGCCGCCTCAAGCACCTGGGACTGAGCCAGGCCAGCTGGATGGCCATCGCCATCGTCGCCAAGGCTGAAACGCCACTGCCGCAGACCCGGCTGGCCGCCCTGGTCGGCGTGGAAGACCCGACCATGGTGGCCACCATCGACCGCCTCGTCAAAGGCGGCTACGCGCTGCGCACGCCCTCGCCCACCGACCGCCGCGTCAAGCTGGTGAGCCTGACGGAGACGGGCCAGGACATCTACCGCACCCTCAAGGCCGAATCGGACGCCCTGCGGGCCGACCTGCTGAGCCGGATCGATCCGCAAGCCCTGCGGCTGGCCACGGAAGTGCTGGAAGCGCTGCAGGCCGGCATAGAGGCCCAGCTGTGAGCGGCAACGATAGCGACGGCGGTGGCGACGGCGGTACAGTTGCCGGCAGTGGCGCCGGCGGTACAGTTGCCGGCAGTGGCGCCGGCGACAGCGGCGGCGGCAATGGCAATCGCGGCAGCGGCAGCATCCCCGCCGACGGCCTGAACCGGCGCATGATCACCATCTCGATCATGCTGGCCACCATCATCCAGGCGCTGGACGGCACCATCGCCAACGTCGCCCTGCCCCACATGCAGGGCAGCCTGTCGGCCTCGCAGGACCAGATCACATGGGTGCTGACCTCGTTCATCGTGGCCGCCGCCATCGCCACCCCGCTCACGGGCTGGCTGTGCGACCGCTACGGCCAGAAGCACATCTTCCTCACCGCCGTGGCCGGCTTTACGGCCGCCTCGGTGCTGTGCGGCTTGTCCAGCTCGCTGGGCCAGATCGTCGCCGCCCGCCTGTTGCAGGGCGTATTCGGCGCGGCCCTGGTGCCGCTGTCGCAAGCCGTGCTGCTCGACATCAATCCGCGCGAAAAGCATGGCTCGGCCATGGCCGTGTGGGGCATGGGCGTGATGATAGGCCCCATCCTCGGCCCCACCCTGGGCGGCTGGCTGACTGACAGCTACAACTGGCGCTGGGTGTTCTTCATCAACGTGCCGGTGGGCGCGCTGGCCTTCTACGGCATCTGGAAATACATCCGCCCGTCGCCGGCCGCACGCAAGATGCGCTTCGACGGCTTCGGCTTCGCCACTCTCAGCCTGGCCATCGGCGCGCTGCAGATGCTGCTGGACCGGGGCGAGCAGAACGACTGGTTCGCCGCCAGGGAAACCTGGGCCGAGGCCATCGTCATGACGCTCAGCTTCGCGTATTTCGCCGCCCACACGGCCCTGCGCCCGGCCGGCAAGTCCTTCTTCGACTACCGGCTGCTCAAGAACGCCAACTACGTGAGCGGCTTGCTGTTCATCTTCATCGTCGGCATGGTGCTGTTCGCCACGCGGGCGCTCACGCCCACCATGCTGCAAGGGCTGATGGGCTACCCGGCCGCCGTGGCCGGCCTGGTGACGGCGCCCAGCGGCCTGGGCACCATGTTCGCCATGCTGGTGGTGGGCCGGCTGGTGGGCAAGTTCGACCTGCGCCTGCTGCTGGGCACGGGCTTCGCCATCACCGCCTTCTCGCTGTGGCAGATGAGCGGCTACACGCTGGTGCTGACCCGCAGCGACATCGTCTGGCCCGGCGTGATCCAGGGCCTGGGACTGGGCCTCGTGTTCGTGCCGCTGAGCGCCGCCACCTTCGCCACCCTGGCGCCGGACATGCGGGCCGAAGGCACGGCCATCTACAGCCTGGTGCGCAACATCGGCAGCAGCATCGGCATCGCCCTGGTGCAGACCCTGCTGGTGCGCAACACCCAGACCATGCACGCCGCCCTGGCCGAGAAGATCAGCTACGGCAATCCCGCCCTGCTCGACAGCCCCGTCTACAACCTGGCCACGCCGGAAGCGGCCAACGCGCTCAACAACGAAATCACGCGCCAGGCGTCGATGGTCGCCTACGTGGACGACTTCTGGCTGATGACGGTGCTCACCCTGCTGGTGATCCCGCTGCTGTTGCTGATACGCCCGCCCGCCAAAACTGCCGCCGCGCCCGCGCCCGACCACGCCGCCATGGAATAACGTTGAACCCAATGAAAATCCGAATGCTTCATCCCTCCCGCACTGTCTCGGCCGGCGCCGCTGCCGCGGGCAGCGCCCGCGCCCTCGCCCGTGCTGCCGTTGGCGCTTCTGCCGGTACTCATGCCGCGGCCGTGCGCCCGGCGCTGGCCGCGCTGCTGGTGCTGACCGTGGCCGGCTGCGCCCACATCCCGCAAGACCTGGCGCCACTGCCCCAGCGCGACGTGGCCGGCGCCAGCCTGGCGGCCGACATCCGCCTCGCGCACGAAGGCTGGCCCGCCGCCCGCTGGTGGACCGGCTACGGCGACACCCAGCTCGACGCCCTGATGGCGCAGGCGCTGGCCTCCGCCCCCAGCCTGGAAGTGGCGGCCGCCCACATCGGCAGTGCGCGCGCCGCGCTCGAGAGCAGCAGCGCGCAACTGGGCGTGGACGTGGATGGCTACGCCAACGTCAACCGCCAGCGCTATTCCGGCACCGGCCTGTTCCCCGCCCCCATCGGCGGCAACTACTTCACGGAAGAGAACCTGCGGCTGGAAGCGCGCTACCACTTCGACTGGTGGGGCAAGAACCGCGCGCAGATCGCCGCCGCCGTCGGTGAATTGAACGCGGGCCGCGCCAGCTACGCCCAGGCCGAACAGGCGCTGGCCGCCGCCATCGCGCAAGCCTATTTCCGCCTGCAAGGGACATGGGCGCGGCTGGCCAACACGGATAGCCAGACCGCCGTCCAGGCGGAACTGGTGCAGGACCAGGCCAGGCGCATGGCGCGCGGCCTGGCCGCGAACGACACGGCGCGCACGGCCGAGGCGGAACTGGCCCAGCTCAAAAAACAGCAGGCCCTGTTGCGCGCCGACGCCGGCGCCGCGCGCGAAGCGCTGCGCGCCCTGCTCGGTGCCGACGCCGGCGCGCTGACCGGTCTGCAACCGCGCCCGATCACTGCCGCGCCGCACGCCGCGCCCGCCCATCTGGGCATGGAACTGCTGGCGCGCCGCCCCGATCTGCAGGCGGCCCGCTGGCAGGTGCAATCGGCCCTGAGCCAGACTGAAGCGGTACAGGCATCCTTCTACCCCGACATCAACCTGGGCGCATCGGTCGGTCTCAACTCCATCTCCTTCGACCAGCTGCTGCAAGCGGCCAGCCGCACGCTGTACGTGGCGCCCACGCTGACCCTGCCCCTGTTCGACAGCAAACGCCTGAACGCCCAGCTGGCAGGCGCGCGCAGCCAGCGCAACGAAAAAATCGCCGCCTACAACCAGGCCGTGGTGCAAGCCGTGCGTGACGTGGCACAGGACAGCCTCGCGCTGCAAGGCACGGAACAGCAACTGGCGCGCCAGGCCGAAGCGACGGCGGCGGCCAACGCCCAGCTGCAAAGCATGCGCGCCCGCGCCGCGCACGGCCTGGCCGACCGCCGCAGCGAACTGACGGCGCAGCTGGCCCTGCTGCGCCAGCAGGACAGCGCATTGGCCCTGCAGCAGGCCCAGTTGCAGGCCGAAGTGGCCCTCACCCAGGCCCTGGGCGGCGGCTACCGCAACGACGCCGCATCCACCACCCACTGATACGCACCGACACGGAATACAGATGAGCACCGAAAACAACAACACCCACAACGACGGCCGGCGCAAGCGCGTACTGCTGGCCATTAGCGCCGTCTTCCTGCTGGCCGGCGCGGCCTATGCGGCCTACTACGCACTGGTGGGATCGAAGGAACAGGAGACGGACAACGCCTATGTGGGGGGCAACCTCGTCACCTTGTCGTCGCAAGTGGCCGGCAACGTGCAGGAAATCCGCGCCGACGACACCCAGCTGGTGCAGGCGGGCAGCCCTATCGTCCAGCTGGACGCGGCCGACGCCGACGTCGCCCTGAACCAGGCCGAAGCCCGCCTGGGCGCCACCGTACGCCAGCAACGCCAGCGCTATGCCGACGTGGCCCAGTACGACGCCGCCATCGCCCAGCGCCGCCTGGCCCTGCGCAACGCGGAAGACGACCTGGCCCGCCGCAAGCCGCTGGCGGCCGACCACACCGTCTCCGGCGAAGACGTGGAACACGCGCGCCAGGCCGTGGACAATGCCCGCGCCGCCCTCGCCGTGGCCGAGCGCCAGGCCGATGCCGCCCAGGCCGGCGTGGCCGGCGTCGCGCTGGCCCAGCACCCGGCCGTGCAGGCGGCCAAGGCCGACTATGCCCAGGCCTGGCTGGCCGCCCGCCGCAACGCCATCCTGGCGCCGGTGACGGGCTATGTCGCCAAGCGCAGCGTGCAAGTGGGCGCCCATGTGGCGGCGGGCACGCCGCTGCTGTCCATCGTCCCGCTGGACCAGCTGTGGGTGGACGCCAACTACAAAGAATCGGAATTGCGCCACATCCGCATCGGCCAGCCGGCCACGGTCACGGCCGACATGTACGGCAGCAAAGTGCGCTACCACGGCAAGGTACTGGGGCTGTCGGCCGGCACCGGCAGCGCGTTCTCGCTGCTGCCGGCGCAGAACGCCAGCGGCAACTGGATCAAGGTCGTGCAGCGGGTACCGGTACGTATCGCCCTCGACCCGAACGAACTGGCGCGGCACCCATTGCGGGTCGGCCTGTCGACGACGGTGGTGATCGACATCAGCAACACGGACGGCCCCATGCTGGGCAGCGCAACGGCCGCCGCCCCCGTGTACGCCACGCGCGCGCTGGCCCAGCCCCTGGCCCAAGCGGCCAGCGCCGCCGACGCCATCATCGCCCGCAACTTGAAATAACTGAAAAAAAATGGGGACGTACCCCTTTTTCACCATTTGCTGAAGATGGTGAAAAAGGGGTACGTCCCCATTTTTTTCCTGCTATTTTTCAGGCGGGTTTGGCGAGCTCGGCGTCGAGCTGGTGGATGGCCGACTGGGCTTGGGCGATGGCGCGGTCGGCTATGCGCAGCCGCATGCCCGACACCCGGCTGGCCGCTTCCGCTTCCAGCAGCGCGGGCGTGAGCAGCTGCAGCGCCGATTCGTGGAAGCCGTCCGCCACCAGGTCCAGTTGCGCATTGAACGATAGTTCCGCTTCGCGCAGCTGCTTGCGCA
Source organism: Rugamonas sp. FW305-51 (assembly GCF_058786935.1). Lineage (NCBI taxonomy): Bacteria > Pseudomonadati > Pseudomonadota > Betaproteobacteria > Burkholderiales > Oxalobacteraceae > Rugamonas > Rugamonas sp. FW305-51. The sequence goes on from NZ_JBYSZG010000019.1 coordinate 42,838, forward strand.
ATTCCGCTTCGAACGCGCTGCGCTTGTCGCGTATCTCCATCTTCTTGCGCTTGCCGCCGTCGCTGAACCATTTGATGGCGCCCGCCAGCAGCACGGCGCCGCCCACGAACGGCGCCACCGGTACCAGCACCGGCAGCACCACGCCCGCGCCAAACAGGTAGGCGGCCGTGCCCGTGCCGGCCGCCGCCACAGCGCCGCTCACCAGCGTCACGTTGGCCGCCGTGTCGACTCCGTTCGCGATCCGCGTGCCCAGCCGTAACCGCGGCATCAGGCGCGCCAGCGCCGAGTGGTGCTGACGCTGGAACACGGTGGACTGGCTCAGCCGCATGGCCGACTGGAACAGCCGCAAATCCTCCTGCAGCAAATGCAGCGCCTGCTCCTTGCGCCGCACGATGCGGTCCAGCCGCCGCTCCATCTCCTGCCCATACTGGTTACGCGCGATGTGCTCCCACACTTCTTCATCCTTCCACTGCTCCGCGTGCAGGCGCTCGGCGATGGCCAGCTCGATGGCGTTGCCGGCATCATGCACGGCGTCGTCGATCTCCTCGAGCAGCAGCGCCCGTTCGTGGGCGATACGCGCGTCGATCAGCGTGAGCCGCTGCACCACCTGCTGGCGCATCTCCTGCGCGGCCGCGGCCACGGCGGCGGCGCCGGCCTCGCCGGCCGACATGGATTCTGCATGCTCCATATACGATGCGATGTCCTGGCTGATGGCGCGCGTGGCCGCGCCCACCTGCTCGCGCAGCGCGTCCAGCCCGATCCGGCCGGACTGGTAGTCGCGCGCCTGTTCGACCAGGGCCGGCTGCCCCGTGCTGCGGCCAAAGTCGGCCACGGCGTCGGCCAGGCCACGGCCCTTGAGCAGCTTGCGCGCCTGGTCGCCCAGGCTGGCCAGCAGGCCGCGCTCCTCTTCCGGCGGCAGCGTCTCGAGTTCATCGGCGGTGGGCTTGACGCCCAGCGCCTTGGCCAGCCGCAGCGCCAGCGGCCGGGCGTTCGTGCCCAGCAGCGCCAATAGGGGCATGGCCATGGAAAAGGCGGCGTCGCGCGCCGGTTGCGGGGTGCCGGCGCCGCTGCGCGCCAGCGCCGAGTAGGCCCAGTCCACGCTGACGCCCGATTCGATGGCGTTCAGCACGAGGGCGGTGAAGACGGCCGAGGATTTGCCTTCGCCGGCAATGTCGGTGACGGCGGCAAATTGCGCCAGTGTGACGGCGCCATCGGCGGCGGCAATGGCGCCCAGCGTGCGCGCATAGGCGGAGCTGAAGCTCTGGTCGGACGACAGGTGCTCGTCCAGCGTGCGCACGGCGACGATGTGCTCGTGGTGGGATTCGGCGCCGGGGGCGCCATCATGCGTGCTGTTCACGGCTGCTCCATTCGATAACGGGTGCCATGCCGCGATTCTACCTGAAGCGCGGCCTGCCGTGCCGCCGCCTGCCGTGTTTAAAACCGCCCGGCCTGGACCGCCGCCCGGCTCCGCACCGGCCATCCGCACAGGCCATCCGCGTTGGCACGCCCGCGCCGGTGTGCCCACGCCGGTATGCCTACGCCGGTGTGCCCGCGCCGGTACGCCCAGGCCGGTATGCCCACGCCGGTATGCCCGCTACTGCGGCACTTCCGTCGACAGCACCAGCGTCTCCTTGATCTCTTCCATCACGACATAGCTTTTCGACTGCGCCGCGCCGGGCAGCTGCAGCAGCATCTCGCCCAGCAGCTTGCGGTACTCGGCCATTTCATGGATGCGGGCCTTGATCAGGTAATCGAAATCGCCCGACACCAGGTGGCACTCCTGCACTTCCGGGATGCGCAGCACTTCGCGCCGGAACTGCTCGAACACGGAGGCCGACTTCTGGTTGAGCGTGATCTCGACGAACACCAGCAGCTTGGCCCCCAGCGCCGGCGGCGAGATGCGCGCATGGTAGCCGGTGATCACGCCGTCGCGCTCCATGCGCTTGACGCGCTCGATGGCCGGCGTGATCGACAAGCCCACCTGCTCGCTCAAATCCTTCATCGAGATGCGGCCATCGTCCTGCAGGATGCGCAATATCTTGCGGTCAAGCTTGTCCAGGCTGCGGACGGATTCTTTCTGGGTTCGCATGATTTTCCACCAAATTTCTATCGTTATATAGTAACAATTACTAGAAGAACGACACTATCATAGCAATATATCTGGCGCAATCCAATAATCAAGGGGACATGTAGATGAAAGTCGTTATTCTGGGCAGTGGTGTGATCGGCGTGACCAGCGCCTACTATCTGGCGCAGGCCGGCCACGACGTCACGGTACTCGACCGCCAGCCCGGCCCCGCGCTGGAAACCAGTTTCGCCAACGCCGGGCAGATCTCGCCCGGCTACGCGTCCCCCTGGGCCGCGCCCGGCATCCCCCTGAAGGCCATGAAATGGATGGTGCAGCGCCACGCGCCGCTGTCCATCACGCCCGACGGCACCAAGTTCCAGCTGCAATGGATGTGGCAGATGCTGCGCAACTGCACGCCCGAGCGCTACGCCGTCAACAAGGAACGCATGGTGCGCCTGGCCGAATACAGCCGCGATTGCTTCAAGACCCTGCGCGCGGCTACCGGCATCGAATACGAAGGCCGCCAGCAAGGCACTACCCAGCTGTTCCGCACCCAGAAGCAGCTCGACGATGCGGCCAAGGATATCCGCGTGCTGCAAGAGACGGGCGTGCCGTTCCAGCTGCTCGACCGCGACCAGCTGGTGGGCGCCGAACCGGGCCTGGCCACCTCGCGCCACAAGCTGGTGGGCGGCCTGCGCCTGCCCAACGACGAGACGGGCGACTGCCAGCTGTTTACCACCCGCCTGACGGCCATGGCCGAACAGCTGGGCGTCAAGTTCCGCTACAACGTCGACATCACGGGCCTGACCGTGGCCGGCGGCGCCATCTCCGGCGTGCAATGCGGCGCCGACATGGTGCGGGCCGACTCCTACGTGGTGGCGCTGGGCGCCTATTCGACCACGCTGCTCAGGAACCTGGTCGACATTCCCGTCTACCCGCTCAAGGGCTATTCCATCACGGTGCCCATCGTCGACGGCGCCGCCGCGCCCACCTCGACCATCCTGGACGAGACCTACAAGATCGCCGTCACCCGCTTCGACGACCGTATCCGCGTGGGCGGCATGGCCGAAATCGCCGGCTACAACCTGGACCTCAACCCGCGCCGCCGCGAAACGCTGGAAATGGTGGTCAACGACCTGTTCCCCGGCGCCGGCGACACGGCCGCCGCCACCTTCTGGACAGGCCTGCGCCCCATGACGCCGGACGGCACGCCCGTCGTCGGCCGCACCGGCGTGCGCAACCTGTTCGTCAACACGGGCCATGGCACGCTGGGCTGGACCATGTCCTGCGGCTCGGCCCAGCTGCTGTCGGACATCATCTCCTCGCGCCGCCCGGCCATCCGCGCCGACGACCTGTCCGTGGGCCGCTACAGCCGCCAGGACGGGGCGCGCCGGCCCGAGCTGGTCAACGCCTGAGCGTAACCGGCGGCGTTCCGGCCGTCCCGTTGCGCACGCGGGCGGCCTGAACGCATCATTGCGTTGAGATTGCGCGCCAGCGTGCGTATAATTTCGACATGAATAAACTGGAAGCATTCGGGCACATCGCAGCCCAGGCCATTCGTGGCGAACTGGTATTCCCCACCAGCGTCAACGCGGCGCTCCGCGTACAACTGGCGCTGGACGATCCGGAGTGTCCGATCGACCAAGCCATCAGCCTGGTGCTGGCCGAGCCCATCCTGGCCGCCCGTACGGTGGCCATCGCCAATTCCGCCATGTTCAACCGCAGCGGCGCGCCGGCCATCACCAACGTGCGCGGCGCCATCATCCGCATCGGCTACCACAACCTGTTCGCGCTGGCCGCCGCCATGGTGGTGCGCCAGTTCGGCAGCAAGATCACCGATCCGGACGTGCGCGCCAAGGCCGAGCAGCTGTGGGACCACACCATCCACGTGGCCGCGCTGGCCCGCATCATCGCGCGCCAGGTCACGGGGGTCAATCCCGACACGGCCCTGTTCGCGGCCATCGTGCACGAGGTGGGCGGCTTCTACCTGCTGTCGCGGGCCGACGAGTTCCCCGGCCTGCTGGAGGAAGACCCCGACAACTGGCAGCCGGCCAGCGAGGAAATCATCACGCGCGAAGTGATGAACAAGCTGAGCATCCCGGAGCCGGTGGCCGAAGCCATCGAAGGCTTGCGCGACGGCTTCCTCTCCATCCCGCCCGACAACCTGCTCGACACCCTGCTGCTGGCCAACCACCTGTCGCCGGTGCCGTCGCCGCTGGCCGGTCCGCAGCGCGAACTGCCGCCCCATACGGATTCGGCGGTCGACCTGTTCATCGATGAGGACAGGCTCAAGTCCATGCTGGAAGAATCGGAAATCGATGCTGCCGCCATGAGCGCCGCCCTGCTGGTCTGAAGCGCAGCCGCCGGCGCCGGCAGCCCGGCCCCGCCTCGGCCGCGGTCGGCCGCTAGCGCTGCGAACGGGCGCCCGCCTTGGGGCGGCGCCCGTCGTCCGGCATGATCCATAACTCCCGGTGTTCCAGCGGCAGGCCGTCCGGCAGCAGCGGGTTGGCCAGTTCGATCACGCGCCGCTGGTCCAGCCTGGCCTGGCGCAAGGCGGCCCCGAAGTGCTGGTTGAACAGGCGCTCGAAGGAACCGTCCGCGATGGCCTCCTCCAGCCCCCGCTTGACGGCGTCGGCCAGCTGCGGATTGCGGCGGCTGACGAAGTAGTAGAACGCCGTCGGGTAATGGATGACGATGTAGGGATCGATGGCCAGCCCCGGATGGGCCGCCGCCTCCGGCCCGATCTCGACCACGGCGCGCGGAAAATAGTCGATGCGCCCCACCCCCAGCATGCTGAACAAGGCCTCGTAGCTGGAATTGGCCGACACCTGGATGCCGTTGCCGCGCAGGATGCCCGTGTCCGGCCAGTCGTGTCCCTGGCCGCAGCGCAGCTGCTTGAGTCCGTCCAGGTCCTGCACCTCGGCGAACAGATCCTTGTGGTCACCCCGCACGAGGGGGATGCGCCAGCCGTACAGCCCCTTGTCGATGGGGATGCGGATGGCCAGCATCCTGGCCTCGCGCTCCTGGCTGGTCATGGTGGCGATGATGTCCACCCCGCCGTTGCCCTTGGCGATTTCCAGCAGCACGCGGTCCTGCGTCATGACCACCGGGGCGAACTTCAGCTCGTAGGCGGTGCCCGCCTTTTCCAGCGCCATGCGCAGCAGCGCGATCGGGTAATCGTTGCGCGGGTCCTTCTCCTGCAAGGGGCGGGGCATGACGACCGTGGCGGCCAGCGCCTGCGCGGCGGCGGCGGCGCACAGCCCGGCGCCGAGCCAGCGCAGCAGGCGCCGCAACACGACAGGCTGGTCGCGGGTTCGCATGGACGCGCCCTCAGGCCGGGTCGGAATAGCCGGAGCGGAACGGTTTGGCCGTGCCGTCCGGTGCGAACACGGAGCGGTCCACGGCGCCAATGTCGGCGCCATACACGTGGATGCTGATGGAGACCTGGTCCTGGTGCGCATTACACACCTGGTGGATGTCGCCCAGCGTGGGCGAGACGGCCGTCACGGCGCCCGGCTCCAGCCTCTGTGGCGGCCCGCAAGGGACCAGCGTGCCGTCGGCGGCGAAGGCGAAATCCTGCGCCGTCTCGGCCCCGCGCAGCATGCCGACCAGGCCCCATACCGTGTGGTTGTGGACCGGCGTATGCTGCCCCGGGCCCCACACGAAACTGACGATGGAAAAGCGCGCGGCCGGATCGCGGTACAGCAGGTACTGGCGGTAGTACTGCGGGTCGGGCCGGGCCTGGGCCGGCGGCAGCCAGTCGTCCGTCGCCACCAGCGCGGCCAGCAGGGCGCCGCCCTGCCGTACGAAATCGTGCTCGCTGGCGCCGCCGTCGGCCAGTGCCGTCAGGCCATCGGCACAGCGCCGCAGCGGCGCCGGCAGGTCGGTCTGTTCACATGATGGCATTGTCGCTTGCATGTCCCTTCCCTCCCGTATCGACCGGCCCATGCCGGTGGCGGCGGCGTCACACCACTTAGCGCAGGTTACCCGTATGGCCCAGCGAATAGCGGCCCGGCAGCGGCCACACGGTCAGGCCGTGCGGCTCCTGGCCCACCTTGATCTTGGCCACGGCGCCCGTCGCCGTATCGATACGGTACACCACATCGTCATAACGGCCCGATAACCACAACGATTTGCCGTCCACGCTGACGTTGCCCATGTCCGGGCTGCCGCCGCCGGGGATGGGCCACTGGGCGGTGATCTTGCCGCTGGCGAAATCGAGCACCGTCACGCTGCCCTTGCCGTTGCGCGGGCCGTGGATGCGGTGCGAACCGCGGTTGGCCACATACAGGCTCTTGCCGTCGCGGCTAGGATACAGGCCGTGCGCGGCCACGCCGGTGGCCACGAAGCCCGTTTCCTTGAACGTGGCGCCGTCCACCACGTGCACGCCGTCGGCCTCCATGTCGGCCACGTAGAAGCGCTTGCCGTCCGGCGAAATGCGTATGTCCTGCGGCATGCCCTTCTTCGAGCTGCAGATTTCCGTCGCGCCGGGACCGGCCAGGGTGGGCACGTCCTTGTAGCGGGTGGCCGGCATGTTGAGCTTGAGGTAGCCCAGTACGGTGCGGTTGACCAGGTCGATCTTGACCAGGCTGCCTTCGAACTCGCAGGTAAACAGCGCGTAGCTGCCGTCCATCGAGAAGTCGGCGTGGTTGATGCCGCCGCACTTGGGCGTGGCGATCGAGTACTGCAGCGCCAGCGTGTGCGGATCGCGGAAGTCCAGGCGGTGCTTGGCTTCGGCCACCACGATGGCCGATTTACCGTCGGGCGAGAAGTACAGGTTGTAGGGATCGTCCACCTTGATCGCGCTGCCCGGCTTGCCCGTGCGCGGATCGATCGGGGTCAGGCTGCCGTCGTCGTAGCGTTCGGCATTGTTGGCCACCCACAGCGTGCGCAAGTCCCACGACGGCACGATGTGCTGCGGCGCGCGGCCCACCTTGAAGCGGTCCACCACCTTCATGGTGGCCGGGTCGATCACGCTGACGTCGTTCGAACGCAGGTTGGGCACGTAGATGCGCTCCAGGTCGCCCTTGACGGCGGCGCTCAGGTGGCTGGAGCCCGTTTCGCTGTACAGGTTGTTGGCGTCGACCACGGGCGGCATGCCGGCCACGGTGGCCGGCGCGGCCGGTGCCGGGGCGGCGGCCGGCGCCGCAGCGCCGCCCTGGGTGGCGGCATACACGCCGGCCGCACCGCCGATGGCGGCGATGGCCAGCGCGGCCAGGCCCAGGCGGGCGGAAATGCTTGCAGAGTGCTTGACGGGTAAGTGCATCCTAGGTTTCCTCGATAATGGAAGCGGTAAATTCAATGGGCCGGCGGCAGGCGCTTGATCGCCCCCACCGTGGCCTCGATAATCTGTTGTACGCCCAGCTGCCCCAGTTCGGCGCTGGCGCGGCGCGGATCGCCGGCCACGCCGTCGCCCGGCGTGGGCCCGTGGGCCAGCGCGGCGCCGCGCACCTGGGCCGGATCGAGCGCGAGGCTGAGCGAGACGTCGGCCAGCCCCGCATGGGCGCCGATTTCCGCGGCGCTGTAGCCGCGCTTGCGCAGCTGTGCGGCAAAGCCGTCCGACGCGGCCTGATAATACTCGGGCGGCGCATACACGCGGCAGCCGGCGTCGCCGGCCTGCGCCTTGTTCACGCGCTGGGCCACGCGCTCCAGGTTCTTCTGGTAGCCGCCATGGTCGCCCAGCAGTATTACCTTCTGCAAGCCGTGCTGGCACAAGCTGCGCGCGGCAGCGTCGAGCATGGCCTCGAACGCGCTGTCGGGAATGGAGATGGTGCCGGCAAAGCGCATATGGGCCGCCGGCGGCCGGATGCTGCCTTCCGGTACGTAACTGACCGTGGGCGCCACGACGGCATTGCCCAGGCGCTCGGCGATACGCCCGGCCAGTAGGTGGGCCCGGCCGTTATGCTTGCCCAGCACGATATAGGGACCGCTCTGCTCCGTGCCGCCCACGGGCACCAACGCGGTGGTGGTGCCGGCCGCGATCCGCTCGCGCAGTTCCGGCGACGTGAGCTCTTCCAGATAGACGCTGGCCGTTGCCGCCCGCACCGGCGCGCCCGCGCAGGCCAGCACGCACGCCAGCGCCGTGGCCGTGGCCGTGGCCGGACGGTGGAACAGCGGCAAAGTCGAAACGCGCGACGGCGGGAAGGATGGGCGGACGAGGTCGGTGATTGCAGGCATGACAGGATTATCGCTTGAAATGCCCAGAATCGAAATACCTGTTTAACCGTGTGGCAGGTCCGAACGCGCCAGCCCCCTCCCCGGGCCCGCGTGCGCGGCGCCCAGGCAAGCGGCGCCGGCGCTCCGCCGCCCGGTCCACTTTGGTGCATCGCCAACACAAACGTTGCATTTCCGTCGCATGTCCGCTTGCCTGCCGGCCATGCGCTGTTGCGTGGCGACACGCACCCATGCCGCACTTCACATCAGGTGTTGTCTGCACTTCGGCCACTAAGCCGATGAATCTAAAAGACTGTTTGCCGGCGACAAAAAACCTGCCAGTCACATGCATTTTTCGACCTTGATGGCCATCAAAGAATCGATGAATTTTTTTAGTGTCGCTTTCTATCGCGCCGCTATTTCCACGCGTGATGGGCGGTGATATTGTAAAGACGTCAGGCCGTTGATTTCTCACCTTAGCGAGCAGCCAGCCATGCATACGACATCCAGCACCACACTGCCCACACTGCAACAACTGTTACGCGAATGCCCACTGTCGGGCGCCGCGCCAGTGGAGATTCATGGCGCCCGTGCCCTCGGCTGCAGTCCCAACGACGACTTCCTGTTCCAGGGCTTTAAATATGTGCTCGACACCAACCGCGATGTGCTGGTGCGCGAAGACATACACCGCTGGATACTGGCCCGCCGCCGGACACTGAACTGAATCCCGCGCGTCCATCGTGCCCGCCTCTCCGACTGCAGGCGGCAGTCCGGTCTTGCGCACGCTGACACTGGCCACCTGCGCCGGCTTCGCGCTGGAGTTGGTCGGCGGCGACGCCGTGCCCGCCCTGTTCGCCCTGCTGCTGGCCTATGGCGTCTGTTTTCCACGCCGCATCATCATCCTGCTGATCCCGCCCATTCCCTTGCCCGCGTGGCTGGCCGTCATCCTGTATGCGGGAGTAGAATTGGTCATGGGTGTGAGTGGCACGGAAGCGAAAGTGGCCCACTTCGCCCACCTGGGCGGCATGTTGGGCGCATGGCTGGTGTTATGGCGCTGGCGTCGATCCCGCTGATGTTTTTCACAGTCACCTGATCTGCATCACATTCCCCTGCTGCGCGCGGCCGCCGACAGTCTTATTGTGAAAGCTGGGCTATGCCAGCGGGAGAAGATCATGAGCAACATCCAGGCCATCGCTTCATGCGCCCACGTCGTCAGCGGTGAAGAAGGCGATTACGACGGCTTGCTGGAACGGATAGGCGATGCCCGCATCGTGCTGCTGGGCGAATGCACCCACGGCACGCAAGAGTTCTACCACGAGCGCGCGCGCATTACGCAGCGCCTGATCAGCGAATGCAATTTCTCGGCCGTTGCCGTCGAGGCCGACTGGCCCGACGCCTACCGCGTGCACCGCTACCTGCGCGGCTGCAGCGACGACGCCGATGCGGAGAGCGCGCTGGCCGGCTTCAAGCGTTTCCCCACCTGGATGTGGCGCAACACGGAAATGGCCGACCTGGTGGACTGGCTGCGCGACTACAACAGCGCCCTGTTGCCCGACGCTCACCCGGTGGGCTTCTACGGGCTGGACCTGTACAGCCTGTTCGCCTCCGTCGATGCCGTGCTGCACTACCTGGAACAGGTCGATCCGGCCGCCGCCGAACGGGCCCGCCAGCGCTATGCCTGCTTCGACCGCTACCGCCACGACAGCCAGGATTACGGCTACGCCGCCGGCCTGGGCCTGACACCGTCATGCGAACTGGCCGTGCTGGCGCAGCTGCACGACATGCACCGCCAGGGCGCCAAGTACTTGCACCACGCGGGCGCCGAAGGCAGCGACGCTTTCTTTTATGCCCAGCAGAACGCCAGCCTGGTGGCCAACGCCGAACAGTACTACCGCATCATGTTCCAGGACCGGGTGGCGTCGTGGAACGTGCGCGACCGCCACATGACGATGACGCTGGAAGCGCTCGAGCATTACCTGTCGCACCGCAACGGCGAGGCGGCCCGCATCGTGGTCTGGGCCCACAACTCGCACCTGGGCGACGCGCGCGCCACGGACGCGGCCGATCACGGCCAGTGGAATGTGGGCCAGCTGGTGCGCCAGCTGTATGAAGGCCAGGTCTATGCGGTCGGCATGAGCACGTACGACGGCAACGTGACGGCCGCCTCCAGCTGGAACGGGCCATGGGAAACCATGCGCGTGCGGCCGGCCCATGCGGACAGCTATGAAACCCTGCTGCACCGTACCGGCATCGCACGCATGCTGCTGCCGCTGCGCGGCGAAGGCGGCGCTGCCCAGCTGCTGCCCCGGCAGGGCCTGCAGCGCGCCATCGGCGTAATCTACCAGCCGACCACGGAACTGCAGAGCCATTACTTGACGACCCACCTGGCCGACCAGTTCGACGCCATCCTGCACATCGACACCAGCCACGCGCTGACGCCGCTGGACGGACCGGAGGGCGGCCGCCAGGCGGAGCCGGGCGAAGCGCCGGAAACCTTCCCGGCCGGGGTGTAAGCAGTGGACTAGCCCAGGTATTGCCCGCCGTTCACATCCAGCGTGGCGCCCGTGATGAAGCCCGAACCCTCGTCGGCCAGGAAGGCGACGGCGCGGCCTATCTCGTCGGGCGTGCCCAGCCGTCCCACGGGGATGGCATCGACGATGGTGTGCAGCACATCGGGCGCCACCTTGGCCACCATGGACGTGTCGCAATAACCGGGCGCGATGGCGTTGACGGTGATGTGCTTGCGCGCGCACTCCAGCGCCAGCGCCTTGGTAAAGCCCAGGATGCCGGCCTTGGCCGCCGCGTAGTTGGTCTGGCCGATCTGGCCCTTCTCGCCGTTGATGGAGCTGATGTTGATGATGCGGCCGTACTGGCGCTCGCGCATGCCGTCCATCACATGACGCGTCATGTTGAACATGGAGCCCAGGTTGGTGTTGATGACGGCCCACCACTGCTCCGGCGACATCTTGTGCAGCACGGCGTCCTGGGTGATGCCGGCGTTGTTGACGAGAATGTCCACCGGCCCCAGTTCGCGCTCGATGCGCGCCACGCCCTCGCCGCAGGCCGCGTAGTCCGACACGTCCCAATGAAACACGGGGATGCCGCTGCTGGCGGAAAAGGTGCGCGCCGCTTCCTCGTTGTCGTGGTAGACGGCCGCCACGCGATGGCCCGCCGCCTTGAGGGCCAGCGAGATGGCCTGTCCCAGGCCGCGCGTGCCGCCGGTCACCAGTGCTGTTCTTTGCATCTCTATTCTCCTTGTGGTGGGCGCGTTGCCGCGCAGTAACAGGGTAATGACGATGACGCCGCCCGCCGGCATGCCGGCGGACTGAATTGCTATTCTGGACCTCTTGCAGCGCGCACGCTTGAAAACAACTGATACAGATCAGGGTGACGCGCAATCGCGCCCCGGCCGAGACGGACGGCCATGATGAGGCAGCGCCGGCCAGGCGGCCGCCGGACGGGCATGGGCGCCCGGCCGGCCAGTCCTTGTCAATTACTTATTGTGAATAATTTGATCTGGATCAGTCAAATTGGCCGCTCAACCGCGTACGCTGGCAACATAGTCATACGACGGGGCCTCCCATGATACCCATCCATCGCGATCTGGCGGCGCACAGTTTCTACCACCTGGAACATGTGGCGTTGCAGGGCAAGGCCTGCCAGGGCCTGGCCTGCTTCCTGGCGCGCCAGGCCGATCCGGCCCGCTGGGCCCGGACGCAGCAGGACCCGGCGCCGTTGTTCTGCCTGGGCCAGTGCTACCAGGCCCCGGCCAGCCATGGCGACACCACGACGCCCTACTGCGAAGTGCACGCCGAGGAGACCGTATTGCTGGGCAACGTGCTGACCGGCGGCGTGCGTCACCTGGAACATTACCTGGCCGGCGGTGGCGGCGTGGGCCTGCGCCAGGCGCTCGCGTTGGGGCCGCAGGCCGTGCTGCAGGCGCTCGATGCATCGGGCCTGCGGGGACGGGGCGGCGCCGGCTACCCCACCGGCAGCAAATGGCGCAAGGTCGCGCAGCAGAGCGCACCGAAAAAATACGTCGTCGCCAATGCCGACGAGGGCGACCCCGGCGCCTTCAGCGACCGCATGCTGATGGAAGCCGATCCGTTCCGCCTGATCGAGGCCATGCTCATCGCCGGCCTGACGGTGGGCGCCGCGCACGGCATCATCTACCTGCGCAAGGAATACGACGCGGCCGCCGCCGTACTGCGCGACGCGCTGGTTCAGGCCTACGCGGCCGGCTGGCTGGGCCACGATGCCGGTGCCGGCCACGGCTTCGACCTGGAACTGGTGGTGGGCCACGGCAGCTACCTGTGCGGCGAGGAGACGGCCATGCTGAATGCGATCGAAGGCCGGCGGCCGGAAGCGCGGCTGCGCCCGCCCCAGATCACGGACCGTGGCCTGGAAGGCGTGCCCACCCTGGTCAACAACGTGGAAACCCTGTGCGCCATCCCGTGGATACTGCGGCACGGCGCGGCGCGCTACGCGGCGCTGGGCACGGCGGACAGTCCCGGCACCAAGTTGCTGTCGCTCAACTCCCTGTTCCGCCGCCCCGGCCTGTACGAAGTGGAGTTCGGCATTAGCCTGCGCACCATCGTGGAAATGCTGGGCCAGGGCGTGCGGCGCGGCCGGCTGACGGGTGTGATGGTGGGCGGCCCGCTGGCCGGCCTGCTGCCGCCGTCCCTGCTGGACACGCCGCTCGACTACGGCGCCATGGCGGCCGCCGGCGGCGCCGTGGGCCACGGCGGCGTGCTGGCCGTGACGGACGCCACCCCGATCGCGGCACTGCTGGCCCACGTGCTTCGCTTCGGAGCGCTGGAGTCGTGCGGCAAATGCACGCCCTGCCACCTGGGCAGCCCGGAACTGGCGCGCATGGCCGTGCAGGCCGTGGCGGGAACACGCGGCGATGGCCAACGCTGGCAGGCGCTGGTCGAAGCGCTGGCGGCCACCAGCCTGTGCGGCCACGGCCGCGGCCTGGCCGAGTTCGCGCAGTCCATCGCCCGCCACTATCCGGAGGAACTGGCATCATGCTTCATCTGACCATCGACGGCGTGCCCCACACGGCTGAACCGGGCAGTACGCTGCTGCAAGTGCTGCTGGCGGCGCGGCGCGACATTCCCCACCTGTGCCACGATGCGCGCATACAGCCGTCCGGCGCCTGCCGCATGTGCGTGGTGGAGATAGAGGGCGAGCCGCGGCCCGTGTCCAGCTGCACGGCCATCGTCACCGAAGGCATGGCCGTGCGCACGGCCACCCCGGCCATCGAGGCGCTGCGCCGCACCAATCTGTCGCTGCTGGCCGGGCGCTACCCGGCCGCCGCCGTGGCGGCGGAGCCGCAGCAGCCCTTCCACCGCCTGCTGGCCCGCTACGGCGTGGCGGCCGGCGATGCCCCATGGCAGGAACGCTACGCCGACGACAGCCATCCCTACCTGGGCGTGGCGATGGACCGCTGCATCTCCTGCAACCGCTGCGTGCGCATCTGCGACGAGCTGCAGGGCCAGTTCGTATGGCAGGTGTGGCAGCGCGGCGAACGCACCCACGTGGGCAGCGCGCTGGGTGGCACGCTGGCCGACAGCGGCTGCGTCTCCTGCGGCGCCTGCGCCGACAGCTGCCCCACCGGCGCCATCTTCGACAAGCGCGGCGCGCAACAGCCGGCCGAGCGCTGGACCCGCAGCACCTGCGTCTACTGCGGCGTGGGCTGCCAGATGGACGTGGGCAGCCGTAACGGCAAGGTGGTGGCCGTGCGCCCGGCCGAGCACCCCGTCAACCGCGGCCACCTGTGCGTCAAGGGCCGCTACGCGTTCGAGTACAACCACGCGCCGGACCGCGTCACCACGCCCATGCTGCGCGACGGCGACGCATGGCGCGCGGTCAGCTGGGACGAGGCGCTGGACCACACGGCGGCCGCCCTGCAGCGGATACGGGGCCGGCATGGCGCCAACGCCATCGGCGTGCTCGGCTCGGCCCGCGCCACCAACGAGGAAAACTACCTGGCGCAGAAATTCGCCCGCATGGTCATCGGCACCAACAACGTCGATTGCTGCGCCCGCGTGTGCCATACGCCGTCGGCCAAGGCGCTCAAGACCATGCTGGGCACGGGCGCGGCCACCAACGCCTTCGACGATATCGAACGGGCCAGCTGCTTCCTGCTGTGCGGCTGCAACCCGACCGAGAACCACCCCATCGTGGGCGCCCGCATCAAGCAGGCCGTGTTGCGGGGCGCGGCGCTGATCGTGGTCGATCCGCGCCGCACCGAACTGGCCCAGTACGCGCAGATCCACCTGGCCGTGCGGCCCGGCGCCAACGTCCTGCTGTTCAACGCCATGGCCGCCGCCATCATCGACGAGGGCCTGGTGGAGCGGGACTTCGTGGCGCGCCGGGTCGACGGCCTGGACGAGTTCAGCGCCTTCGCGCGCGCGTACGCGCCCGAAGCCGTCAGCGCGCAGTGCGGCGTGGCGGCGGCCGACATCCGCGCGGCGGCCCGGCTGTATGCCACCAGCGCACCGGCCATGTGCTTCCACGGCCTGGGCATGACGGAACACACGCAGGGCACGGAAGGCGTGATGACGCTGATTAACCTGGCCCTGTTGACGGGCAACCTGGGTCGCCCCGGCAGCGGCATCAATCCGCTGCGGGGCCAGAACAACGTGCAGGGATCGGCGCAGATGGGGTGCGACCCCGGCACGCTGACCGGCTCGCAGCCGATCGCGCAGGCCCGCGCCCGCTTTGAGGCCGTGTGGGGCGGCGCCCTGCCCGACACCGACGGCCTGGACCTGATGCAGATGTTCGATGGCGCCGCCGGTGGCAGCGTCAAGGCGCTGTGGGCCTTCGGCTACGACGTCTACCTGTCGCTGGCCAACCAGCACGCCAGCGAGCACGCCATGCGCCAGCTCGACTGCGTGATCGTGCAGGACCTGTTCCTCAACGAGACAGCGCGCGCCTACGGCACCGTGTTCTTCCCAGCCGCCAGCGTGTTCGAGCGCGACGGCACCTTCATGAACTCGGACCGGCGCGTGCAGCGCGTGCGGCAAGCCGTGCCGCCGCCCGGCGACGCGCGCCCGGACTGGTGGATCATCCAGCAACTGGCGCAGCGCATGGGCCACGTACGCGGCTTCAACTTCGATGGGCCCGAGGCGATCTGGAATGAAGTGCGGGCCGTGTGGCCGGCCGGCGCCGGCCTCAGTTACCGGCGGCTGGAAACGGAAAGCCTGCAATGGCCCTGCCCCCAGCGCGACGACGACGCCCATCCCGGCACGCCCATCCTGCATGGCGACAGCTTTGCCGGCGCCACCCGCGCGCGGCTGGCGCAGATTGCCTACGTGGCCACGCCGGAACAGTGCGACGATGCGTATCCTTTCGTGCTGGTGACGGGGCGCGGCCTGTATCACTTCAACGCCGGCACCATGACCTACCGCGGCGGCAACGCGCAACTGCAGGCCAGCGACCTGCTCGACATGGCGCCGGCCGACGCGGCCCGCCTGGGCCTGGCCGACGGCGCCCGCGTGCGCGTGCGCAGCCGCTACGGCGAGGTGGAACTGCCGTTACGGCTCAGCCCAAGCATGAAGCCGGGCCAGCTGTTTACCACCTTCCACCGGCCCGACCTGCATGTCAACCGGCTCACTTCGCCGCACCGGGACCGGCTGGCCCACACACCCGAGTACAAGGTGACGGCCGTACACGTGGCACCGGCATAGCGACGGTTCAGTCGTCCTGCCGGATGCGCAGGTCATTGCGGACCGACGTCACGCCCTCGGTGCCGCGCGCGATGGCAGCCGCCTTGTCCTTCTGTTCCGGGCTGCGCACGCTGCCGCTCAGCACGACCACGCCGTGGCGGTCGGTATCGACCTTGATGTGGGTCAGGGTGCCCATTTTGTCGTCGGCCAGCAGGGCTTTTACTTTGACCGTGATGGCGGAATCCTTGACGAAGGTCAGGGGATGCTTGCGGTCCGTGTCGCCTTCGCCCGCGTGCGCGACGAACGGCGCCAGCAAGGTGCCGCACACGAGGAGGATGGAAGTGAGGGTTTTCATGGTGTTTCCTTTTCTTGATATCGTTTTAGAAAATCAATCATGTTCCTCGCGGCAAGCGAAGTCCGTTCGGTGGCACACACAGGCCCGGCGCGCCTGGCCACTGCGAGCGGCGCCCTGGCGCGCGGCGGCCCGCGCCTCACAACTCGTCGTCGAGCGGCAGCAGCGACAGCAAATGAACCATGTTCCTTTGCCAGCGGCTGCGCGCCGGCTCGACGTCGTAAGTGACCGCCTGGCCGCCCTCGCGCGTGCGCCACGACAGCGTCGCCGGGCCGGAACTGCCCTGGCGCAGCGCCAGCGCATAGGCATTCTCGGGCTGGACCATGGCGTCGAAACGGGCGGCGATTTGCCCGGCCAGCGCCGGACTGTCGATCAGCAGGCCGATTTCCGTATTCAAGTGCATCGAGCGCTGATCGAAGTTCATCGAGCCGATAAAGACCTTCTGGCGATCGAACACAAATAACTTCGCGTGCAGCGAATAATTGCCAAAGCGCGAGATGGCCCTGGTCTGCCCGCTGCCGGCCACATTGCCCAGCAGCGAGCGTATTTCATACAGTTCCACGCCCAGCGCGAGCAAGCCGACGCGGTAGTGCATATAGCCGGACTGGGCCAGCAGGACGCTGGCCGCTTCCAGTGAGCTGGTCAATATTCTCACCCGGACCTGGCGCGCCCGCAGCGCCTGGAACAGGCGCATGCCTTCCTGTCCCGGGATCAGATAGGGGGTAATCATCAGCAGCTCGTCCTGCACGGCGGCGCTGGCCGCGGCGACGGAGCGATGCATCAGCCTGCCGACCATGAGACCCCGCTCCACGTCGTGCTTGTCCGGACTGTCGCACACCAGCTGCGCATGGGCCCAGATCAGCGGCGTGCGTCCCGCGACGATGCCGGCCAGCGGCTCGCTGCTGGCGATGCGCATCACATAGCCGACCGATTGGTCCTCGCGCGTCTGCCGGTGCTGCTGCAGCTGGCGCCGATGCGCACCCAGCTCGGCATGGCTGGTCTTGCCGCCGGCCAGCGCCTCCATGGGGATGGCCAGCGGGCTGGCCCAATATTCGTCGAAGCTGGCCGACAGCTGGCCGGCGATGGGGCCGGCCGAAAACATGTCGTCGTCGGCGAACTGCCCATCGGGATCGACCTGGAAATACTGGTCGCCGATATTCCTGCCGCCGATCAGGGCGATGGCGTTATCGACCACCAGCAGCTTGTTATGCATGCGGAAATCGAGGCGCCGGAAATCGAGCAGGAATTCGGCGGCCCGCAAGGCCGTGACATGGCCGCGGTAGCGGAACGGGTTGAACACGCGCAGCTGTATCTGCGGATGCGATTCAAGCATCCTGAGCTGCTCGTCGCCGGCCACGGTCTCGCCATCGTCGACCAGGATACGTACCCGCACCCCGCGGTCGGCGGCCAGCAGCACGGCGCCCGTCAGCAGCTGCCCCGTCTCGTCGCCCCGGAAAATGAAGTATTGCAGGTCGATGGTCTGTGTGGCCGCATGGATCATCTGCATCCGCATCAGGAAGCCGTCCACGCCCACCGACAGCAGGCGGAAACCGGAGCTGCCGGGATGGAGCGCCGCCGCGGCCGCGAATTGGCGGCCCAGCGGCGTATCCTCCGGATGGGGCAGCGCCACCGAGGCGGTCCTTGGAAATGCCGCGCCGGGCGGCAGCGACGCGCAGCCAGCGCACAACAGCATCGTCAGGCCAAGCAAGACGCAAACGCGGCGCAAGCTTTCCATACTCCTCCCGGCCTAAGCCTTACATGCGCGGCAAACCGTCGCGGTTGACGGGAATGGTGGCCCCCGGCGCGGACGCCAGCTGCACCTGGTGCTCGACACCCCGGAACACGTACACCACATCCCAGTACTGGGGCGTGGTGCTGGCCGTGCTTTCACAGCGCCGCACGTCCCGGCCACTGGTGCCGCCGTTGCCCAGGTTCGATCCGAGCGCCGCACCGGCCAGGGCGCCGCCGGCCGTGGCCACATCGCGCCCCGTACCGCCGCCGACCTGGTGCCCCAGCACGCCGCCGATCAGGGCGCCGGCAATCGCGCCGCCGACGTTGCTGCGATTGTCCTGCACTTGCTCGCGCTCGATCCAGCAGCGCTGTTCGGGTGGGCCGACGACGGCATGCACCGACATCACCTGGGCCTCGTACAGCCGCTCGCCGGGCCGCTGGCGATATTGGTAGTCGGGCTGCGCCAGCGGCGGCGGCGCCTCGTTCTCGTAATGCCGGCGCCGCCCGACCGGGCGCAGCGACGAGATGCGGTCATTCATGCCCATGCCGCGCAGCGTTTCGTAGCTGCCCCGGCGCAGGATCATGCAACGTCCCTGGAAATCGACGTCGTCGCATACCTCCCAGCGGCCGTCGTCGACGATAACGGAGGAGGCGCGGTCATTGAAGCCGATGCGCCCCAGGTCAGGCACCGGGCCGCGGACGGCGTAGGCACGGCCACGCCAGCCATCGTCCTGGTACAGCGTAATCTGCTGGGCCAGCACAGACGCGGCAGGCAACAGCATTGTGGCCGCCAGCGCGGCCTGCATGATGAGTTTCATGGCGAGCTCCATTCTGTGTCGTGTTGCACACCGGGACGCACCCACGCGCGGCAGCCGGACATGCACGTCAACAATGGACCCGATACGCGGGCGGATCTGTTCGGTAAAGCACACATGGTTCAGCACCGGCAAAGCGGCACTCGGGGCCAATACGTGGTAAGGTAGGTCAACGGCCCAGAACTGAAACGTCCATTCCCACCCGCCTTGCGGCCTAGCATCGCCCCAATCCGCTTCGACACCCGGCGCCCGGCGCGCCGTACTTTCATCTCTCCCGTTGGACAGGCCGCCGCGCCCGGCCCGCCAGCTCTTCCGCGCCCCCAGGCGCGGCCCCGCCGCACGCACCAACCGGATCGGAACCTGACCATGCCCTGCCCGCACGACCCGAAACAGAATCATCTGCTGGCCGCCCTGCAGGACAGCGAATACGCGCGCCTGGCGCCCCATCTGGAACTGGTGCCCATGCTGCTGGGCCAGCTGCTGTGCGGCTCGGGCGATACCCTGGCCTACGTCTATTTCCCCACCAGCGCCATCGTCTCGGTGCAATACCTGCTCGACGACGGCGGCTCGGCCGAAATTGCCGGCGTGGGCAACGAGGGCGTGTTCGGCGTGTCGCTCTTCATGGGCGGCAACAGCACGCCCAGCCGGGGCGTGGTGCAAACGGGCGGCCACGGTTATCGGCTGCGTCCGCAACTGCTGATGGACGAATTCAACCGCAACGGCCCCGCCATGCGTTTGCTGCTGCGCTACACCCAGGCACTGCTGACCCATATGTCGCAGACGGCCGTGTGCAACCGCCATCACACGGTGGAACAGCAAATGTGCCGCTTCCTGCTGCTCACGCTGGACCGCCTGCCCGGCGCGGAACTGACCATGACCCAGGAACTGATCTCCCACATGCTGGGCGTGCGGCGCGAGAGCGTGTCGGAGGCGGCCGGACGGCTGCAGGCCGAAGGCTTCATTTCGCACCGGCGCGGCCATATCACGGTGCTGGACCGGGCCGGACTCGAAGGCCACGTGTGCGAATGCTACGCCGTCGTCAAGAAGGAATTCGCCCGTCTGCTGTCGGACACCCACCACACCCAGGAGCTGCAACAT
The DNA here is from genome assembly GCF_058786935.1 of Rugamonas sp. FW305-51. Classification (NCBI taxonomy): domain Bacteria; kingdom Pseudomonadati; phylum Pseudomonadota; class Betaproteobacteria; order Burkholderiales; family Oxalobacteraceae; genus Rugamonas; species Rugamonas sp. FW305-51. The sequence continues at coordinate 62,728 of NZ_JBYSZG010000019.1, forward strand.
GCGCAACATTAATCCGGCCTCATGGTTGCATGCCCTGCGGCGCAGGATAGGCGGCCGGCCGCCCCTGCTCAAGACGGGCGCCCTGCAGGAGGCCATCTTCAACAGCCCCAATTTTTCCAGCATCGCCACCGATGGCCAGGGTGTGATCCAGATCTTCAACGTCGGCGCCGAACGGATGCTCGGCTATGCCGCCGCCGACGTGGTCGACAAGCTGACGCCGGCCGACATCTCCGATCCGGAGCAACTGATTGCCCGCGCCCTGGCCCTGAGCGACGAGTTCAAGGTCCGCATCGAACCGGGCTTCGAGGCGCTCGTGTGCAAGGCGCGGCGCGGGGTGGAAGACATCTATGAGCAGACCTACATCCGCAAGGATGGCAGCCGTTTTCCCGCCATGGTCTCGGTGACGGCGCTGCGCGACGGCGAAGGCAGCCTGATCGGCTACCTGCTGATCGGCACCGACAATACCGAACGCAAGCGCGTCGAGACGGAACAGGCCCAGCTCGACCAGCGCCTGCGCGACCAGCAGTTCTATACCCGCTCGCTGATCGAATCGAACATCGACGCCCTGATCACCACCGACCCGCGCGGCATCATCAGCGACGTCAACCAGCAGATGGAGGCGCTGACGGGCTGCACGCGCGACGAGCTGATCGGCGCCCCGTTCAAGAACTGTTTCACCGACCCGGCGCTGGCCCAGTCGGCCATCGTGCGCGTGCTGCGCGAGGGCAAGGTGACCAATTTCGAACTGACGGCCCGCGCCCACGACGGCAAGCAAACCGTGGTGTCCTACAACGCCACCACCCTGCACGACCGCGACCGCAAGCTGCAAGGGGTGTTCGCGGCGGCGCGCGACATCACCGAGCGCAAGCAGTTCGAACAGGCGCTGCAGGACAAGAACGTGGAACTGGAACGCACCCAGGCGGTGGCGGAAAAGGCCAGCCGCGCCAAGTCGGAATTCCTGTCGAGCATGAGCCACGAGTTGCGCACCCCGCTTAACGCCGTGCTCGGCTTTGCCCAGGTGCTGGCCACGGAGCAGCCGCCGCCCACGCCCCAGCAGGCCCAGGCGATCGAGCAGATCCTCAATGGCGGCTGGTATCTGCTGCGCCTGATCAATGAAATCCTGGACCTGGCGGCCATCGAATCGGGCAAGCTCAGCATGTCGATGGAACCGCTGCTGCTGGCCGAGGTGATGGAGGACTGCGCAACGCTGATCGCGCCGCAGGCCTTGCTGCGGGGCATACAGCTGCGCTTCCCCGGCGCCGAGCCGGGCCACGCGATCCGCGGCGACCGCACCCGCGTCAAGCAGGTCATGATCAATCTGCTGTCGAACGCGATCAAGTACAACCGGCCCGGCGGCGCCATCGTGATCCGCGCCGTAAACGACGGCCATGGCTTCGTGCGCATCACGGTGCAAGACACCGGCGTCGGCCTGTCGGCCGAGCAGATGGACCACCTGTTCCAGCCGTTTAACCGGCTGGGCCAGGAGGCCGGCAGCGAGGAAGGCACCGGCATCGGCCTGGTGGTGACGCGCCAGCTGGTCGAACTGATGGGGGGCACGATGGGCGTGGACAGCACGGTGGGCGTGGGCAGCGCGTTCTGGGTCGAATTTGCGGCGTCGGATCATGCGCCCATGACCAATGCGCCGGACGCCGGCCCGGCCGACGTTGCCGGCGCGGCGCCGGAATATACCGATCCCGAGCAGCGCACGGTGCTCTATTTCGAAGACAATCCGGCCAATCTGGCGCTGGTCGAACGCTTGCTGGGGCGGCGCAGCGACGTGCGCCTGCTGGTGGCGGTGGACGCCCAGATCGGCCTGCAACTGGCGCGCTACTGGCTGCCGGACGTGATCCTGATGGACATCAACCTGCCCGGCATCACCGGCTACGAGGTGCTGGCCCTGCTGCGCGCCGACCCGGCCATGGCCGCCATCCCCGTCATTGCCGTCTCGGCCAACGCCATGCCACGCGATATCGCCAAGGGCATGGAGGCAGGCTTTCACCGTTACTTAACCAAACCGATCCAGGTGGTCGAATTCATGGAAGCGATCGACGAAGCACTGTGCAGTGCGGTCGCAGAGGAAGAACAAAATGCTGATGAGTGAAATTCTGGAAGCCAAGATCCTGATTGCCGACGACCAGCCGGCCAACGTACTGCTGCTCGAACGCATCCTGGCCGACAAGGGTTACACCCGCGTGTCATCCACCACCGATTCGTCGGCCGTCTGCGCGCTGCACGAAGCGCAGCGCTACGACCTGATCCTGCTGGACCTGCAAATGCCGGCCCCCAATGGCTTTGCGGTGATGGAACAGATCCGCGCCATCGAAGGCGACGGCTATCTGCCGGTATTGGTGATCACGGCGCAGCCGGACCAGAAACTGCGGGCGCTGCAGGCCGGCGCCCGCGACTTCATCGGCAAGCCGTTCGACCTGGCCGAGGTGCACACGCGCATCCGCAATATGCTGGAGGTCAGGCTGCTGTATCGCAAGCTCGACCTGTACAGCCACGAACTCGAGCAGGTGGTGCTGGAACGCACGGCCCAGCTGCGCGCCAGCGAGGCGCGCTACCGGGCCCTGACGGAACTGGCCTCGGACTGGTACTGGGAACAGGACCAGGAAGGCATGTTCACCAAGACCTCGGGGCCGGTATTCGAGATGCTGGGGATCGACCCCGTCACCCGCCAGCCCAGCGAGGATGGCGCGGCGCAACCGCGATGGGACCCGCAGGAACGGGCGCGGCTGGCCGCCAACATCGCCGGCCGCCAGCCCTTCCTCGATTTCGTGTACCGGCGCGCGCGCGACGACGGCAGCATCCAGTATCTGCAAGTGAGCGGCGAGCCCATGTTCGATGCGGCCAGCCGCTTCATCGGCTACCGCGGGATAGGGCTGGACGTGACGGCGCGCATGACGCCCCCGCCGGCCCAGCTGCCCGATGCGGAGCCGGTTCCGGTCATAACGCGCTGACGGCGGGCAGCGCGCGTGGCGCGGGAACTGCGGCGGAAACGGGAGTAGACTTTCCGTTCAGCCGCCCTTCCGGCCCGGGAGACCATCATGGCAAACGCTAGCGCATCGGACACCCTCACCTGTCAGCGGCTATATGCCGACGAGGCAGGCATATCCCATTTCGCACCACTGAGCATCGACGTCCATCCCCGCCCGTTCGCGCCGCCGGCCGCGCCGTTCAGCGTGTCGGAACTGGAACCGGCGACGCGCCACGGCTTCCTGCACCTGCCGGCGGGATGGGTGGGCGAACTGCACCCGTCGCCCATCCGCATGTGGATCGTCGTGCTGTCCGGCGAGATGGAGTTCGAAGCGGGCGACGGCGCCACCCAACATATCGTGCCCGGCAGCGCCCTGCGGCTGGAGGATACGCGCGGCGCCGGCCATTGCAGCCGCGTTGTCGGCGACGTGCCGGCGGTGCTGTTTGCGGTGCATGTCTAGCCCGCATCGACGCTTCAGGCATGGAGCCGGCCGCTGGCCATCACCGCCGCCTGGCCGCCGATTGGCACGACAAGCGCATCACCGCTGCGCCGCCACGATGCATGCACTGCACCATCGCGGCCGATCTCGCCACGGCCCCGGTGACGATTGGCGGGTTGAACTCAACGTAGCCCGGGCATTGTGAACAACTTCTGTGGATAAGGTTGTTAACAAGCCAGATACACCAGCGCCAAACATTTGATTTATAAAGAAAAAAGGCAATCCGCCCAAATTATAGGCAACGCATCGTTTGGGGTAACGTGATTTTGTCCCCGGTTGCCATCACTGTGGACAGGCTTCTCGACGCTGGATGAGGAGGAGGCGGTCCTTATCTTCGGCTCGGTGGTGCTCCCGGAGAGGCGTTTTATAAACGCGGCGAATCCCCGCGAGGGACCGCTGCAACGCGCTATCGCGTACTAAAATAGCCGTTGCGGCAACACTAAAATCCGCTAAACGGCTATATAGTTTTAGAGGCGTCCCGTGTGTTTTAGTTCTGCGATTTTCCACTAATCAGAGTGAAATCGTGGCGGCCATAGTGGTCTATTACGCAATCGCGCATTTTAGTAAAACCGAAAAAAAAGAAGACAGCCCCCCTGTGTCCTGCGACCTTGCGACTATCGGAAGCGGCGCGGAAGTGCCTGGAATTCACGCAAATTCGTGAAGAACTATAAAAAAGGGAAGCCACATGGCTTCCCTTTTTTCGTATTCTGGAGCGGGAGAAGAGTCTCGAACTCTCGACCTCAACCTTGGCAAGGTTGCGCTCTACCAACTGAGCTACTCCCGCATAGGAGTTGTTACTGTGTCCACCGCGTGCTGCCATCTGCCCTGAAGCGTATGGAGCGGGAGAAGAGTCTCGAACTCTCGACCTCAACCTTGGCAAGGTTGCGCTCTACCAACTGAGCTACTCCCGCGTGGAGGCAGAACTATAGCAAGGGGCGACTGTATTTTCAAGTGCAAGTTATCGGTTTCGACAAAATTTCCCTGCAAAAGTGCCGCGCTCCCCGCCTCCTTGCTCCCCGATGGCGCAGTTCAGCTACCGGCCGTCTGGCGTGCCGCCGCTTCGCGCTGGCGCAGGGTGGTGACGTTCTCGCGCGCCACGCCCCAGTTGTCCGTCTCCACCTCGTCGATGATGACGAAGGTGGTGGCCGGGTTCTTGTTCAGCACCCGGACCAGCAGGTCGGTGGCGCCTTCGATCAGCTGCAGTTTCTGTTCAGGGGTGACGCCCTCGCGGGTGACGCGGATATTGACGTACGGCATGGTTTATCTCCGATCGATAGTAGTTAAGCCTGGAAAAGTGGAACCGCCCATCAGCGGCCCCATCGGTATCGACTATACTTTTGACTCAGACACTGATAAACGGGGTCTCCCGCAAATCAGTTGATACACGGTGTAATCAATAGGGACGTGGCCTGGGCATGAAACGCAACTTCGACAACATCATGGTGGGCAGCATCGAGCTGTTTTGCCTGGCAGCGGAACAGGGCAGCTTTACGGGCGCGGCCAATGCCGCCGGGGTCACGCCGGCGGCCGTCAGCCGGTCCGTGTCGCGGCTGGAAGAGCGGATGGGGGTACGCCTGTTCGTGCGCACCACGCGCCAGATCCGCCTGACCGACGCGGGCCGCCTCTATTTCGAACAGTGCCGGCAGGCGCTGGGCCAGCTGATCGACGCGGAGCGGGAAATCACGGGCGGCCAGCGCACCCCGTCCGGCCTGCTGCGCATCAGCATGCCCACGCCGTATGCCCACTACCGCGTGCTGCCGCTGCTGCCGGCGTTCCGCGCCCGCTATCCGCAGGTGCAGGTGGAAGTCCATGTCAGCAACCGCAACATCGATTTCGCCGAGGAAGGCTACGACCTGGCGATACGGGGCCGCCTGCCGCCCGATTCCAGCCTCGTGGCGCGCAAGCTGGAGGATGCGGAACTGGTGCTGGTGGCCACGCCGGCCTACCTCAAGCGGGCCGGCGCGCCGCTGGCGCTGGACGATCTGCAGCGCCACGAATGCCTGCAATTCGAGCTGCCGAGCACCGGACGGCGCATCCCGTGGACCTTTCACGACGCGGGCGGGGAAGTCATCGACATCGCCACGCCGGGCGGTTACTGCTGCGCCGACGACGTGCTGGGCATCGCCACGCTGGCCCGCAACAGCGCGGGGCTGGTGCAGACCTACCGCTTCATCGTCGAACAGGACCTGGCGCGCGGCGAGCTGGTGGAACTGCTGCCGCAACACGGCGGCACGTCACGCCCCTTCATCCTGCTCTATCCCCACGCGCGCCACATGTCGCTGAAGGTGCGCACCTTCGTCGACTTCCTGGCCGGCCAATGCCAGGCGCAACGGCACTAGCCCGGATGGCACATGCGTCGAGGTCGGCGGCCAGATCGCGCCATACAACGCTTGCCGGACCGCGCGATCAGCGCACTTGACCCACGCTCCCACTCTTGCTGTAGAATCAAACGGTCGTCGCCATGCCAGGCCGTCGCCGTTTTGCGGGGCGGTTCGATCCCGACGAAAGCGCCACGCCGTGGAGACGGCATATTCTACTAAGATGCCCTGCAAGGGCAAGCCGGGAGGGACGATGACGCTGCATCGCGCACTGTTCGCCGTCGTGCTCGGTGGGGCCGTCGCCATCATGGCGCGCGCCGCGCCGCTCGACGAACCCATCAAGCCCGTGCCCCAGACATGGAAGGTCGATCCGGCCCGCGCCGCGCTAGGGCGCCAGCTGTTTGGCGACCGCCGGCTGTCGGCCAACGGCCGCACGTCTTGCGCCAGCTGCCATGACCTGGCCAGGGGCGGGGCCGACGGCCAGGCGCGCTCGGCCGGCTTTGGCGGCCAATTCACCAGCGTCAACGCGCCGACCGTGTTAAACGCCGCCCTCAACTTCAAGCAATTCTGGAACGGACGCGCCGATACGCTAGAGGCCCAGATCGGCCAGGTGGTCGTCAATCCGGTGGAAATGGGCGCCCGCTGGCCCGACGTGCTGGCTTGGGTGGCGCGCGACCGGCCCTATCATGACGCCTTCGCGGCGGCCTACCGCGACGGCGTCACGCGCGCCAATATCGAGGATGCGATCGCCAGTTACGAGCGCACGCTGCTGACGCCGAACGCGCGCTTCGACCGCTACCTGCGCGGCGAGTCTGGCGCGATCACGGAACGCGAAAAGCTGGGCTATGCGAAATTCAAGCGCTACGGCTGCATCGCCTGCCACCAGGGTGTCAACGTGGGCGGCAACATGTTCCAGAAATTCGGCGTCATGGGGGACTACTTCGGCCAACGCGGCAAGCCGACCGAAGCCGACCTGGGCCGCTTCCTGGTCACCGGCCAGGCGGACGACCGCCACGTGTTCAAGGTGCCCGGCCTGCGCAACGTGGCGCTGACGGCACCCTACTTCCACGACGCCTCGGCCAAGACGCTCGACGAGGCGGTCGACGTCATGTTCCGCTTTCAGCTGGGGCGGGTCGCCACGCGCCAGGACAAGGAGGACATCGTGCAATTTCTCAACACGCTGACCGGCGTGCCGGGCCCGCCCTGATGGCCGGCCCGCGCCGCATGTGGCTGGCCACGTCGGCCTGCGCGCTGCTGCTGCTGGCCGCGCTGGTGTTGCTGTACGCGCGCAGCCGCGAGTTCGACACGGCCGATTATTTCGAACATGTGGCGCTGCTGCGCCAGTTCAAGCAGCTCGATGCGGGCTGGGAACGCGACGCGCTGCGCTCCCGGGTCGGCATCAACAATAATTACGACCCGCTCAACTCACCGCTACTGGACCACGCTGCCGTCCGGCGCCAGCTCGACACGGTGAGCGGCTCCCGCGACGGCGACGACGCGCGGGCGCTGCGCGCCGCCGTGGCCGCCTTCGAGGCCACGCTCGACGCCAAGGCGGCGCTGATCGAACAATTCAAATCGCATAACGCGGTGCTGCGCAATTCGATGACTTTCCTGCCCAGCGCGGCGCAGGAGATCCTGTCCGCGCCGGGCGCCGCCACGCTTGAACCGCGCGTCAACGGCATCCTGCTGGCCTGCCTGCTGTATGAACGGGCCGCTTCCGCCGAACAGGCCGGCCAGATCGCGGCCCAGCTTGACGCGCTCGAGCATGCCGGCCTGCGGCGCGCGCCCGCGCTGTCCGCGCCCATCGCCATTTTCTCCGCCCATGCCCGTACCGCGTTGCGCGAACAGGGGCGGGTGGACGCCCTGCTCGCCGCCATCGCCGCCGCCCCGACCGGCCAGCGCCTTGACGCCCTAGACCGTCTGCTCAGCGAGCAACAGCGGCGCCGCTACACCCAGGCCCAGCTGTACCGCCAGTTCCTGTTGCTGTTCGCCGCCGCCTTGCTGGTGCTGTTGCTGGGCATGGCGGCGCGCCTGATCCACAACCACGCCCTGATCCAGCGCGTCAACGCCGCGCTGCGCCAGGCGAACGACCAGCTGGAGCAGCGGGTCGAGCAACGTACCGCCCAGTTGCGCAGCGCCCAGGCCGAGCTGCTGGGCGCGGCGCGGCGCGCCGGCATGGCCGAGATCGCCACCAATGTGCTGCACAACGTGGGCAATGTGCTCAACAGCGTAACGGTCTCGGCCGGCCTGCTGGGCGCCCAGGTGCGTGCCTCGCGGCTGGCTGGACTGGACAAGGCGGCCGCCCTGCTGGCAGACCAGAGCGGCGAGCTGGGCCGATTTCTCAGCGCCGACCCCAAGGGCCGCCTGCTGCCCGGCTATCTGGCCCGGCTGGCCGAGGCCGGGGCCGAGGAGCGCCGCGCGCTGGAGGCGGAACTGGGACGGCTGTGCGCCAGCGTCGAACACATCAAGGAAATCGTCGCCACCCAGCAAGCCTATGCCGGCCCGGCCAGCGTGGTGGAGGCGGTCCGGGTGGGCGAACTGCTCGAGGAGGCCATGCGCATGAGCGCGGCCACGCCGGGCGGCCACGCGGTGGAGATGGTCACGGAATTGAGCCCGCTGCCGCCGGCCCTACTCGACAAACACCAGGTGTTGCAGATCCTGCTCAACCTGATCAACAACGCCAGCCAGGCGTTGCAGGCCATGCAGGGCCGTCCGGGCCGCATCGTGCTGCGCCTGCTGCGGCCGCGCGCCGACACGGTACGCATCGAGGTGGCCGACAATGGCGAGGGCATCGCGGCCGCCAACCTCGAGCGCATCTTCGCCCATGGCTACACCACGCGCGAACGGGGCCACGGTTTCGGCCTGCATAGCTGCGTGCTGGCCAGCCAGGGCATGGGCGGCAGCCTGCGCGCGCACAGCGACGGCCCCGGCCAGGGCGCCACGTTCACGCTGGAATTGCCCTTCATCAGCGCCGGCGCCGAGGCGCCGGCATGACCCGCCAAGGAGATGACCATGGACCAGCTGCTCAACCTGCTGCGCGACGAACGCTTCATGCCGCACGGCCACTGTTACCTGTGGCTGCCCGAACTGCTGTGGACCAGCGTCCTGTCCAACGCCATCATCGCGCTGGCCTACCTGACCATACCGGTGACGCTGGTCTACTTCATCCACAAACGGCGCGACTTGCCATTCGACTGGATGTTCGGCGCCTTCGGCGTCTTCATCCTCGCCTGCGGCAGCACCCACGTACTCGACATCTGGACCGTCTGGCATCCCGACTACTGGCTGGCCGCCGGCGTCAACGTCGTCACGGCGCTGGCCTCCATCGTCACGGCCGTGCTGCTGGTGCGGCTGGTGCCGGCTGCGCTGGCCATCCCCAGCCCCGGCCAGCTGCGCCGGGTCAACGCCGAATTGCGCGAGACCCAGGCCGCGCTGCTGGCGGCGGCGCGCCGGGCCGGCATGGCCGAAGTGGCCACCAATGTGCTGCACAATGTCGGCAATGTCCTCAACAGCGTCAACGTGTCGGCCGCCGTGATCGGCGACCAGCTGCGCGCCTCCCGCCTGGCTGCGCTCGACAAGGTGGCGCAGCTGCTGCGCGCCAACCTCGACCAGCCCCATTTCCTGAGCCGCGACGCCAGGGGCCGGATGCTGCCCGGCTACCTGGACCAGCTGGCCCAGACCCTGGTCGCCGAACAGCAGCAGATGCTGGCCGAACTGGCCCACCTGTCGGCCGCCATCGACCACATCAAGGAGATCGTGGCGACCCAGCAATCGTACGCCGGCGCCCCCGCCGTACTCGAGCCGGTGGCGCTGGGCGCGCTGCTCGACGATGCGCTGCGCATGAGCGCGGACGCGCTGCGCCGGCATGAGGTGGAGGTGCTGCGCGAATTCGACGACGTCCCGCCCCTGCTGCTCGACAAGCACCAGTTGCTGCAGGTGCTGATCAACCTGATCAACAACGCCAAACAGGCCATGGCCGGCGCCCAGGGGCGGCGCCACCGTCTCGTGCTGCGGCTGGCCCAGGCCGCGCCGGATGCGGTGCGGCTGCAGGTGTGCGACAACGGCCAGGGCATCGCGCCGGAACAGCTCGAGCGCATCTTCGCCCACGGCTTCAGCACGCGGGCCGGCGGCCACGGCTTCGGCCTGCACAGCTGCGCGCTGGCGGCGCGCGCCATGGGCGGCCAGTTGAGCGCCCACAGCGACGGCGCCGGCAGCGGCGCCACCTTCACCCTGGAGCTGCCCGTGCGCGCCGCCGCGCCGGCCGTGGCGCCATGAACACGGGACCGAACCGGCGCGTGCTGCTGATCGACGACACGGCCGAAATCCACGCTGATTTCCGCAAGATCCTCGGCGGGCGCGCCGCCACGCCCGAGCTCGACGCGGCCGAGCAAGCCCTGTTCGGCGCCAGCGGCGCCGAACAGGGCTTGCCCGGCGCCGCCTACGCGCTCGATTCGGCCTACCAGGGCCGGCAGGGCGTGGCCATGGCCCAGGCCGCGCTGGAACGGGGCCAGCCCTATGCCATGGCCTTCGTCGACATGCGCATGCCGCCCGGCCAGGACGGCGCGGCCACCATCGCGCAATTGTGGCAGGCCGATCCGGCGCTGCAGGTGGTGATCTGCACCGCCTACGCGGACGAGTCCTGGGAAGCCGTGATCGGCCGGCTCGACGCGCGCGACCGCCTGCTGATCCTCAAGAAGCCGTTCGACCCGATCGAAATCTGCCAGCTGGCCAGCACGCTGACGGCCAAGTGGGAGGCCACGCGCCTGGCGGCGCTGCAAATGGATAGCCTGCAGGCGGCCGTGCAGGCGCGCACCGCGCAACTGCAACACCAGGCCAGCCACGACGCCCTGACCGGGCTTCCCAACCGCGAGCTGCTGCGCGACCGGCTGCGCCAGGCCATCGCCCATGTCCAGCGCCACCAGGGGGCGCTGGCGCTGTGCTTCATCGACCTGGACCGCTTCAAGTGGATCAACGACAGCCTGGGCCACGCGGCCGGCGACGCGCTGCTGCGCGTGACGGCCGAACGCATCACGGCCTGCCTGCGCGAGGCCGACACGGTGGCGCGCATCGGCGGCGACGAGTTCATCCTGCTGCTGCGCGACCCCGGCGCGCCCCAGGCGGCGGCCCAGGCCATCGCACGGGTGGTGGCCAGCGTGGCGCGCCCGGTCACGCTGGAGGGCAAGGAGGTCACCGTCACTTGCAGCGTCGGCTGCAGCCGCTACCCGGACGATGGCCAAGACGCCGACGAATTGCTCAAATGCGCGGACGCGGCCATGTACCGCGCCAAACAGGCCGGGCGCAACAACATGCAGCTGTACAACCCCGAACTGCACCGTCACCTGGCCCAGCAGATGACGCTGGAAAGCGCGCTGCGCCAGGCCATCGCGCGCGGCCAGCTGGCACTGCACTACCAGCCGCAGATCGATCTGCGCAGCGGCGCCGTGACGGCCGTCGAAGCGCTGTTGCGCTGGCACCATCCGGAACTGGGCGAGGTGGCGCCGGCACGCTTCATCCCGCTGGCCGAGGAAAGCGGCCTGATCGAATCGATCGGCGCCTGGGTCATCGACGCGGCCTGCCGCCAGATCCGCCAGTGGCAGGACGAGGGCATGGCGGCCCCGTGCGTGGCCGTGAACGTGTCGGCCAGACAAATCCAGCGCCCCGGCCTGGCCGGCCATGTCGCGCACTGCCTGGCCGCGCACGGCGTCGCCCCCCACTATCTGGAACTGGAGTTCACCGAGAGCACGGCCATGCAGGATCTGGAGCACAGCGTCGCCCTGCTGCACGAACTCAAGCGCATCGGCGTGCGCCTGGCGATCGACGATTTCGGCACCGGCTATGCCAACCTGCGGGCGCTGGCCCGGCTGCCGCTCGACAAACTCAAGCTCGACGGCTCCTTCGTGCGCGACATCGTCGGCGATCCCGACGCGTTCGCCATCGCCAACACGGTCGTCGTCCTGGCGCGCCAACTGGGCCTCAAACTGGTGGCCGAAATGACCGAGACGGCGGGCCAGGTGGCGCTGCTGGCCGGCTGCGCCTGCGACGCCGTGCAGGGCTATTACTTCAGCCCGGCGCTGGCGCCGGCCGCCTGCGCCCGCCTGCTGCGCGCCGGTCCCCTGGCCGTGCCGGGGGCCGCCGCGCGCGGCGACGCGGCGCGCACGGTACTGGTGGTGGACGACGACCAGGACATGATGCGCGCCGTGCGCCGCGCCCTGCAGCAGGACGGTTACCAGGTCTTGCTGGCCAGCCGCGCCGAGCAGGCGTACGAGCTGCTCGCCTGCCACCCGGTGGGCGTGATCCTGTGCGACCAGCGGCTGCAGGAGACGACCGGGATCGAGGTGCTCATCAACGTCAAGCTCAGGTACCCGGCCGTGGTACGCTTGCTGTTCAGCGGCTACGAGGATTTCGAGGCGATGACCCAGGCGATCAACCACGGTGCCGTGCACCGCTATATCGGCAAGCCGTTCGACAACGGCGCGCTGCGCGCGCTCATGGCCGAGGCCTTCGACGCCCACGCCCGGCTGGCGCCGGCCGCGGGGGCGCAGCAGTGAACGGGGCGCCCAACGGCCGTATCCTGCTGATCGACGACCTGCCCGCCATCCACGACGATTTCCGCAAGATCCTGGCCACGCCGGAGGCGACGCCGGGCCTGGACCTGGCCGAGGCGGCCCTGTTCGGCACGCCGGCGGCCAACGCCGGGCCCGGCTACACGCTCGACTCGGCCTATCAGGGCCAGCAGGGCGTCGAGCTGGTGGCGCGGGCCCGCGCCGCCGGCCGGCCCTACGCGCTGGCCTTCGTCGACATGCGCATGCCGCCCGGTTGGGACGGAGTCGAGACGGTCGAGCGGCTGTGGCAGGCCGATCCCCATGTGCAGGTGGTGATCTGCACCGCCTACTCCGACCATGCCTGGACCGGCGTGCTGGCGCGGCTGGACGGGCGCGACCGGCTGCTGGTGCTCAAGAAGCCGTTCGACGTGATCGAAGTGTGCCAGCTGGCCAATACCCTGACGGCGAAATGGAACCTGGCCGTCGCGGCCACACGCAAGCTGGAGCGCCTGGAAGAGACGGTCGCCGCGCGCGCCCGGGACATCCTGCGCGCCAACGCCGCGCTGGGAACGGAGATCCGGGAACGCAAGCTGCTCGAAAGCCAGTTGGTGCAGACGGAAAAACTGGCCTCGCTGGGCCAGCTGGCGGCCGGCGTGGCGCACGAGATCAACAATCCGATCGGCTACGTGTTCTCCAACTTCGGCACGCTGGAGGCGTACCTGGCCATCCTGCTCGGCGCCCTGGACGGCTATGAGCGCATCGCCGGCGACGTGCAGGAACCGGCCGTGGCGCGCCAGCTGGCCGAGCTGCGCCAGCGGGTGGAACTGGACTACCTCAAGCAAGACATCCCGCAACTGATGCGCGAGTCCAAGGAGGGCGTGAGCCGGGTGCGCAAGATCGTCCAGGATTTGAAGGATTTCTCGCGCGTGGAATCGGAGCAGCGATGGGAGCTGGCCGACCTGCACGCCGGTATCGACTCGACCCTCAACATCGTGGCCAGCGAGGTCAAGTACTGCGCCGACGTCGTCAAGGAGTATGGCGCGCTGCCGCTGGTCGAATGCCTGCCGTCGCAGATCAACCAGGTGGTGCTGAATCTGGTGGTCAACGCCGCCCACGCGTGTGGCCCGGCGCGCGGCAAGATCACCATCCGCACCGGCCTGGGCAGCGCCGGCAGCGTCTGGTTCGAAGTGGCCGACACCGGCTGCGGCGTCGCGGACGATGTGCTGCCCCGCATCTTCGATCCCTTCTTCACCACCAAGCCGATCGGCAAGGGGACGGGCCTGGGACTGTCCATGTGCTACGGCATCGTCAAGAAGCACGACGGCGACATCGCCGTCCGCAGCACCGTGGGCCAGGGCAGTACCTTTCGGGTGACGCTGCCGGAGCGGCAGGCGGGACCGGACGGCCCCGCCGCCTAGCCGCTGCCGGTCAGGCGGCGGCCCGCAACTGCTGCGCCGCCAGCGCCAGGATCTGGGCAAAGGCGCTGCGGGCCGGATGGTGCAGCACGTCCTTGCGCCACACCAGCAGCGTATCGACATGGGCGATGGCGGGCGGCAGCGCATGCACCCGGACGGTGCGGCCCAGCTTGCGCTGGCTGATGATCTCCTTCGGCATCAGCGCCACGCCCATGCCGGCCGCCACGCAGCCGATGATGGCCTCGAAGGTGCCGAATTCGGAGATGCGGCCGGGCGTCACACCGGCCTCGCCGAACCACGCTTCCAGCCGGCGGCGGTAGGTGCAGCCGGCGCGGAACACCAGCAGGTTGCGCCGCGCCACGTCCTGCGGCATGGTCACGGGCGCATGCGTCGGACAGGTGATCAGCACCAGCTCCTCCTCGAACACGGGCTGCTGCTCCAGCTCGGGATGGGGCACGGGCGCGGCCACCAGCGCCAGGTCGAGCCGGTGCCGCAGCACGGCGTCGAGCAGCTGATCGGTCGGCCCCGTGTCGAGCACCAGGTCCACCTGCGGATGCTTGCGGTTGAAGGCGGCCAGCACCTGCGGCAGGCGGGCCGCGGCCGTCGTCTCCATCGAGCCGATGCGCAACTGGCCCGACGGCTGCTGGTCCAGGCGCATGGCGGCCTGCGCCTCGTCCGCCAGCTGCAACAGGCGGTCCGCGTAGGCCAGCAGGCGCTCGCCTTCGGCCGTGATCTGCAAGCCCCGGCCGGCCCGGTGGAACAGGGTCACGCCCAGCGATTCCTCCAGCTGGGTCAGCCGGGCCGACACGTTCGACTGCACCCGGTTCAGGCGCGCCGCGGCCAGCGTCACACTGCCCTCCTCGGCCACGGCCTTAAAGATGCGCAAGGCGGAAAGTTCCATGCCGGTTCTCGATTCTCAAAAAACGATAGATACGATCATTATTATTCATTTTTTTAAATAGTCAAACGGCCCTATAGTTCGGCCATACCCGGCAATCGCCGCACCGATCAAGGAACCGACATGGCAACCGAACGCCCACCCTCACCGGCCCTGCTGTTGGCCTGCAGCTTCGCCTTCATCATCGTCCAGCTGGACGTCACCATCGTCAACGTGGCCCTGCCGCGCATGGGCGCCGAGCTGCATGCCGGCGTCGGCGCCCTGCAATGGGTGGTCGACGCCTACACGCTGGGCTTTGCCGTGTTCCTGCTGTCGGCCGGCGTGATGGGCGACAAGTTCGGCGCGCGCCGGGTGTTCCTGGCCGGCTTCGCGCTGTTCCTGGCCGCCTCGGTCGCCTGCGCGCTGGCGCCGTCGGCGCTGCTGCTGAACGGGGCGCGCGCCCTGCAGGGCGTGGGCGCGGCGCTGCTGGTACCGAGCTCGCTGTCCATCCTCAACGCGGCCTACAGCCACGACAAGGTCAGGCTGGCCAAGGCCATCGGCTGGTGGACGGCCGCCGGCGGCGTCTCCATCGCGGCCGGTCCCGTGATCGGCGGCCTGCTGCTGACCATGGGCGGCTGGCGCAGCATCTTCTGGGTCAACGTCCCTATCTGCGTCGCCGGCTACGTGTTGACCTGCATGGTGGTGCCGCGTGCGGCGGGCAAGGCGCCGTCCCGCCACCTGGACTTGCCGGGCCAGCTGCTGGCCATCGTGGCCCTGGCCGGCCTGATCGACGCTGTGATCGAAGTGCAGGCGCGCGGCATCGCCAGCCCCGCCGTGCAGGGCGGCTTCCTGCTCGCCCTGGCCGCCGGCGCCGCCTTTATCGCCGTCGAGCGGCGCGCCGCCGCGCCCATGCTGCCGTTGCAGCTGTTCGCCAGCCTGCCGTTTTCCGGCGCCGTGCTGTTCGGGGTACTGGTCAATTTCACTTACTACGGGGTGATCTTCGTCCTCAGCTTCTACCTGCAGCGGGTGCACGGCTACACGGTGATGCAGACGGGCCTGGCCTTCCTGCCGCTGACGGGCACCTTCATCTTTTCCAATCTCGCCAGCGGCCGGCTGTCGGCACGTACGGGATTACGTACGCCCATGTTGGTCGGTGGGCTGATCTGCGGCAGCGGCTACGCCCTGCTGGGCGCCTGCGGCATCGGTCCGGAGGCCAGCTTCCTGTCCATGCTGCCGGGCCTGATGCTGATCCCGGCCGGCATGGGGCTGGCCGTGCCGGCCATGACGACGTCCATCCTGGCCAGCGTGGGTCGGCAGCAGGCCGGCACGGCGTCGGCCATCCTGAACACGGCGCGCCAGGTGGGCGGCGCGGGCGGCGTGGCCATCTTCGGCGCCATCGTGGCCGGCGGCGACCTCGCGGCCATCACGGCCGGCGTACGGGCGGCGATGGCCGTGTCCGCCCTGTTGCTGCTGGTGGCGGCCGGCACGGCGGCCTGGACCCGGCCCGGCCCGGCCCGCCCTGCCCTGGCCGACTAAATGCGTTGCGGCGAAGAGACAAGAGTGACGGCGACCGCTTGCCGGCCGCCCCAGCCCAAGCCAGCCCCTGAGAATTTGTGAGAATCAGTGAGAATTCAAGCCTTCGAATTACTGCAGAATTTGAAAGTATCTTAGGAAAATTCCGACCCCGACAGCCACCTGCGGCAACGGGACTGCACGTCCACAACATTCCTGGCAAGTTGAGGCGGAACGACGATGCGCATCTCGACCAAGTTCACCACCGCGATGATGGCCGTGTTCGTGACCGTCAGCAGCATAGGGGCGCTGGCTGTCTACCGTCAGCATCAGCTGGCGCGGCAGTCGCTTGAAGGCGAAGCCGCCAAGCTCGCCAACACGATCGCGACCATGGCAGCGTTCGAAATACAACGCAACGAAGATACCGATCCGCGCGCCGCCTACCGGTCGGTGGTCGCCTTCGTCGCCGCGCGCGACAAGGCCGAAGTGGAAATCGTCGACCACAACCTGGTCGTGTTGGCGGACGTCGTACCCGGCGACGTCGGCCTGCCGATCGAGGCCGGCCCGCGCCGCGCCATCATCGCCGGAACGCTCAGGGATGGCACGCCCCGCACCCTGACCGAACGTCTGCCGGCCGACGGCAGTGAAATGCGCCAGGTGGTGGTCCCCATTTATGACGCCCGGCGGGCCATCCTGGCGGCCCTGACCTACGAATATACGCCGCTGTACAACACCTTCGCGGCCCAGACGGTGCAGTCGCTCAGGGTGAGCGTCTGCCTGGCGCTGGCCGGCATTTGCCTGGTCCTGGGCGCCGCCTTCTACATCGCCAGGCGTCTGTCGCGGCCGCTGGAAAAACTCAGGCTGGCCGCCCATCAGCTGTCCCAGGGCCGGCGCGACGTGGTGGTCGACGTCCACGCACGCAACGAAATCGGCGAACTGGCGGCCGTCTTCAACACCATGAGCACGGCGCTGCGCGATTCGCAAGTCCACCTCGAGCGCCGCGCCGATGAACTGCTGCTGGCCAACAAGGCCTTGCACCTGCGCGAACGGGCCATGGAATCGACCTTCAACGCCATCGTGATCGCCAGCCTGACCCGCCCCGGCATGCCCATCGAGTACGTGAACCCGGCGTTCGAGCGCATCACCGGCTACGCGGCCGGCGAGGCGCTGGGCAAGCCGAGCGACTTCCTGGCGCACCAGGAGCTGGACCAGCCGGCCCTGCACGAACTGCAGCTGGCCTTGCAGCAGCGGCGCGAAGGCCATGCCGTGGTGCGCAGCTATCGCAAGGACGGCACGCCGTTCTGGAACGAGGTCTACGTGGCGCCGGTACGCGCCGACAAGGACACGCAGGAGCATTACGTCGCCATCTTCAACGACATCACCCACGCCCGCAACGACGCCGAACAGTTGGCGCACCAGGCCCAGTTCGACCTGCTCACGGGCCTGGCCAACCGTAACCTGCTGCTGGACCGCCTGCACCAGGCCATCGCCAACGCCCGGCGCCGCGGCGAAGGGCTGATCGTCGCCTGCATCGACCTCGACGACTTCAAACTGATCAACGACAACCTGGGCCACGAACTGGGCGACAACTTGCTGAAAGTGGTGGCCCAGCGCCTGCGCGAATGCACGCGGGCCAGCGACACGGTGGCCCGCCTGGGCGGCGACGAGTTCGTGCTGGTGTTCAACCAGGGCGGGGTGGCGGGCAACGCCGTCGAAGCCCAGGTCAGCGAACTGGCGCGCAAGATCCTGGAGCGGGTCGGCTCGCCCCTGGTGCTGGGCACCCACGAGGTCCGCGTCAATTGCAGCATGGGCCTGGCCGCCTGGCCCCAGGACGGCGAGGATGCGGACACCCTGCTCAAGCACGCCGACATCGCCATGTACCGGGCCAAGGAGCTGGGCCGCCACGGCTTCCAGTTCTTCACGGCGGCGCTGCAGGAACGGGCCAGGCAGCAGCTGGAACTGGGCGCCAGTCTGCGCCAGGCGCTCGAGCGCGACGAGTTCGAGCTGCACTACCAGCCCCAGGTCAGCCTGCGCAGCGGCAAGGTGGTGGGGGTGGAGGCGCTGCTGCGCTGGCGCCATCCGCAGCGCGGCTTGCTGGGGCCCGGCCATTTCATCGGCTTTGCCGAGGAAACGGGCCTGATCATCCCTATCGGCGAATGGGTGCTGATGCGGGCCTGCGCCCAGAACAAGGCCTGGCAGGACGCCGGCCTGGAGCCGATCCCGGTCGCCGTCAACGTCTCGGCCAAGCAGTGCGCGCAGCCGGAGCTGGAAGGGGTCGTGCGGCGCGCCCTGGACCGCAGCGGCCTGCCGGCGCGCTACCTGGAACTGGAACTGACGGAAAGCATTTCGATGGCCGACCCGGCCAGCAGCGTGCCGATGATGGACAGCATGAAGGCAATCGGCATCGAACTGTCGATCGACGACTTCGGCACCGGCTACTCGAACATGAGCTATTTGCGCCGCTTCCCGATCGACCGCCTGAAACTGGACATCTCCTTCGTGCGCGACATCACGACCGATCCCAGCAGCCTGGCCATCTCGGACGCCATCGTCACCATGTCGCACAGTCTGCACCTGGAGGTGGTGGCCGAGGGAGTGGAAACGGAAGGCCAGCTGGCCCTGCTGACCAGCCGCGACTGCGACATCATCCAGGGCTTTTTCTTCTGCAAACCGCTGGCCGGGCCCGAGCTGGCGCAGTTGCTGCAGGCCGAGCGGCGATTGCCGCCCAACCTGACGGCCCGGCCCCATGGTTCACCGGGAGTATTGGTGCTGGACGACGATGCCCATCTGCTGGCCTATCTGGAACTGGTGCTGGCCAACGAAGGCTATAGCGTCCATGCCACGGCCGATCCCGGCCAGGCCTTCGAACTGCTGGCCTGCCATGCCGTGGCCGTGGTGCTGTGCGACCAGCGCATGCCGGCCATGACCGGCATCGAGTTCCTGAGCCGGGTGCGGCGCATGCATCCGCACACGACGCGCATCATGCTCAGCGCCTATGACGACTACAACGTCACGCGCCAGGCCATCAACATGGGAGCCGTGTACAAGTTCATCGAGAAACCCATACACCAGGAAGAATTGGTGGAAGTGGTCAACGACGCCTTCCGCCTCTACCTGAGCGGACGGGCGCTCAGGACGGCGTAGCGGCGCGCGGCGCCCGCAGCGGGCGCCTGGGCGGGATTACTTGTAGAACGCTTCGACCCGGCCCGACAGCTTGATCAGCATGGGGCGGCCCTTGCGGTCCAGTGTCTTGCCGGCGGCGACCTTGATCCAGCCTTCGCTGATGCAGTATTCCTCGACGTCGAGACGTTCCTTGTCGTTGATTTTGATGCCGATGTCATGCTGCAGCACGTCCACGTTATGGAAAGGGCTGCGCGGATCGACCGACAGGCGGTCGGGTAATGGGGGAAGTGTGGTGGTATCGTTCATGCCCGCAATTATCCACGAGAACCGCCGCCGAGACAACGGCTCCCCCCTGCCCCGGCGACGAAACGGACGTCCCATGCCACGGCCCGGCCGTCAGCGCAGCCGCTCCAACAGCTGGAAATACCACATCCCCAGCGCCAGCAGCTGCCGTCCCATCCGCTCGCCGATCGGCAACCGCACGTGGCGGAAGCGCTGGAACACGTCGAACTGCCCCATCGTGCCGCCTATCGCCTGCGCCATCACCTCGCCCACGATGTGCGAAGTGGCCAGCCCGTGGCCGGAATAGCCTTGCGCGTACCACACGTTGGGCGCCAGCCGGCCCAGCTGGGGGATGCGGTTGATGACGATGCCCATGTTGCAGCTCCACTCAAAGGCTATCTCCACCCCGCGCAAGGCCGGGAAGGTGCGCTCGATGCAGGGCCGCAGTTCGGCCCCGATGTCGCGCGATGCCTTGCCAGAGTAGTTGGCGCCGCCGCCGAACAGCAGCCGGCCGTCGGCCGTCATGCGGTAGTAGTCGAGCACGAAGCGGCTGTCGTACACGGCCACGTCGTGCGGGTTGAGCTGGCGCGCCAGCTCGCCCAGCGGCGCCGTCGTCACGATGCCGCCCGCGGCCGGGAAGATGCTGCCGCCCAGCTTGCGCCGTTCCAGCTTGTGATAGACGTCGCCGGCCAACAGGATATGGTCGGCCACGATGCGCCCCCTGGGCAGCCGGATCGCCGGCGTGGCACCATGCACGATCTCCAGCGCCGGCGACTCCTCGAACACCAGCCCGCCCAGGCCGGCCAGGGCCCGCGCCTCGCCCAGGCACAGGTTGAGCGGGTGCAGGTGCATGTTCTTGCGGTTGTAGATGCCGCCGTGGTAGAGCGGCGTATCGAGGAAACGGGGGATATCCGCCGCCTCGACCAGCTCCACCAGCTCGCCCATGCCGCGCCGCGCCATGTCGTCGTACGCGGCCCGCAGCCCGGCCATGTGGCTGGCACTGTAGGCCGTGTGCAGGTGGCCGGACTTGAGGTCGCAGTCTATGCCGTACCTGGCCACGCGCTCGCGGATGATATCGTGGCCCCGCCAGCGCAGGTGCCAGATGAAGGCTTCGGCCGCCTCCCTGCCCGCCCGGCGCGCCAGCTGGCGCACGATGGCATCTTCACCCGACAGGCTGCCCGTCACCTGGCCGCCATTGCGCCCGGACTGCCCCCAGCCGATGCGGTTGGCCTCGACCAGCGCCACCCGCTTGCCCTGCTCCGCCAGTTCCAGCGCGCTGGCCAGGCCGGTGAAGCCGCCGCCGATCACGGCCACGTCGACCCGCACCTCGCCTTCCACCTGCGGGTAACGCGCGTCGCTGTTGGCGGTGGCGTTGTAATACGATGCGATGCGCTCGCCGCTCATGGCCGCCCCCGGCCGCATGCGCCGCCGGCGCCAGCGCCGACGCCGGCATCCACCTCCACATCCACGTCCACGCCCGCCATCACGCCAGCTCCAGGTAGCGCGCCAGTTCCCAGTCCGTCACGCTTTCGTTGAAGCGCGCGATCTCCCACTGCCGGGTCTCCACGAAATGGCGCACGAATTCCTCGCCGAACAACTCCCGCGCCAGCGGCGAACGCTCCATGGCGGCCGTGGCGTCGGCCAGCGTGCGGGGCAGGCGTTCGACCTGTTCCGCCCCGCCGTTGGCGCCGGAGACGGGCGGCGCGTCCAGCGCCAGCTTGTGCTCGATGCCGTACAGGCCCGAGGCCAGCGCCGCCGCGATCGCCAGATAGGGATTGGCGTCGGCGCCGGGGGTGCGGGTTTCCAGCCGCATGGCGTGCCGGCTGCCGGGAATCACGCGCAGCGAGGCGTTGCGGTTGTCCACCGCCCACGTCGGCTTGACCGGGGCCAGGTTGTGGTCCACCAGGCGCTTGTAGCTGTTGATGAACGGCGCCACCATCGGCAGCAGGTGCGGCAGGCAATGCAGCTGGCCGGCGATGAAGTGGCGCATGGTCTGGCTCATGCGGTGCTCGGCGCCCTCGTCGTAGAAGCAGTTGACGCCGTCGCGCCACAGGCTCTGGTGCAGGTGCTGGCCGCAACCCGCGTAGTCCATCGAGAACTTGGCCATGAAGGTGTTGAGCAGGCCGTGGCGGCGCCCGATCTCGCGCACCGATTCCTTGAACAGCACGGCGCGGTCGGCCGTCTTGAGCGCGTCGCCGTAGCGGATGGCGGCCTCGAAGTTGCCCGGCCCGGCCTCCGTGTGCAGCGCTTCGAGCGGCACGTCGATGGCGTTCAGGTTGGTGAACAGGTCGCGCACGAAGGCTTGCTGGGCATCGATGCGGAACGGCGAATAGTTGGTCAGGCCCTGGGTGGCCGTCTGCAGGTCGCGGTAGCCCTTGGCCCGCACCGATTGCTCCGATTCGGCCAGCACGAACCACTCGAATTCCGCGCCCACCTGGGCCGAATAGCCCAGCGCATCGGCCCTGGCCAGCACCCGCTTGAGCACCTGGCGCGGGCAGATCGCCAGCGGCGAGCCGTCCTGGCGCGTGTGCTCGCCCAGGAACAGCCAGCAGTTGTTATCCCACGGCAGGCGGCGCGCCGTGGCCGGATCCAGCACCAGGCCGACGTCGGGCAGGCCGGTATGGAAGCCGGTGAAGCTGACGTTGTTGTAGAGCTGGTCCTGGATGTCCCAGCCGAAGACGGCGCTGGCAATGGTGCCGCCGCCATCGAGCATGCTGGCGATCTTTTCGCCCGACAGGTGCTTGCCGCGGCAGACGCCGTCGATGTCGGTGACGAGGAAACGGGCATACGGTTCGCGGGCGAGCAGGTCTTTCGAGTAAGCGTGGTTGGCTTGCATGGTCTTGGTTCCTGTGTGTGGATGCTGCCGCGGGAGCAGCGGTTATACCGGCGGCCAGGGGCCGTTGCCGGTCATCGGGTACAGACTGGAGATGCAGGTGGCGGGACAGCGCGGCGCAAGGGCCGGCCGTCCGCCGCGGGGAGGGAACTACTCAGGTGACGTCCGGCGGAGCTTCCGGACGGGGTGCCGGCCACGAGGCCGGCTGGGGGAAGGACTTGGGTGCGCCGCCGTTGGCTGCCGTCCGCGCCTGCTCGTTGAGCAGGATCAGGTGGCTGGCCAGCGCGTGCTGGCAGATCCGGTGGTGCGTATCGAACAGGGCGGCGTGCGCCGGATCGCGCATGATAGCTTCGATCAGCAGATAGTGGTCCAGGATGGTCATGGTACGGGCCATGATGCTGCACTGGTCGCGGCCCACGTAAGGCAGCAGGTGCGCAATGGCGTCCGTCAGCAAGGCATTGACCTGCAGGTCGATCTCATCCTCCAGCGCCTGCAGGGCCGGCACGGAGGCCAGCAGCGAAATCAGCACGCTGACGCCGGGCACCTGCTGGTAATGGGGCCGCACCGCGTCGTACACCATGCCCAGGTAGCGGATCAGGTCCACGCATCCCGTCTTGTCGGGATGGATCGCGGCGATCGCGTCCTTGATGCGCTCGAGCCACTGGCTGGCCAGGGCATGGACCACCGCTTCCTTGTTGGGGAAGTACTCATACAGGCCGCCCACCGACAAGCCGGCCGCCTCGGCGATGCGCCGCGTGGTGAGCTTGGCCAGCCCGCCGCGCGCGATCTCCTGGCCGGCGGCCTGCAGGATCACTTCTATCGTCTTGTGTCCGCGCTCTTGCTGAGGAATCCGCCGCTTGGCGGCAGGCGCCGCTTTCGGCTTGCCGGCGGCGGATTCCTCCCTGGCGCGGGAGCTCTTGTTGGGCATGCTGATCCGGGTTGGGTTGAGAGTTGGTTCCAAAGCGCCGATTATGCCACACCGTTGCGCGCGTTTCGCGCCATGGCCGGAAACTGTTCCACGAACAGTTGCGAGCTGCCGGCGCGGGCGTGGTTGGCCGCCACCTTGAACACCGTTTCGTCGTCGTAGGCATTGGCCACGATCTGCATCCCGGTCGGCACGCCCAGTTCGGACAGGCCGGTGGGCGCGGCCAGCACGGGATAGCGGTTGAGCAGGTTGAACGGCGGCGTCAGGCACCAGCCCAGGTAGGCGTCGATCTGGTAGCCATGGCGTTCCAGCACCGGTTCGGCCACCGGGTCCTGGTCGGCCGCCAGGTCCGTGGTCAGCATCGAGGCGCAGATGAAGGCAGCATAACCCTTGCCCCACACCTGTTCCTGCATATCGCGGTGCAGCCGCAGCCCCAGCGCGGCGCTGGGCATGACGGAAGCACGGCCCTGCAGCGCCTGGTCACGCAGGTGGGTGGCGTAGCTGCACAGTTTTGCCGCGTCGG
The DNA here is from genome assembly GCF_058786935.1 of Rugamonas sp. FW305-51. Lineage (NCBI taxonomy): Bacteria > Pseudomonadati > Pseudomonadota > Betaproteobacteria > Burkholderiales > Oxalobacteraceae > Rugamonas > Rugamonas sp. FW305-51. The sequence goes on from NZ_JBYSZG010000019.1 coordinate 86,554, forward strand.
CGTCCCCGATGTCGGTCATGAATTCGTCGACAAAGATGGCGCGCAGGCCGTCCAGCAGCACGTGGTTGATTTCATCGAGGTCCCAGCGCAATGTCACTTCCTCGACGATGGCGCCCCGCCCCCGCAGGCCGTCCAGCGCCCGCAACAGGTTGCGTTCGATGTCCGGCGCCAGACCAGGATGGCCGAACGCCGGGCAGTAGGCGATGCGCATGCCGGCCAGGTCGCCGTATTCGGTGGGCAGCGGCGTGTACGGCAGCGTGGTGTAGGACGCGGGATGGGGACCGGCCAGCACGTTCTGCATCAGTACCAGGTCGTCGAAGCTGCGCGTCATCGGCCCCTCCACGGCCTGCACCATGTATTCGTCGCCCGGCGCGCAGGGCAGCCGGCCGAATGGCGGCTTGTAGCCATACACGCCGCACAGCGAAGCGGGCAGGCGGATCGAGCCGGCCATGTCGCTGCCCGTGGCCAGCGGCGCCACGCCGGCCGCCAGCGCCGCGCCGGAGCCGCCGCTGGAACCGCCGCAGGAATAGTCGAGCGCCCACGGGTTGCGGGTCACGCCGTACATCTTGCTCCAGGTGTGACCGAGCACGCAGAACTCGGGATTGGTGGCCTGGAAATAGGGAATCGCGCCGGCCTCCAACAGCTTGTCGACGATGGGATGGTTTTCTGTCGCCACCCGGTCCTTGAACACCAGCGAGGCCAGGGGACGAGGCCAGCCCTTGACGCTGGTCTCTTCCTTGATGATGACGGGCACACCCTCCAGCGGCCGCGCCGTGCCTTGCGCGTAGCGGCGCCGCGCCTCGTGCGCCAGGGCGCGGCCCTGCTCGAAGAACAGGCCGGCGGCGCAGTTGACGGTGGCCTGCTGGCGTTCGGCGGCGGCCGACAGCACGTCGAAATACTGGACCGGGTCCAGGGTGCCGGCGCGGAAGCGCGACAGCAGTTCGGTGGCGGAAAGGTAGTTGGTATCGTACATGGCGGTTCCTGGTATGGGGTTGTTCATTGCGTTGCGGCCTTGCGGGCCGGGTAGAAAGCGTCGTCCGGGCGGGGCAGCCACCAGTCGTGGATGCGGGGCTGGTGGTCGAGGATGACCATCTTGGTGCGGCGGAAGGCATTGAGGCCATGGCGTCCCAGTTCGCATCCCAGGCCGGACAGCTTGCTGCCGCTGAAAGGCAGCGCGTCGTTGTCGATCAGCGGGTTGTTGATCCAGACCATGCCCGATTCGAGCCGGTCGGCCGCTTCCATGGCCTCGGCCAGGTCGGTGGTGAAGACGGACGCGCCCAGGCCGAATTCCGTATCGTTGGCCAGCCGCAGCGCCTCGTCGAAGTCGGCCACGCGGCAGATGGCGGCCACCGGGCCAAAGCACTCCTCGCGCATGATGGCCATCTGCGGCGTGACGCCGGTGAGGATGGTGGGCTCGTAGAACCAGCCGCTGGGCCAGTCCGGCGGAATGCGGCCGCCGCACACCACCTGGGCGCCCTGCTCCACCGCCTCGCGCACCAGGCGCGCCACCTTGTCGCGTGCCGCCTCGCTCACCAGCGGGCCGATTTCCGCCATGCCCATGCCGTCGCCCACCCGCAGCCGGCGCGTGCGGCGGGCGAATTCGGCCACGAAGGCGTCGTGGATCTCGTCCACCACGAAGAAGCGCTCGGACGAGGTGCACACCTGGCCGCTGAGCAGGAAGGCGGAGTTGACGCAGCCGGCGGCGGCCACTTCCAGCGGCGCGTGGCGCGAGATGATCATGGGATCGCTGCCGCCCGCCTCCAGCACGCACGGCTTCATGTGCTGGGCGCAGGCGGCGCCCACCGCGCGCGCGGCGGCCACGCTGCCCGTGAAGGCCACGGCATGGGTGCCGGGCGACTGGATCAGGCCCTGCGCCGTGGCGGCGTTACCGGGCAGGCAGGCCACCAGGCCGGGCGGCAGCGCCGCAAAATGGGCCATGAACTGCAGCGTGCACAGGGCCGTCGCTTCGGCCGGCTTGATGATGCAGGCGTTGCCGGCCGCCAGCGAGGCGGCCACCGTCCAGCACAGCAGCAGCACGGGATAGTTGAACGGCAGGATGTGGACGCTCACGCCATACGGTTCATAGCGCATGTGCTGGAACGAGCCGGGCTGGTTGGTGCCGGCCACGGTGCCGCCGTCGTCGCGCGCCATCTCGGCGTAGTAGCGGAATACGGAGGCGCAGATGGACAGTTCGCCCACGGCGTCCGGATAGGGCTTGCCCATCTCGCGGCACATCAGCTGCGCCAGTTCGTCGCGGATGGCCGATTGTTCGATGGCGTGGGCGACGCCGTGCAGCAGCGCCGCGCGGCTCTGGGTGTCGGTGCGCTTCCACTGCTGCTGGGCCGCGTTGGCATCGGCCACGGCGCGCTGCACGTCCGCTTCCCCGCACACGGGATAGCGTCCGACGACGGCCAGCGTGGCCGGATTGACCGCATCCTTGTGCTGACCGGTGAGCGGCGCCGCGTACGCGCCGTTCAGGTAGATCTGCGGATGATGCGGATTGAAACTGGAGTTATTCGCTGACATGGTGGTTCCGGTAGTCTGATGATGGCGGCTGGACCGCGCGTATGGCAGGACTGCCCGCCGCCGCAGTTGAATAAACGGCGGCGGACAGTCCTCCGATCAATTGCCCCGCAGCGCGAGGATGATTTCGCTGGCGCAGCGCTGGCCCGTCTCCACGGCCCCGTTCAGGAAACCGGAATGCTGGACCGACGCATGTTCGCCCGCGAAGTGGCAGTTCCCCTGGCGTACGCCCGCGTAGCCGTAGCTGGTGGTGTAGCTGCCCACCGGATGGGCGGAATAGGCGCCCTTGGTCCACTGGTAGCCGGGCCAGTAGTTCAGGATCACGCGCCCGTTCCACAGCGCTTTGATGCCGGGGAAGACCAGATTGAGGCTGTTGAGCGTATCGTCCGCCTTCTGGCTGAGCGGCCTGTCGTTCATGGCGATCGCCACCTGGTCGCCCGAGAAGCAGGTCAGGATGCCTTCGTTGCCGGGCTGGGCGCGCGTCACTTCCCAGCTGATCTGGTAGCCCGTGTCGTTGTCGGTCAGGCCGGTGTAGCCCTGCTCGCGCCAGATGCGGCGGTTGAACTGCATCTGGAACTTGGCGTGCATGCCCATCCTGAAGTCCTGGATGGTGGCCACCTTGCGGCTGTCGAAGCCCGCGCAGCTGTAGTCCACGGTGCTTTGCAGGATGGAGAACGGTAGCGCCAGCACCACATGGTCGGCCGCCACATCGATGCTGCCGTTGGCGTTCCTGAAGGTGAGCGTGTAGGTCGCGTCGCCGTTCATCACGATGCGCGTGAGCGCGTGGCAGCGCACGATCTGGCCCGCGGCCAGGGTGGCGGCCATGCGGCTCACCACCTGGTCGTTGCCGCCGCGGATATGGAAGCGCTCGTCCGAGCCGCGCTGGGCGAAAAAGCCCACCAGGTCCAGCGCGCTGGTGTCGGTGGCGGCGATGCCGGCCGAGGCGTCCATCAACAGCTTGAGCAGCTTGCCCAGCCGGGAAGCGAGGCCGCCCGGTATGTACTGGCTGATGTAGTCGGTGACCGACATGTGGTCCAGCTCCCAGCCGCGCTGGGTGTGGTTGTCGTAGGTTTGCGGCCAGGGCGCGGCGCGGTTGTCGGCGTCGAACTGGGCCGAGACGGCCGAAAAATCGTTGACCTGCTCGTCCCACGTGTAGCGGCCGCCGTCGATCCAGAAGGTGATCTCGCCGCCCATGTCCTTGTCGTAGGCATTCAGGTCGTCCAGCGTCAGCCCCAGGTCGAACGCCAGCTTGCGCAGCTCGAAGTGGTCGGTGTCGATCAGCTCACCGCCGTTTTCCGCTACCTGGCCGGGGAAGGTGGTGGTGTTGGAAAAACAGCGCCCGCCCAGGCGATCCGACGCCTCGTACACGGTGGCGTTGAAACCAGCCTTCTTCAGCTCATAGGCGCAGGCCAGGCCGCCCAGGCCGGCGCCCACGATGACGAGGTGCGCGTCGCTGGTGGCGGCATGCCTGCCAACGGCCGCCAGCGCCGGGCTCGATGCGAACCACGCCACCGAGCCGGCGGCCGACAGCTTGAGCATCTGGCGGCGGCTGCGCTGCAACGCCAGCGCCTCTTCATTCGATACGCCATGCGCGTTGCGCAGGCGGGCCACGTCCATCACGGACGCCAGGATACGTTTCAGGGGAGAGTGTGCCATGTTGTCTCTTTCAAGTTGTTTTGAGATGGGACAGCTGCATCGCGAATGTTTCAGGACCCGCGACTGGTCTCGATACCGGGAACGCCAACAACACCAGCTCTGCCGCGCGTGGCCAGCCGGTAGGCGACGCCGGCCAGCAGCCAGCAACCGCCGACAGCCAGGGCCACCGCGTTCAGGTTGGACAGGATCGTGAGGACCACGGCGATGCCTACCACCGGCACGGCCAGGTGGGACCACCAGCTGCGGCCGGGACGGCGGCCGAAGTGGACCAGCACGGAAAGATGCACGAACATGAAGCCCACCAGCGCACCCACGCTGATGAAGATGGCCAGCTCGCTGATCCGGTTGCGCATGACCAGCGCGATGGTGAGCGAGACGGCGGTCGAGACGATCATGGCCACGTAAGGGTTGCCGTGGCGGCGGTGGACCTTGGCCAGCACCGCCGGCAAGGTGCGGTCGCGGCCCATGGCGAACAGCACCCGCGCCACGCCCACCTGCATCGGCAGCACGTTGGGCACACCCACCACGATCACCAGGAACCAGGCCAGGGCGACGGCCGCCTCGCGGCCCGAGATGGCCGTCAGCATGTCGTAGATTACCGTGGCCGGGTCCTGGATGGGAAAGCCCGCCATCAGGTTGCCCATCACCCAGGAGGTCAGCACGAAGATGGTGCTGGTCAGGGCCAGGTTGGTCAGGATGGCCTTGCCGATCACGCCCTTGTCCTGGTCCCGCACTTCCTCGGCCAGGGTGGAGACGGCGTCGAAGCCCAGGTAGGCCATCACACAGATCGAGGTGGCGGCCAGCACGCTGGCGCCATGCACATTGCCGGCCGCGTACAGCGGCGCCAGCGTCAGTGCCCCGCTGCCCCGGCCGCCGTGCAGCGCGAACAGGAACAGCACCACCACGCCGGCCACCAGCAGCAGCTGCAGCACGACCGACACGATGCTGACCCGCGAGGTGACGCTGATGCCGAACCAGTTGACGGCGAACGTGGCGCCCACCGACAGCACGATCCACGTGGCCCGGTCGCCGTGCGGCACCAGCGTTTCCAGGCTGACGGCGCACAGGGCGTAGGTGAACGCGGGCACCAGCAGGTAGTCCAGCAGTATCATCCAGCCCGAGATGAAGCCGGCGAACGGCCCCATGGTGCCGCTGGCGAAACCGTACACGGAACCGGCGCTGGGCATGGCCGACGTCATCACGGCGTAGCTGCTGGCCGTGAAGTACACACACAGTGCGCCCAGCAGGTAGGCCAGCACCGGCAGGCCGCCCGATTCGCTCCACACGAAGCCGGCCATGGTCAACGGCGCGACGGGCGCCGTGTAGGCCAGGCCATAGAACACCAGGTCGCGGTAGCTCAGTGCGCGCTTGAGCGAGCCGCCTTCGCCGTTGTCGCTCGCGGTGCTCATGTCAGCGATCTCCCTGGGCGGTGGCGCAGGTGGCCGCCGTGTCGGGCCGGCGGCCGCGCCAGATGGCCTGCTCCACCGCCGCGCCGATGCGGAACACAGTCGCTTCGTCGAAGGTGCGGCCGACGATCTGGACCCCGGTCGGCACGCCGTTGTGAGCCACGCCGGACGGCACGCTCAGCACGGGATGGCGGCTCAGCAGGTTGAAGGGGTAAGTCAAGGCGTCCGTGCGCAGCAGGGTCATGCTGTCCTTCTCCCCTTCCGCCGCGCTGCCGATGCCCGCCATCGTGGGGCAGATCAGGGCGTCGTAACTGGTCATGACGGTGGCCATCGATTCATACATGCGACCCACCGTGTCGTTCGAGGCCAGGTACTGCTCGCCCGTCACACGCAGGCCGGCGGCGGCGAAGTGGCGGATGTAGTCGCTCGTTTCCGCCTCCTGGGTCAGGATGCGGCCGGCGAATTCGCGACCCGTTTCGTAACCGAGCCGGTAATCGACGGCATCAGCGGTGCGCATGTCCCAGCCCAGTTGCACCGGCTCGACAATGGCGCCCTGCTCGCGCAGCGCCTGCACCACCTGTTCCAGCGCCATGCGCACGTCGTCATGGACGGTGGCGAAACCCAGGTCGTGGGACAGGGCGATGCGCATGCCCTTGACCGTATCGAAAGTCAGCGGCACTTCCAGCCTCGGGCCGACGGTGGCGGGATCGGCCACATGGGGACCGTTGATGACGTTGAACATCAGGGCGCAGTCGGCCACCGTGCGCGCCATGGGACCGATGTGGTTCATGGTGTGCAGCGCATAAGCGATCGGCGTGACGGGCACCCGGCCGTAGCTGGGCTTGAGGCCCACCACGCCGCAGTAGCTGGCCGGGATGCGGATCGAGCCGCCGATGTCCGAGCCGGAGGCAAGCGCCGTCAGGCCGGCCGCCAGCGCGGCGCCGCTGCCGCCGCTGGAGCCGCCCGGCGTCAGGGCGGGATTCCACGGATTGCGCGTCACGCCGTGGCGGGCCGAACGCGTGAAGCCGGCCATGTAGAACTCGGGCACGTTGGTCTGGGCGTGGATCACGCCGCCGGCATCGAGCAGGCGCTGGGTGATGGGCGCGTTGACGGTGTCGGGCGTGGAACCTTGCAGCCAGGAGCCCTTGGTGGTGACCCAGCCGCACAGCGTATGTTCGTTCTTCAGCGCGACGGGTATGCCCTCCAGCGGACGGAGATTGGCGGAGCGGCTGCCGTAGGCCCGTTCAGCCTCGCGCGCGGCGGCCAGTGCTTCCTCGCGGCGCTGGGCGCTGAAGGCGTTGAGCACGGGTTCCAGCTGGTCGGCCCGCTCCAGGTAGGCTTGCAGCAGCTCCACCGGCGACAGCTCGCGCTGGCGGAACAGTTCCAGCGCCCGGGTGGCGGGCAGGTAGCACAGTTCTTCGGTTCTTGGCAGGTTGGACATCGATTTCCTCTGGTTGTAGGTTGCGGTCTATTTCGCGTCCGCCGGGGCCGGCCCCATGGCGGACATCAGTGGCGGCGTGAAGCCGGCGTTGGGGAGCAGTGCGTTCAATGGCAGGCGGTCATACCGGTAGCCGGCGCGGAAGGCGACGCCGTCGTCGCTGCGCAGCGTCAGGCCGTCCTGGCCCACGGCCAGCACGCCGCCGTCGCTGCCGGTGCGCGCCATGCCGGTAATGGAGGCTGTTGTGCCGGTGTCGATGCGCGACCAGTGCTGGCCCGCGTCCGCGCTGCGGTACAGGGCGCCGCGCAGGCCGCCCACCAGCAGCGCACCGTCGGCCAGCGCCGTGCCGGTCCAGAACGAACCGCGGTAGCCGGTGGCCAGGTAGTTCCAGCTGGCGCCCTGGTCATCCGTGTGCAGCACATAGCCTTTTTCCGCCGCCGCGTACAGCGCGCCGCCGGGACCGGCGAACAGGCCGAACAGGTTCAGGTCCGCGCGCCGCGCGCCCGGTGGTGGCGACAACTGGCGTTCCGTCCAGTGGCGCCCGCCATCGCCGGTGGTGAGCACCAGCGACCACAGGCCCACGGCGACCCCGTGCGAGGCATCAAAAAAGTGCACGGCAAACAGGGGCCGGTCCTGGTCCGGCGCGCTGCGCTGGAGCTCCCAGCGCTCGCCGCCGTCCACCGTGTGCAGCACCACGCCCGCGTGGCCCACGGCCCAGCCCTCCTTTTCCGTGGCAAAGGACACGCCCGTCAGCGTCACGTCGGCCGGCACCTTGCCGGCCTGGCGCCAGGACTTGCCCTGGTCGTCCGACAGCAGCACGATGCCGTGCGCGCCGACGGCCACGGCGCGCGGCCCGGCCCAGGCGGCGGCCAGCATGCCTGCCTGGTGCGCATGGGCCGCCGTTTCGGCCGGCCGCAGACTCACCGGCCAGGCGCCAACCGGCGCGCCAGCGCCACCAACCACACCAGCCGCGCCAGCGCCGGCAGTATCGGCAGCGGCAACGGCGGTGGCAGCGGCGGTGGCAGCGGTGCTACCGCCTGCCGCCGCGGCAAGCGTCAGAGCGGACAGCAAGGTGGCCAGGGCGTCCAGCAGCTTGCCGTTGCATCGCGTTTTCATTTGATTCATCATCGCGTCCCTCGTGCGGTCAGTGTTGGAGCAGGCCGGGAACCCGGACCGGCCGCTTGCGCGGGAAGAGCCGTTCCAGCCACACGGCAAAGGCGGGCAGCGCCGTCATCGCCATCACCATGTTCACCATGAACATGAAGGCCAGCAGCTTGCCCATGTCGGCCTGGAACTTCAGGGCCGAGAACGACCAGGTGGCCACGCCGACGGCCAGCGTCACGGCCGTGAAGATGGTCGCCGTGCCCACTTCCAGGATCGCGTGTTCGAGCGCCTTGACGATGGGCTGGCCGTGCGCCAGGTGCAGCTGCAGCCGGTTGTAGATATAGAACGCGTAGTCGACGCCGATGCCCACCGCCAGCACCATCACCGGTAAGGTGGCCACCGTCAGGCCGATCTGCAGCTCCTTCATGAACCAATAGCCGATGAAGGTCCCCACCGTCAGCGGCAGGCAGCAGGCCAGCACGGCGCGGAAATCGCGATAGGTCACAAGCACCAGCAGCACGATGGCCGCGTACACATACAGCATCATCGGTAACTCGCTGTGCTCGAGCGTATCGTTGACGGCGGCCAGCACCCCCGCATTGCCGGAAGCGAGGCGGATGGTGACGCCAAGTTCGCTGTGGCTGGCGGCGAACGCCTCCACGGCTGCGATCACGCGGTTGATGGTGACGGCCTTGTGGTCGGTCAGGTACAGGTGCACCGCCGTCATGCTGCAGTCCTTGCGCATGGTGCCCCGGGTGCGGGCGATTTCCGTCGCCAGCGCCGCGAAGTTGGCCGGATCGATGGGAATGGACTCCATCTTCGGATTGCCCTCGTTGTAGCCGCGGTTGTACTGCTTCATCTGGTCCGAGAACGAGGCGATGGACAGCACGCCCGCCACCGGCTGCATGGCCCAGGTGAAGCGGTCCTGGAACAGGCCGATGTTGACGTTGCCGCAGTAGCCCACGCCCTGCCCTCCCCCTGCGGCTCCGGCGGCGTCGCCGAGGCCCTCGCTGCCGCCGGCAATCGCTTTCGCCTCGAAGATCACGGTCAGCCAGTCCAGCCCCGTGTCGTAGTTGCTGGCGATCGCCACCGCGTCGCGGTTGAAGCGTGCATCGGGCCGCAATTCCGGCGCGCCCGGCTCCACCGTGCCGATGACCCGGCCCTGGCTCTGCCACACGGCCAGGCCGAAGATGACCGCGACGACGCCCAGGCAGAGCGCCGCATTGCGCGGCCGGGCGATGCGCGCCAGCAGCCGCAGCCAGCCGGCGCGGGACTCGCGCAGCGCCATGGCGGCGTCGGCATAGGACCTGTCGATGCGGCAGTAGGAAGCCGCCACCGGCAGCATCACCAGATTGGTCACGATCTTGAAGGCCACGCCGAGCGAGGCGGCGATGGCCAGCTCCCGCACCATCGGAATCGGAATCAGCAGCAGCGTGACGAAGGACACCAGGGCCGTGGCCAGCGCCAGCGTGCCCGGCACCAGCAGGCCGGAAAAGCTGGCGCGGCAAGCGTCCATGCAGCTCTTGCCCAGCGAGACTTCACGCACGATGAAGTTGATCTGCTGGACGCCGTGCGACACGCCGATGGCGAACACCAGGAACGGCACCAGCACGGCCAGCGGATCGAGCCCGAAGCCCAGCAGGTGCAAGGCGCCGAACTGCCACACCAGCGACGTCAGCGAACAGGCGATGGGCAACAGCGTGAACAGGATGGAGCGGCAGTACCAGTACACGGCGCCCGCCGTCAGCAGCAGGGCCAGGGCGAAGAACTTCAGCACCGACCTGGCCGAATCGGCGATCTCGCCCACCTGCTTGGCAAAGCCGATGATCTCGATGGTGAAGCCGGCGTCCTCGTAGTGCTGGCGTATCTGCTGCTCCAGGATGCCGTTGTAGGCCACGTAGTCGAGCTTCTTGCCGTCCTTGTCCGTCTCCAGCAGTTCGGCACTGATCATGGCGCTGTCCTGGCCGCGCGACACCAGGGTGCCGACAAAGCCGCCCTGGGCCGCCGCCGCCCGTATCTTGGCGATGGCCGCTTCGTCCAGCCGGTCCGGGGTGACGCTGCCGTCGATCAGCGGATCGGCGCGGAAGCCCTCCTCCGTGATCTCGTTGACGAAGGAGTTGGGTGTCCACAGCGACTGCACGCCCAGCCGCTCCACGTTCGGCAGGAAGGTCACGGCCTGGGTCACGTCATACAGGCGTTTGAGTCCCGCCGCCGTCCAGATCGTCCCCTGGCGCGCCCGCACCACGATGTTGAGGCGGTTGGCCCCCATCACGTCGTTGCGGTAGGTGCGGAAGGTTTCCACATACGGATGGTTGGTCGGCATCTGCTTTTCGAAGCCGGCCTCCATCCGCAGCTGCCAGCCCAGCCAGCCCATCACCACCGTCAGCGCCAGCAACGCGGCCATGAGCAGCCGGCGCTGCCCGAAGCAGAGCGCTTCGAAACGCTCCAGCAAGCGCGGCGCAGGTCGGGTCATGAGCGGCTCCCTAGTCATGTTGTCGTCCATTCCAGTCCGTTCAGAAGTTGCGCGAGATGGTCACGCCGACAAAGCTGCGGTCGCGATAAGGCTGGTCGAACACCGCATTGCCGCCCATGAAGCGCGCGTAGTTGACGGCCACCTGCCAGTTGGCCGGGTTCTGGATGAAACTCAGCGTGAAGTTGACCGACTGCGCGCCCTTCATGAACGTGGCGGCGCCGTTGGGCGTGCGGCCGCTAAGGGCGCGGAAGTAGTACACCTCCGGCACCACCTGCCAGCCCGGCACCAGCGAGCCGTCATACACCCAGCTGAAGTCGAAGTTCACGCCCGAGGAATTGCGGGTGCCCACGGCCACCGGGGTGCCGGTGGGCGAATATTCCTGGCCCCAGCCCCAGCCGCCGGCCGACACCAGGTCGTCGCCGTACTGGTTCTGCAGGTGCGGGAAGCGGATCGCCACCGCCTCGGCCAGCAGGGTGCCGGAATCGGCGTGCAGCAGGCGCAGGATGGCCGGCGCCGTGTCCGGCGTCAGGCTGAACATGCCGGTAACGGCGGCCTGCATGCGTGCCGTGTCGACCCAGCAGTTGCCGCCTTGCGAGGAGCAGGCCGTGGTGGCCGCGTTCAGCGTGGCGCCGTCGCGCGGCCGGTAGGACAGCTCGGAACCGACCGCCCAGTCGCCGACGGGGAAATTGGCGGACAGGCCATACAGGCGCCTGTCCTCGCCATACACCCAGCCCATCGCGCCATTGGGATTGTTGAAGGTGAACGACGGCGACTTGTCGTGGTAGTTGATGGCGTAGGCGCCCAGGTTCAGCTGCGTGCCGGTCGGCTGGTAGCGCAGCGATACGCCCCACTGGCCGCCGTTGCGGGCCTTGGTCTCCTGCAGGAAGTAGTCGTCATGGCCGGCGCCCAGGCCGTTGAAGGTGGACCAGTAGCTGCCCGTGGGCGGCATGTAGTTGGCGTTCCAGCCCAGCTGCACGTAGGCTTCCGCGTTCAGGCCATGGCCCAGGCCCGCCGCCGCGCTGACAATGGGCGCCGGCAGGATCGCTTCCTTGATCTGGGTACCCGGTTGCGACAGGCGCATCAGGTCCACCGCATTGGTGACGTTGATGCCGCCCGGGATGAACAGGCTCTCGCCCCAGCTGATGACCTGGTTGCCGGCGCGGATGCGCAGCATGTGGTCGTCGATGTCGAACTTCTTGCTGACCCACAGGTCCAGCAGCCGCGCCTTGAAGCGCAAGTCCTTGCGGGCGTCCGGCGCCAGGTTGTCGTCCAGGCCGGGCGGCGTGGTGGCGCTGGTCCAGCCGGTGGTATGGGTGGCCGTGAAATCGCGCAGCCAGCTGACCCGCCCCATCGCCGTCCAGTCCTCGGGGAACTTGAGCAGCAGCTCGTGCGAGCCTTTCAGGTAGGTGGTAAAGGCATCGTGCCTGGCATAATTCAGGTCGCCCTGGTCGCCCAGGCTGCTGGTCGGCGACAGCACGCCGGCCGGACCGCCCGTATTGCCGGCCGTGATGAGGCCCGCATCCGGGCCCCTGGTACGGATGCCGGTGCCGACGCTGATGGTGGAATCGAAACTGCCCGACACGAAGCCGGTGTTAAAGGTTTCGGCACGCGCTGCCACGCTGGCGACGAGCGCACCGAGGCCGCAGGCCAAGATAATTGGCTTGTTCATGGAACTCTCCCGGGTTGGCTGGCGGATCAGCGGTCGCTGATGGCTCGCAGGTTTTCAGAGGTGAAGAAGGACGCTTTCATGCGCTCGCCGCGTGTCTCGGTGAGCCATTTCACGTCGCTGCCCGCGCCTACCGTGTTGAAGTCGAAGATGTAGCGGCCTTCGGGCAGGTTGTACTGGCCGAACGCCAGCACGTCGCAGGTGCCCGTCTCGTAGACCGGGACCAGGTAGCCCTCCCTCACCTTCCACAGCGCGCCCTGCACGTCATAATCCTCGGCCAGCACGACGTTCCAGCTGTCTTCGTCAAGATAGAAGGTGCGCTTGGGCGAAACGTGCCGCGCGCCCTGCTTGACGGTCGCCTCGATCACCCACACGCGGTGCAGTTCGTAGCGGCGGGTGCTGGTGGCCAGCGCATTGCGCTGTACCACGTCCTGGATCTTGGCCTTGAAGTCGTACACGCCGAACACGTTGTACGGCACCAGCACTTCCTTCTTGCCGGAGATCTTCCAGTCGAAGCGGTCCAGCGTGCCGGTGAACATATTGGTCTCGTCCAGCAGGTACTGGTTCTCGAAGCCGATTTGCGGCGCATCGTAGGCGTAGGCCGGCAGGCGGCGCACGCGGCGCTGGCCGGGGAAGTAATAGAACGTCTCGCTGCTCGGCGTATCGAGATAGATGCTGGCCGCCAGCGCCTGGCCGGCCAGCGCCGCCGGCGACTTGTAGCTAAAGTAGGTGAAGTATTCGATGTTGCCGACGTCGGCCAGGTTGTTCGAGCCCTTTTTCCCGGCCGGGAAGAAGTAGGTCTGTTCGAAGCCGGCCTGTATCCAGTCCTCGCTGCCACGGCGCGGCGACACGAAGGTGTAGCCGTTCTGGAAATCCACGCCCACGCCGCGGTAACGCATCTTCATGTTCATCATGGCCTGCGCGCCATTGGCCGGCACGGGGAACGGCGTGCCCGGTACCACCGCCGATTTCAGGCTCCAGCCATCGTCGCCCAGCTTGGCCGTGCCCACGTTCTTGCGGGTGTTCTCGGCGATGAAGTCCGGCACGCCGCAGCTGCGGCGGGTCGGGTAGACCTCCATCTGGAAGCCCGGGTTCTGCTTGAGCAGGGCCTGCTGGCCCGGCGTCAGCGCATCGGCATGCTGCGCCAGGTTGGCGGCGTTGACCGTGTACAGGACTTTATCGTTCTTGTACTTCCAGTAGTCCTTGCGCAGTTTTCCCCATGCCCAGCCGTCGCTGGCCTGCGTTTCGTTCTTCCAGGCCGGGATGCGGCCGTCCTTGTTGCCGGCCACCTCGGCGCCGAGCGGCGTGAGGGTAGTACCCAGGTGGGCGGCATCGGCAGCCAGCGCCTGGCCGCCGGCCGCGGCCAGCAATGCAGCGCAGGCAATCAGGCTACGCAGTGCGTCAGGCCGGAAGGCAGGACGGTGCGGGCAAAAGGAAGTATTCGGGTGAGCCATTTTCATATTCTCCAATCTGATCATGGGCGTGCCCTGGTCCGGGATTCGGACAGGACACTTTCTAGCTTGTTATAAGTCGAATTTTTAATCGGATTTGAAAGCCAGGCGGGATACGTTCGCCCATTCATTTACCGACCATGTACCTTTTTTATTAACAGCGACTGGATACAAATATAACCGAGTAATTGTTCAGTTTCCAGCGATTTATGACATTGTTGTAAAAATAAGTGAGGCCTGCCAGCGGACGCGTACACAATCACGGCGGCCGCCCGCCGTGGCCGCGCCGTTCAGCCGCCGCGCGCCCCCTGCCGATACCAATTCCAGTCGCAGCCATGGTCAAACCTGGCGATCTGCTTGACCTCCAGGAAGGCTTCATAACCGTGGCGCCCCAGCTCCCGGCCCAGGCCCGACGCCTTGTAGCCGCCCCACGGCAGCTGGGTAAACGTGGGCTGCGAACAGTTGATCCACACTACACCGGCGCGCAGTTCCCTGGCCACCCAGTCGCAGCGCGCCAGGTCGTCGGACATCACGGCGCCGGCCAGGCCGTAGCGAGTGTCGTTGGCCAACGCCACCGCTTTCTCCTCGGTGTCGAACGGATGGACGCACAGCACGGGGCCGAACACTTCCTCGCGCCAGATCCAGCTGTCGAGCGGCACCTCGGCAAAGATGGTGGGCTCGATGAAATAGCCGCGCGCCAGGTGCGCCGGCCGGCCGCCGCCGGTGACCAGCCGCGCCCCGCACGCGCGCCCGCGCGCTATCCCCTCCAGCACCCGCCGGTACTGGCCGGCCGATACGATGGGCCCCATCTGCACGCCGTCCCGTCCGCCGGGTCCCAGCACGATGCGCTCGGCGGCCATCTTCAATTTGGCCAGCAAGGCTTCATACACGGGCCGCTCGACCAGCACGCGCGAAGTGGCGGAACAGATCTGGCCCTGGTTCCAGAACACGCCGAACTGTATCCACTCCACCGCCTTGTCCAGGTCGCAGTCAGCGAAAATAATGAACGGCGACTTGCCGCCCAGTTCCAGGCTGACGTTGCGGATGTCGCGCGCCGCCGCCTGCATCACGCGCGACCCCGTGGCCTCGGAGCCGGTAAAGGCCAGCTTGTCGATGCCGGGATGTTCGCTCAGCGGCGCCCCCGCTTCCTGCCCCAGGCCCGTCACCAGGTTGAACACACCGGGCGGCAGGCCGGCGCGGTGGAAGAAACGCGCCAATTCTCCGCAACTGAGCGGACACAGTTCGGACGGCTTGAGCACCACGCAGCAGCCCGACGCCAGCGCCGGCGCCACCTTCCACGCCGCCATCAGCAAGGGGAAGTTCCAGGGCGTGATAGCGCCCACCACGCCCACCGGCTCCTTGCGCACCCGGCATGCAAAGCGGGCGTCGCCCACATCGACCGCCGTCTCGCCGTCCGCCTCGGCCTGTTCGGCCATGTCGGCGTAATACTCGAAACAGAACGCCGCGTCGCCGATATCCCAACGCGCCTCCTTGAGCGGTTTGCCGTTGTCGCGCATCTCCAGCAGCGCCAGTTGCTCCAGGTTGGCGCGGATGTCGGCCGCCACCCGGCGCAGGATGTCGGCGCGGGCGGCGGCCGGCATGCGCGGCCACGGTCCGTGGTCGAAGGCGCGGCGCGCGGCCTGCACGGCCGCCTCCACGTCGGCCCGGGTGCCGGCCGCCGCGCGGGCGAACACTTCCTCGCTGGCCGGGTCCACCACGTCCATGAAGACGCCGGCCGCCGGTTCGACGAAGGCGCCGTCGATGTAGAGCAGGTTACGCATGTCTCCCCCTGCCCGGTCAGGCGATATCGCGCGTGAGCGTGATGGCGAACTTGCGCTTCTCCGCTTCGCGGAAATAGCTGGTGGCGTCGAAATAGGCTTCCGGTGCGTACACGCCGGGCCGGCGCGGCTCACTCAGCATCAGCTGCACGGCGATCGAGGCGTTCATCGACGTGGCCGCGTCCACATAGCCGTCGTACATGGGATCGGGACGGACGATGACCTGGCAGCGCACAGTGGCGGCCTGGCCGCGTACCCGGCCATGGCCGATGGCGAAGTGGATCTCGTGGCTCTGCTGCTGCGGAATGCGTTCCTGGTTCTCGGCGATATTGCGGCTGATGACGGCGTTGAGCACATCGAGCGGACGCACGGCCACGCCGTTCACTTCCACCGGCCGCTCGAAGTCGCCGAAGCCGGCCTTGACCAGGCCCACCCACGCCTCATGCTCGCGCTGCGGCAGGTGCAACTTCCAGGTGAATTCGCGGATACCCTTTTCGCGGATGCCGTCGGCCAGCGGCACCGTCAGCTGCTCCGAGTGGATCGAGTACATGAACTCGCAGCGGCCCCACGGCTGCGGCAGGTCGATGGTTTCGATGCCGGTCTGGGGCAGGCATTCCACGTGGCGGCCGTCCAGGAACTGGATGCAGGGGTGGGCGTATTCGGCCAGCACGGTCGATACGCTGTACGGCGGCACCAGCACCGGGTTCTCCGGCCCCGTCAGGGTGGCGGCCCAGTACAGGTTGATGCTGTCCACTTCATCCAGCTGGTCCGCCACGGCGCGGCAGATCACGTTCGACATGCCGGGATCGGCGCCCACGCCCAGCACCGCCACCACGCCGGCCTGGCGGAAGCGCTCCTGCCACTCCAGCTGCTTGACGGTGTAGGTGCCCAGCCCGCCCAGGTCGACGTAGTCGACGCCGGCCGCCAGCGCGGCGCGGAAGATGGCCATCTGGTGGCCGGCCAGCGTGGGCACGGCGTTGACGCAGATGTCGGCGCCGGCCAGCGAGCGCGCCAGCGCGGCCGGATCGGCCACGTCCAGGTCGTGCAGGGTGAGGCGGGAATCGTCCAGCTGTTCGCGCAGCGCCACCATCCGTTCGCGATTGGTGTCGAACAGCCGCACTTCGGCGATGCCCACGATGGCGCGCTCCGACAGCAGGTCGCGGATGACGCCCTGCCCCATCATGCCCGCACCGCCGAGGATGGCGATGGTTGCCTTCTTCTTCATCTGTACTGCTCCTTTCGCTTGTTGGTTGACCTGCGCATCTGGCATAAACCGACGTTTAGTTCGGTTTTTACAAAATACTACCGGAAAACCTGCTTGCGGCGGAGAAAATAAAATGAAAAATACGACTAAGTGTTCGTTTTATGGCACACAAGTGTTGGCGCCACGCGACGGCCAGGCCTATTCGACCGGCTCGTACGGCAGGCCGACGTAGTTCTCGGCAATGGTGGTGCGGCCGGCCTCGGTGCTGGTGTAGTAGGCCAGTTCGGCCTGCTGGATGCGCTGGTTGAAGCCATCGTCGTCGAACTTGTGCAGCACGGACGTCATCCACCACGAGAAGCGCTCGGCCTTCCAGATGCGGCGCAGGCAGATATCGGAATACTTCTCCAGCAGGTCGGTGCGGCCCTCGTGGTAGGTCCTGCGCAGCGCGTGGTACAGCGTGTGGACGTCGCTCGACGCCAGGTTCAGGCCCTTGGCGCCCGTGGGCGGCACGATGTGGGCGGCGTCGCCCACCAGGAACAGGCGGCCGAACTTCATCGGCTCGGCCACGAAGCTGCGCAGCGGCGCGATGCTCTTTTCGATGGACGGCCCCGTCACCAGGCGGGCCGCCACGTCGTCCGGCAGGCGCGACTTGAGCTCGTCCCAGAAGCGCTGATCGGACCAGGTGTCGAGGTCTTCGTCCAGCGCGCATTGCACGTAGTAGCGGCTTAACGTGGGCGAACGCATGCTGCACAGGGCAAAGCCGCGCGGGTGGCGGGCGTAGATCAGCTCATCGGACACGGGCGGCGTGTGCGACAGCACGCCCAGCCAGCCGAAAGGATAGACCCGCTCGAAGGTCTTGATGGCGTCCTGCGGCACCGACTTGCGCGACACGCCGTGAAAGCCGTCGCAGCCGGCGATGTAGTCGCATTCCAAGGTCACCGTCGCGCCATTCTTGACGAAGGTCACGCGGGGCCGCTCGCCGCAGAAGTCGTGCGGCTGCACCTGCTCCGCTTCGTAGATGGTGATGCCGCCGCTGGCCTCCCGCGCCGCCATCAGGTCGCGCGTCACTTCCGTCTGGCCGTAGACCATCACACTCTTGCCGCCGGTGAGGCCGTGCAGGTCTATCCGTTCACGGCGGCCGTCGAAACAGATCTCGAAACCGGTGTGTACGTGGCCCTCGCGGTCCATGCGCGCGCCCGCCCCGGCCTGGCGCAGCAGGTCGGCAAAACCCTGTTCCAGCACGCCGGCGCGGATGCGGCCCAGCACATAGTCCGGTGTACGCGCTTCCAGTATCACGGTGGCGATACCCTGCTGGTGCAGCAGTTGGCCGAGCAGCAATCCCGAAGGCCCGGCGCCGATAATGGCGACTTGTGTTTTCATCTTCCGTATCCTCAAAGCCCGCGGACGGCCCATGCCGTGCGCCGCGGGGTCAGGCTGCATGGTCGCCCCGAAGAGAAATTCACGGAATGGACATTTCGGCGTTAATATTGGACTTTTCGCGGATCGCGCCCTATTTCGTGCGCCGCCGCCGCCAACCCTTTCCGTCACGGGCGATGCCATGAACAAAGCCGGCGAAGTACCAGTCTTCAAGCTATACGGCGAATCGGAACAGTGGATCACACCCGACCTGGTCCACTGCGAATCGATCGCATCGCGCAGCAGCTTGCACAATTGGCATATTGTGCCGCATCAGCATCACGGGCTGTTCCAGCTGCTGTTCCTGGAACGGGGCCACGCCCGCATCACGCTCGACGAAGCCCAGTGCGACATGCGCGCCGGCCAGGTACTGCTGGTGCCGCAGCGCGTCATCCACGGTTTCCAGTTCAACCGCCACGCGCAGGGCCACGTGATCACGATTGCCTATCCCCTGCTGGAGCGGATCGCGCGCCACCTGGGCGAGGAATTGGCCGTGCTGGGCGCGCCCGGCCTGCACTCGCTGGCCGGCGATGCGGACGGGCGCCATGCGCGCATGACTTTCGGCGCGCTGGCGGCCGAGTACCGCCAGCCCGCGCCGCACCGCCAGGGGCAAATAGAGGCGCTGCTGACGACCATCCTGGTCTGGGCCAGCCGCAAGGCCATGCTGCTGCTGCCGGCGCAAGTGAACGACAAAGGCGGCAGGCATTTCGCCCGGTTCGAGCGGCTGATCGAGGAAAACTACGCAGGGCATTACCCGGTAGGCTATTACGCGCGGCAGATCGGCATCACCTCGGCCCACCTGAACGCTATTGCGCGCGGCCATGCCGGCAAGTCGGCGCTGGAGCTGATACATGAACGCGTACTGCTGGAGGCCAAGCGCAACCTGGCCTACACGTCCATGACGGTCAATGCCGTGTCGTATGCGCTGGGGTTTGCCGATCCGGCCTACTTCACGCGCTTCTTCAAGCGCCGCATCGGGCTGGCGCCCAGGGACTTCCAGCGCCAGGCCGGCAGTTTGATGGGCCGCTAGCCTTGGACTTTTAGTGTATGCGAGGCGTCAGCCTATCTTCTGCAGCAGGCGTATCAGTTCGGCGCGCTCGGCGTCGGTCAGCGCGTTCGATGCCGTCGCTTCCAGTTCGCTGGCTGTCTTTTCGGCCTTGTCGCACAGGCGCAGGCCCTCGGCCGTCAGCACCAGCGTCTGCGACCGCTTGTCGAGCGGGTTGCGCTGGCGCTGCAACAGCGCGCGCTGTTCCAGCCGGTCCAGCAGGGTGGCCACGTTGGGCGGCGACACGCTGATCGCATCGGACAAGCGCTTCTGGCTGATGTTGGGATTGGCCTTGAGCAGGCTCAGTACCGTGAATTCGACTGGGCGCAAGTCGTACTTGGCCATGCGCTTGTCGAACATGGGCTTGATGTGCAGGTAGGCGCGCTTGCAGTTGTAGCCGACCAGGCTCAGAAGCAGGCTCTGGTCGAGCTCCTGCTCCGCGGCCTCCTGGATGGAACTGATAAGTTGTTGCGATTTCTTGTGCGGCATGGTCAGGCAATGAAAGTGATGGGCGGCGCCCCGCCCGGCAGCCGGCATGTTACCACGCAGCCCCGGCGCGGCGACGGCTGCGCCGGGCGACGGCGAGGCGAAGGTGGCGCGTCAACGCGGCGATGACCGGAGCGGCGAAGGCCGGGCGGCGGCGCGGCGGCGCGGGCCCGCCTCAGCGCGGCGGCAATCGCAGCGCGCCATCGAGCCGTATCACCTCGCCATTGAGCGACAGGTTGGTCACGATGTGCAGCGCCAGCGCCGCGAACTCGCTGGCCTTGCCCAGCCGCTTGGGGAACGGGATGGAGGCGCCCAGCGATTGCTGCACTTCTTCGGGCAGCTGGTACAGCAACGGCGTGAGGAACAGGCCGGGCGCCACCGTCATCACGCGCACCCCGAACTGCGCCAGGTCGCGCGCCAGCGGCAAGGTGAGCGAGGCGATGCCGCCCTTCGATGCGGCGTAGGCGGCCTGCCCCACCTGGCCATCGTAGGCCGCCACCGATGAAGTACACACGATCACGCCCCGCTCCTGGTCTTCCAATGGCGCCAGCGCCACCATGTCGGCCGCCGCCAGCCGGATCGCGTTGAAGGTGCCCACCAGGTTGACGTTGACGATGCGGCTGAAATCGTCCAGCGGCATGGGGCCGTCCCTGCCCACCAGGCGCCTGGCGCCGCCGATGCCGGCGCAGTTGACGAGGATGCGCGCCGGCCCATGCACGGCGCGGGCCGTGGCCAGCGCGTCGCGCATGCCGGCCTCGCTGGTGATATCGCAATGGACGGCAACGCCGCCCACTTCGCACGCCAGCGCCTGCGCCGCCTCCAGGTTCACGTCCAGCACCGCCACCCGCGCGCCCGCCTGCGCCAGCTGGCGTACCGTTTCCGCGCCCAATCCCGATGCGCCGCCAGTTACCAGTGCGGCTTGACCTTGTATTTGCATGTGATGCTCCTGTGATGTGATTGATGGTGCGGCCAACCTGACGCCGACGGGCGGCTGGAGAGCGGCTCGAGTGCGGCTGCAGTGTGGCTGCAGTGCGGCTGCGGTGCGGCTGCGTTGTGGCTGCGGTGCGGCTGCAGTGTGGCTGCGGTGTGGCCGCGGTGTGGCTGCGGTATGGCTGCGGTGCGACTCATCTCGCAGCCGGGTTTTCGATCAGCAGCGCAATGCCCTGGCCACCGCCCACGCAGGCCGAGGAAATGCCATAGCGCTTGCCGCTGCGTGCCAGCTCGCGCGCCAGCGTGACCGTGAGGCGCACGCCGGTGGCGGCCAGCGGGTGGCCAAGCGCGATGGCGCCGCCGTTGACGTTCAGCCGTTCGCGCGTCAGCCCCAGCTCCCGCTCGACGGCAAGCACCTGGGCGCCCTGCGCCTCGTTGATCTCGAAGGCGCCGATATCGTCCTGCGCCAGTCCGCTGCGGGCCAGCAGCAGCCGGATCGCGGCGGCCGGGCCGATGCCCATGTATTCCGGCGCCACACCGACGGCGGCAGCCGCCACCACCCGCGCCAGCGGCGCGCGGCCGTGCGCGCGCGCGTACGCGCCCGAGGCCACGGTGGTGGCAGCCGCCCCGTCCACCAGGGCCGAGCTGTTGCCGCCCGTTTGCACCCCGCCGTCGTAAAGGGTACGCAGTTTGGCCAGCACCTCCACGGGCGAGGGACGCGGGTGAGTATCGCGCGTCACCGCGCCAATCTTGGGCGGCAGTGCGATGCTACGGGTGGCGTAGCCCTCCAGTTCAAAGGACTCGTTATCGACGGCGACGATTTCGCCATCCAGGAAGCCGTCCTCCTGCGCGGCCAGGGCACGGCCGAACGACAGCGCCGCGTAACGGTCGACGTCGGCGCGGCTGATGCCGTATTGACGGGCCAGGTTTTCCGCCGTCTGCGGCATCGTCACGCCGGGCGCCGGATCGGTCAGCGCCTCCCACATATAGTCCTTGAACTCGACGGGCGCCCCCAGCCTGAAACCGGTGCGGTGGCCGAAGGCGGCGATGGGATTGCGCGTCATGTTCTCCGTGCCCACCACCAGCACGGCGTCCGCATAGCCGCGCGCGATCTGGTCGCCGGCCTGGCGTATCAGCTCGAAGCCCGTGCCGCAGATGCGCTGCACGTTGATCGCGGGGACGTCCATCGGCACGCCCGCGTACAGGCCGATATGACGCGGCAGCATGTACTGGAAGAAGTCGCCCGGCGCCATATTGCCCGTGATGACGGAGCCGATATCTGCCGCCGGTACGCCGCAGCGACGCAGCGCTTCGCGCGCCACCTTGATACCCAGGTCGGTGGGCGAAATGCCACCGAAATGGCTGCAGTAGTCCACCATGGGCGTACGCACACCGCCCAACATCCATACGTCATCGAAAGTGGCATAGAAACCGTTGTTTGTCATTTGCAGTCCTTGTCTGGTCAGGATTGGGGATGGAGGACGGCCGGGTCGGCGTCGTCGTACAGCGCCTGCACCAGCGCGGCGCGGTGGGTGAGCACGGCGCGCTGGTTGATCGACCCCTTGTCGGTGATTTCGCCCTGGTCGATGCTGGGCGGGTCGAGCAGGACCAGCGCCCGCGCCACGCGGTTGGCGCTGCCCGTGCCCTGCTGGTACAAGCGCTCCAGCATGGCCTGGAAGAAGGCGCGCACGGCCGGCGCTCGCAGCACCTGCTCATCGGGGGCGCCGTCGCCCAGCGCGGCAAGGCGGCGGCACAGCTGGCGGTTGGGCAGGATCAGGATGCCGACCTCCTTGCGATCCTGGCCGGCCACCACCACGTCCTGCAGGTAGGGTGCGCCTTCCTGTAGGATGCGCCCGCGCAGCGGTCCCACACTGACCCAGGTGCCGGTATAGAGCTTGAAGTCCTCGGCCACCCTGCCGTCGAAGATGAAACCAAGGTCCGGCTGCGCCGGGTCGAACCAGCGCACGGCGTCGCCCGAGCGGAAGTAGCCTTCCTCGTCGAAGGCGGCCTCGCTCTGCCGCGGATCGCGCCAGTAGCCGGGCGTGACGTTGGGACCACGGTAGCGGATCTCCGTCTTGTCGCCATCGGCCAGCAGCTTGACGGTGATGCCGGGCAGCGGCACGCCGATCTGCCCCGCCTGTACCTGCTGCTGGACCACGAACAGCGACGACGGCGCCGTCTCCGTCATGCCAAGCCCGCAGTTCATCACGATGCGTTCGCCGCAATCGCGTTCGGCCACGGCGTGCAGCCGGTCCCAGATCGCCTGCGGCAGCGCGGCCGCCGCGTAGAACTGCATGCGCAGCCGGCTGTGGAAGGTAGCGCTGAGGGCGGGATCGGCCTCCAGCGCATAGGCCAGGTCTTCCCAGCCCTTGGGCACGTTGAAGTAGACGGTGGGGGCAATCTCGCGCAGGTTGCGCAGCGTCGTCTCCATGCCCTGCGGTGTGGGACGGCCATCGTCGATGTACAAAGTGCCT
This sequence comes from Rugamonas sp. FW305-51, assembly GCF_058786935.1. NCBI lineage: Bacteria > Pseudomonadati > Pseudomonadota > Betaproteobacteria > Burkholderiales > Oxalobacteraceae > Rugamonas > Rugamonas sp. FW305-51. The sequence goes on from NZ_JBYSZG010000019.1 coordinate 109,604, forward strand.
CCGTTGTAGAGCACCAGGCCGACGTTGTGGTTGCCGCCGAAGGTGTGGTTCCACGGCAGCCAGTCGACCAGCACCGGCGGTTCCTCGGCCAGGAAGGGCCAGGTCTGCAGCATCATCTGCTGGTTGCTGCACAACATGCGCTGGGTGTTGATGACGGCCTTGGGCATGCGGGTGGAGCCGGAGGTGAACAGGAACTTGGCGATGGTGTCCGGCCCCGTCGCCGCGCAGGCCGCGTCCACGTCGCCGGTCGGGCGGGTGGCTGCGAGATCGGCGTACAGGGTGGCGGCGCGCCCGGGCGGCGGCGAGGCCGTCACCACCAGTTCGACGTCGTCCGGCACGCAGGCGCGGATGGCGGCGCCGTATTGCGCGCCGCAGGCGGCGAACACCATGCCGGGCGTCAGCAGCTGGAGCACGTGGCGCAGCTTGTCGTAGTCGCGCGACAGCAGCGAATAGGCCGGCGAGATGGGAGCATAGGGAATGCCGACGTACTGGCAGGCCAGCGCCAGCATCGCATGTTCCAGGTCGTTGTCCGACAGGATCAGCAGCGGCCGTTCGGCCGACAGGCCCCGTCGCAGCAGCGCCTGGCCGATGCTGCGCGCATGGTCCAGCGCTTCGGCATAACGAATGTGGCGCCAGGCGCCTTCGCCGCCATTACCGCCATTACCATCGCGGCGCGCCATGTAGCTGCGCTGCGGCGCCACGGCGGCCCAGTGGCGCAGGCGGTCGGCCATCCGTTCCGGATAGGGTTGAAGGTCCTGGCGCACGCGCACGTGGACGGCGCCGCCGGCCCGGGGTTCGACGTCCACGCCGCCGATGCCGAAAGCCAGCGGGCGGTAGCGCGGTGGGGATGATGCGTGGGTCATGCGTGTCTCCTGTCTTTTTTTGGTTTTCGCTCAGGCCCTGAACTGCACCTTGCTCGCCTTGTGTTCGAGGAAGGCCAGCAGCCTGCCGCGCGTGTCCGGATCGCTGACGGCCACCGCCGCCATCAGCGATTCGGTCACCATGCCGTCCTGGATGGATTGGTCGGCTATGCGCGGCAGTACGTGCATGACGCCGTAATTGGTCATATCCGCATTGGCGCCCACCTTGCGCGCCAGCTCCATGGCCTTGGCCAGGCCCTGCCCCGGTGCCACCAGGTATTGCGACACGCCGAGCCGGTGGCCCTCCTCCGCATCGAGCACGCGGCCCGTCAGCATCAGGTCCGTCATGGCAGGCACGCCGATCAGGCGCGAGATGCGCACCGAGCCGCCGCCGCCCACGAACAGGCCGCGCTGCCCCTCCGGCAGCGCGTAAAAGGCCGAGCTTTCGGCCACCCGGATATGGGCCGCCGACGCCAGTTCCAGTCCGCCACCCACCACTGCGCCGTGCAGCACGGCAATCACGGGCACCCGCCCGAACTGCACCTGCTCGAAAGCGGCATGCCACATGCGCGAGTGGTGCATGGCCTCGCCAGTGGCCCGTTCGCGCAGCTCGGACAGGTCCAAGCCGGCGCAGAAATGCTCGCCTTCGCCAGCCAGCACCACGGCCCGCACAGGCTCCGGCAGCTGTTCGAAGGCGCGCCGCAGCGCGCCGATCAGCACGTCGCTCAGCGCATTGCGCTTGGCGGCGCGGTTGATGCTGATGCAGGCGACCGCACCGTCATAAGTCACGTTTAACAGCCCGTTCGATTGCTGTGCTGGATCCATGCTGAAGCCTTCCGAATTTAGTTATAAAACATAATGATTATTTAGTATAATAAAAAATCAAGAAAAAGCAAGCGTGACGAAAACTGACCGGGGAGCAGCAGGATGAAGATCATTAGCGCCGACGACGTTGGCAACCTGATAGAGAACGACGCCACCCTGTTCCTGGGTGGACTGGCCATGACGGGCCTGGCCGAGGAAGTGCTCAAGGGGCTGGAGCGCAGCTTCCTGGCCAGCGGCCGGCCGCGCAACCTGACCACCTGGGCCTGCGGCGCGATCGGCAACGGTGGCGACGGCGGCATGGTGCACTTTGCCCATCCGGGCATGATCCGGCGCACCGTGGCCGGCCACTTCGGCCAGACCGGCAAGGAGATGATGAAGATGGTGTTCGACGGCGAGGTCGAGGCCTACAACTTCCCGCAAGGGTCGCTGTCGCACCTGACGCGCCACATCGCCGCCCGCACGCCTGGCTTGCTGACCAAGGTGGGGCTGGGCACCTTTGTCGATCCGCGCCAGGAGGGCGGCAAGCTCAATGGCCGCTGCAGCGAGGACCTGGTGCGGCTGGTCGAATTCGGCGGCGAAGAATGGCTGCACTACCCCTGCCCCCGGATCGACGTGGCCATCATTCGCGGCACGCTGGCCGATGAAAGCGGCAATATCACGCTCGACAAGGAAGGCGCCCTGCTCGAACAGCTGTCCATCGCACAGGCGGCGCGCGCCTGCGGCGGCATCGTCATCGCCCAGGTCGAGCGCGTGGTGCGGGCCGGCAGCCTGCATCCGAAAACAGTGAAAGTACCGGGGCTGCTGGTCGACTACGTCGTCATCGGCCAGCCGGAAAACCACAGGCAGTCGATCGCCACCGGCTTCGATCCGGCCCTGTGCGGCGACCTGCGCGTGCCGCTGGGATCATTGGCGGCCATGGCGCTGGACGAGCGCAAGGTGATCGCGCGCCGCGCCGCGCTAGAGCTGGCGCCGGGCGCCGTGAGTAACCTGGGCATCGGCATCCCGGCCGGCATTCCCTCCATCGCGGCCGAGGAAGGCGTGGCCGACCTGCTGCAACTGAGCATAGAGAGCGGCATCAACGGCGGCGTGCCGGCGCAGTTCGGCGATTTCGGCCTGGCCTACAATCCCGACTCCATCATCGAACAGGCCGCGCAATTCGATTTCTACGACGGCGGCGGGCTCGCTGCCAGCTTCCTCGGACTGGCCCAGGCGGACAGCCGGGGCAACGTCAACGTCAGCAAATTCAATGGCCGGCCGGTGGGCTGCGGCGGCTTCATCAACATCACGCGCGCCACGCCCAGGCTGGTTTTCTGCGGCACCTTCACTGCCGGCGGGCTGGAGGTGGAGGTGGGCGATGGCCGGCTGCGTATCGTCAGCGAGGGCAAATCGCGCAAGTTCATCGAGCAGGTCGAGCAGATCACGTTCAATGGCCTCGACGCGGCCCGGCGCCGCCAGCAAGTGCTGTTCGTGACGGAACGTGCCGTGCTGCGCCTGACGGCGGACGGCCTGGAACTGACGGAAATCGCGCCCGGTATCGACCTGGAACGCGACGTGCTGGCCCATATGGGTTTCCGGCCCCTCGTCAGGGATGTCAAACTGATGGACGCGGGCCTGTTCCAGGCGCGCTGGGGTGGATTGAAGCAGGCGCTCGGCAAGACGTGATGCGACGCGCGGTGCGCGCGTATATTTGGTCCCGGGACAATGCGCTCTCGTTTATCGTACCGGCTTGAACTGGCCGTCGATTTGGCCTATAAACTTACATAGGCGTAGATGCCATGCATGGACAGCAAGCATTAGCTGTCCAATTTGCTTTGGCCGATAAACTATTTTCTAAAGACTTATGAGCCAGATACGTTGGAATATCGCCGTTTCGTCAGAAACCGATCAGTCGCTTCGCACCTTCCTGGCAAGCCAGGGTGGCGGACGAAAAGGGGAGCTATCGCGCTTCATCGAAGCAGCCGTTCGCGCCCACATCCTGGAATTGACGGCCGAGCAGGCAAAGGCGGCCAATGCCAGCTTAACCGAAAACGAATTGAGCGCCATGGTTGACGAAGCAGTGCAATGGGCACGTGATAATTGATGCGTGTGGTGCTCGACACTAATGTGTTGCTCTCCGCGCTGATTTCATCGCGCGGCGCCCCCGACGTTATTTACCGCGCCTGGCGTGCCGCCAGATTTCAAGTAGTCACATCCCTGATCCAGTTAGACGAGCTGCGCAGGGCCAGTCGATATCCAAAATTCCAGGCCGTGCTGCAACCGCATCGGGTCGGAGCGATGGTCAACAACCTTCAGCGCGCCATCGTGCTGGAGCATCTCACGTCGGACATAGAGGCCGACGACCCAAATGATGCATTCTTACTTGCCATGGCGCTCGCCGGAGATGCGGACTATCTGGTAACCGGAGACCGTCGGGCGGGCCTTCTGCAGCGCGGGCATTTCGGCCGGACCCGTATTGTTACGCCGGCGGCATTTTGCGCTGACATCCTCTGAGCCGCAAGCGCAGCCGCCAGCCAGCCGCCTACAGCAGCGCCGCCAGCTCCACCTGCACCTTCAACAGCGACGGCAGGCAGCGCTCGACGATCTCCTCGACCGGCATGCGGGCCGCATGCAGGCTCACGTTCATGGCCGCCACCGTCTCGCCGCGAAAATTGCGCAGCGGGACGGCGATGGTGCGCAATCCCAGTTCCAGCTCCTGGTTGACGACGGCGTAGCCCTGCGCGCGGGTGCGCGCGATCTCCAGCAGCAGCCGCTCCTTGTTGACGATGGTGTGTTCCGTCAGCGCCTCCGGCTGTGCCCTTGCCACGTACTGCTCCACCTGCGCCTGCGGCAGGCTGGCCAGCAGCACCCGCCCGTTGGCCGTGCAGTAGGCCGGCACCCGGGTGCCCGGCTGCAGCGTGGCCGATACCACGCGGCCAGCACTGACGGCGGCCACGCACACCAGCTCATCGCCTTCGAGCACCCCGGCCGACGCGGCCTCGCCCAGCGCGTAGGCCAGCCGGTACAGCAAGGGCTGGACGATGCGCGGCAAGCGAGCCGAATGCAGATAGGACTGGCCCAGCCGCAGCACCTTGGGCGTGAGCGAAAACACCTTGTCCTGCTGGCGCGCGTAGCCCAAGTGGACCAGCGTGATCAGATAGCGCCGCGCCGCCGCCCGCGTCAGCCCCGTGCGCTCGGCCACTTCGCTGATGGTGAGCTTGGGGCGTTCCTGGTCGAACGCCTCGATCACTTGCAGCCCCTTGTCCAGACCCGCTATCAGGTCGCGCGCCGGCGGCACGGGGACGGAAGCGGGATCAATGTCGTTGCCGGCACCGATGCTGGTGCCGAGCCCAGTGCCAGCGCCGGTGCTGACACCGATGCTGGCGTTGGCGTTGGCGTTGGCGTTGGCGTTGGCGTTGGCGTGCATGCTTGTGTCGATGCCGGCGGCTGTGCCCGTGCCGGTGCCCTTGTCACTGTCGCCCATCAAATAATCCTCAATTTGTGCGCATATCGCACAAACTGTGCGAACCACGGCTATGCGCTGCATTTGACCGCTTGTTTCGGCCCCATCATCGACCTAGGATAGTGAAACACGATCAACGACCGGCCACCTTGAGCGATTATCGCACAACACCGGGTCCGGCCTACCACCCCAACCAGGAGACGAACCGTGCATTTCGATACCGTCGCTAGCGGCATCCATCCGCAGCTGATTTACCCGCCCTACAAGTCCACGCTGCTGCGCGG